>MHMF01000001.1 GCA_001821475.1 Candidatus Nealsonbacteria bacterium RIFCSPLOWO2_01_FULL_38_120
AAGCCAGTATCAAAAATTAGCCATGCAAGCGATAAAAAAAATACAAGGAAAAAACAGAATTCCTTTTTTGATTGGCGGAACCGGATTTTATATCCAATCGGTGGTTGACGGAATCATAATTCCGAAAGTTAAGCCGGACTGGAAATTGCGGGAAAAATTAGAGAAAGAAACCGCTGAAAAATTATTTTTGAAATTAGAAAAACTTGACCTCCGGCGGGCAGAAAACATTGACAAAAACAACAAAAGGCGACTGATAAGGGCAATTGAAATAGCAATGAAAACAAAAAAGCCAGTTCCGTTGCTGGAAAAAAAACAGCCGCCTTTTGAGGCGCTAATAATAGGAGTCAGAATAAATCCTGAAGAATTAAAAAAAATGATTAAAAAAAGATTGCTAAAAAGGTTAAGAAACGGAATGATAAACGAGGTTGAGAAACTTCATAAGCAAGGTGTTTCATGGAAACGGCTTGAAGAATTCGGATTGGAATACCGCCATATCGCCCTTTATCTCCAGAAAAAAATAACCCTGCCCGCAACGCTTTGCAAGAGAGCTTACTCGCCATCCCGCATCGCTACGCGAAACGTTGCTGGCGAGGCAAAACAAAAAATGATAGAAAAAATCCAAAAAGAAAGCGAACATTACGCAAAACGGCAAATGACTTGGTTCAAAAGAGATAAAAGAATCTACTGGATAAAAAACCCGAAACAAACAGAAAAACTTGTTAAAAATTTCCTGAAAAAATAGAAACACGGTCGGTCAAGAATTTCCGCGATCGCGGAAATTCTTGACCGACCGCTATATTCGGAAAATTAAAAATTATTGAATAAATTGTTTTAACAATTTTTGGACAATATCAGGTTTTGCTCTGCCGCGGGTTTGGGCCATTACTTTGCCCACTAAGAATTGCAATGAGGCCTCTTTTCCTTTTTTATAATCATCAACTGGCTTCGGATTATTTGAGATTACATTTTTTATAATTTTTTCTATCTCTGCCCGATCATTTAATTGGGTAAGCCCTTTTTCTTCAATAATATGAGAAGGATCAGCTCCTGTTTTATACATTTCTTCCAAGACCTGTTTTGCTGTTTTACTGGAAATTTCTTCTTTGAATATCATTGTTATGAATTCTGCGAAATTCTCCGGTGAAATAGAAAAGTCCTTTTCAATAAATTGCTTATCGCCAATAAGCCCTTGAATATCGCTGATTAAATAATTTGCGGAGAATTTCGCTAACTTATGGAAATTTGCCACTCCCCCGCCCGCAACGCTTCGCAAGCGAGCAAGCTCGCTTGTTCGCGTAGCGATGCGGGCAGACCCGCTCTGCGCAATTTTTTCGTCTTTCAGCCATCTAATAAATTCCGAAATCACTTTTTCAAAATATTCACTCAAATTCTTACTAACCACAAAAACATCAACATTTTGTTTTTCCAAACCATACTCTTCGGAAAATCTTTTCCGTTTTTGCTCCGGCAATTCCGGAATCTCTGCTCTTATTTCTTCAATAAATTTTTTATCTAAATAAATAACTGGCAAGTCCGGCTCAGGGAAATATCTATAATCGTGAGCCTCTTCTTTTTCTCGTTGGCTAAAAGTGATTCCCTTTGAATCATTCCAACCCCTTGTTTCCTGAATTATTTTCCCGCCTTGTTCCAAAACCTCTGTCTGTCTTTTAATCTCATAATCAGCCGCTCTTTCCACCACTCTGAAAGAATTTAAATTTTTTATTTCCACCTTAGTCCCCAATTTTTTGCTTTTGCTCAAACTGATATTGACCTCCACCCGCATCTGCCCTTTTTCCATATCCGCTTCCGACACGCCTAAATATCTTAGAATAAGCTGGAGCTCCTGAGCAAACGCTCTCGCTTCTTTGCCAGAAGCTATGTCCGGCTCTGTGACTAATTCCATCAAGGGCACTCCGGCCCTATTGAAATCAACTAAAGAGCTATCTCCGGAGTGTATCAGCCGACCAGTATCTTCTTCTAAGTGGATTCTTGTTATTCTTATTTTTTCTTGCCTCGCCGTAGCTTTTAGCGAAGGCGGGCTTTGCCTCGCTGAAGCCTTTTGCGAAGGCGGATTGCCACTGATTTCTAAAAATCCTTTTTCGCAAAAAGGCATATCATACTGGGAAACTTGATAGCCCTTTGGCAAATCTGGATAAAAATAATTTTTCCTGTCAAATTTTGAGACCTCTGCAATTTTGCAATTCAAAGCCAACCCGGTTTTTATTGTTTTTCTTATCGCCTCATTATTCGCCACCGGAAGCGTTCCCGGATGCGCCATACAAATCGGACAAATTTGCGAATTCGGCGCAACAGCATCGGAATTATTCCGGCAACTGCAAAACATCTTACTTTGAGTATTTAATTCTACATGGACTTCCAGTCCTATTGTTGGTTTATAATTCATTTTCTTTCTAATATCGCAAATGAATAATCAAATTTATTTTTATCATCTGCTTTGTGGTCTGTTCTTTTTACTTCTTTCCAATTATTTATATCAAACTCCGGAAAATATGCATCGCCCTCAAAATTATGGTGTATAAAAGTTAAATATAGCCTATTTGCCAACGGCAAAAATTGCTTATAGACCGACTCTCCCCCGCAAACCATTACCTCATCTTCATTTTTTACCATTTGCAATAACTCATCTATGGAGCGCGCCACAAAACAACCCTCAGATGGAATATAACTTAAATCGTTATTCAAAATAATATTTTTTCTGTCGGGCAATGGTTTTTCTCCAATGGACTTAAAAGTATTCAAACCCATAACAATGGGCTTGCCCAAAGTAATTTCCTTAAAATACTTAAAATCCGCCGGCAAATGCCATGGCAGAGAATTTTTATCGCCGATTACCCTATTTTCCGCCACAGCTGATATTATTGATATTATCATACCGCCAAGGACGCTTTAATAGCCGGATGACATTGATAATCAATTAGTTTTATATCCTCCATCTTAAAAGCAAAAATATCTTTTACTTCCGGATTGAGCCACAATTTTGGCAAAGAATACGGCGTCCGCGACACCTGTTCTTTTACCTGCTCAAAATGATTTAGATAAATATGCGCGTCTCCTAAAATATGGACAAACTCCCATCTCCGGAATTTTTTTTCAATTGATTTATGGCATTGGTTATTTGGTCAATAGCAATATCTGTATGGAGTGACTTCCATTCCCTCCATTAAACTCCGTAGATTCTGTCCAAATCCCCGTCAAACTTTGCCTTGGGCTTCCAATAATCGGAATAAACGTTGCCACAAATATGGCGCCCTAATTTTTGCAGCTCCTTAACATCGCTGCTGCCGCTCAAAAACCAAAGCAATTCTGCTTTTACGGCCTCAAACGCTAATTTTTTTGTAGTAACCGCTGGAAAGCCATCTTTCATATTAAATCTCGTTGACATGCCGAAAATAGCGCGCGATCCAATTCCGGTCCTATCAAGCCTGTTAACCCCCTATTCCATTATTTTTTCTAAAACATCAATATACTGCTTCATATTTCTCCAATTTATTTTTAATTATTTCCCAAATTTTTTGATGTATTATCTCCGGAGGCGATAATTTTTCTTTTTCTACACATTCAATAATTTCAAAATTCTCCGGAAATTCATTTGCCGTCTGCAGAAACGATTCAAGGGCGTTGGATAAATGCTTTCTGTCCTTTTCGTGAATATCTGTTGTCTCGCTGTCTTTTAAATACGCTTTCCTTCTGGCCATTTTTTCATGGTCTGTTATTTTATTTGATAATTTCAAAGAAAATTCAGGAGAAGTTTTAAGCAGAAAAGTGAAATCCGGCTTTGGTATCCCGAAAAGATTGTATTCAAAATCAAACAGCCATTTGAAATATTTTCTTCTTTCTTCTTTGTTTTTTATTTTTCCTCCTTGATGCCCGATATTTGAAGTAGTGTATCTATCGCAGATAACTATTTTCCCTTCCTCAAGCCACTTCCTTATCTTAAAGCTGGCGGCATACCTGTCGCAGGCAAAAAAAACAGAAGCACGGTAAGGGCCAACCTCCTCAGAACTGCCGTATTTGCCGTTTAAGTATTCATCCACAAGCCCGCTTGATTTTTCTCCGTGTTGGGGAAAATCAATTTTTTCCATTTTATATCCCTCTTTTATTAAACGTTGGGCTAATAAATTTGTCTGGGTTGATTTGCCAGACCCGTCTATTCCCTCAAAAACAAAAAATTTGCCTTTTTTCATTTTTTAAATTTGCTTTTCTTTTTCTCTTGTTGTTACTCTCCCCCCTTGCCACTGACCTTTATAGAGATTGGATTCTCCGATTACTTCCGAAAACATTATATGCAATACCCGCGCTCCCATTTCCAAATCAAAAGGTTCGTCCCCAAAGTTATATATGCCCATAGATAATTCACCGCAATATCCGGGTGGCACTTGCCCGCCAAAAATATACACTCCCGACCTGAACAAAGTTGATCTTGGTGTAGAAATCGCCAGAATATCCTCGGGTATATTTACTTTTTCTATTGTCTTCATCAAATAATAAACATTTGGTTCCAACGTTATTTTTACGGTTTTTCCTTCTTCGTATTTCGCCACAAGTTCCATCTTCGGCGTCTCTCTTTCTGTAATTCCCATAAAACCCTTGCCGGAAATCCCGTATAACTCCCCTATTCTTATGTCAAAACCAGCGCCTTCTGGCGCAGTCAGTTCGCGCTCGCAAAGCCCTTCCATTAATTTCTTTTCTTTTACTAATTGTAATAATTGTTTTGCCCCTATAAACATAGTTATAAATTTAATTCTATAAATTTATTGCTTATTTTTCTGCACAAAGTCCTTCCACTCTTTTGTAACCAAGCCCCCCACTGGCGTAAGGGAAGCCTTAATCGGCGTGTGCGATTCGTAACCGACAAGCTCAACCATCTCTGGCTTGAAATCATCAATTTCCTTCAAATTAGGATCTATTTTTACAATAGGAAATGGTTTTGGCTCACGCTGAAGCTGCTCTTTTATGGCATCAAGATGGTTTTCATAATAATGGATATCTCCAAAAGTATGGATGAATTCTCCAGGTTTATTCCCTGTTATATGGGCAAGTATTAAGGTAAGCAACGCGTAACTTGCTATATTAAACGGCACACCAAGAAAGACATCGCATGTTCTCTGATAAAGCTGTAAGGAAAGTTTTCCGCTATTTTGGTTTACCTGGAACATATTATGGCAAATCGGAAAACGGCAGGCGTCTCCGGGCAAAGCCATTTCATAAAGATATTCTGGATTCCAAACACTAACCAACGCATTGTGCGCGCTTTTGTCTCTGCGCAAAGTATCTATAAGCCATTTTAATTGGTCAATCGTTCTGTCGGTTTTTGTCGGCCAGTGGCGCCACATATCTCCGTAAACATGAGAAATATTCCCGTGTTTTTCAGCAAAATCATTATCTTTTGCTATATTCTCTATAAATTCTTCTTTGGTCATCTCCTTTTCAATGCCTTTTTCTATCTTTTCGCGATAAATACGATAAGGATAATCATCCCAGATATGAACATTGTTATCAACAAGATATTTTATGTTTTTTCCGCCTTTTATAAACCAGTGCAGTTCGTAAAGAAGCCCCTTCCAAAAAACTTTTTTTGTGGTTAATAAAGGAAAACTATCAGAAAGGTCGAACCGGAATTGTTTGGCGAAAAGGCTATAAGTCTTAACTCCTGTGCCGGCATCAATCTGCTCAAAACCTTTGTCAATCAGTTCTTGCAACAGATTCAGATATTGATACTCGGGATGTTGAGTATTCATGTTATTTTAATTCCTCATTAATTTTGCTTGCTGTTGCTGATTTTTGATTCGCATATTTATGGTCTGCCTGGTTTAAATATGGAACTCGAGACAAAGAAGAAAGGGATTCAAAAGTCATAGCGCAAATTCTCATTCCGCTATATAAAATAATAGGAACGGTTCCGATATTTCCCAATTCCATTACAGCTTTTCCCTTCCAGCCTGGATCAAATCTTGCGGCAGTAACATGAATAACTAAACCTAATCTTGCCAAAGAGCTTCTGCCATCTAATCTGCCCATCATAGTCGGAGGCAAAGTAATTTCTTCTCTGGTTATCGCCACGACAAAATCATGCGGTTGAATTACAAACGAAGCTCCGTCTTTAATTATAATTTCCTCCATCATTTCATCGATATTTGTGCCATTTCTCAAATCAATAAAAGAATATCTACTGATTTTAAAAATTTTAAAACTATTTCCTAAATGCAAATCCAAAGAGCAAGGACCCAATTGTTCTTCAAAATTCGGAGCAGGATTGACTTTTATAATTCCATCCTGAATATTTTTTTTTATATCGTTATCGGATAAAATCATGCTTTTTCAATTTTATTATTTAATAGCTTATAATAATTCTACCACTTTGCCAAAATAAAAATCAAGGGCTTCGAGCCCTTGATTTTTTGCTTTTTACTCCACTATTTCAATTCCCATATTTTTTGCTGTGCCGGCCATGGTTTTCATTGCCGCATCAATATTCTCAGTATTCAAATCAGGCATCTTTCTTTCCGCGATTTCTTTAAGCTGATCTTTTGTAATTTTCCCAACCTTGGTTTTATTCGGAACCCCGGAGCCCTTTTCAACCCCAGCCGCTTTTTTGATTAAGTCCGAAGCAAGCGGCTGTTTTAATTTAAGGACGTATGTTCTGTCCTCAAAAACAGTAACCTCAACCGGAACAACAAAACCAACTTGGTCTTTTGTTAATTCATTGAACTTCTGACAAAACTCTGAGATATTTATCCCGTGCGGAGCCAAAGACGGACCCACTGGCGGAGCGGGATTGGCTTTCGCGGCTTGAATTTGAAGTTTTACGACTGATTTTATTTTCTTCATAATATAATGCGAATATTACGAGTATAATACGAATGCCGCAGATACGAAAAAGCTATTCATGGCATTCGCATACAATCCGCGTCATTCGGATTATATTTTTTTAATTTGCAATGAATCAATTTCAACCGACGTGTCTCTGCCAAACATATTAACCACCACTTTAACCTTGCCTCTTTCTTCGTCAGTTTCAGAAACCTTGCCGTCAAAACTCTTAAATGGTCCATCAATAATTTTCACCGAATCGCCAATAATAACTTCTATTTTGTATTGCGGCTCGTCAACCCCCATCCTTTTTTTTAAAATTTCAATTTCTCCTAAAGAAACCGGCACAGGCGTGGTCCCGACTCCGACAAACCCCGTGACATTCGGAGTGTTCCTTACAATATACCAGGAATCGTCTGTCACAATCATTTCAACCAGAACATAGCCCGGATAAATTTTTTCTTCAATAACTTTTCTTTTATTATTTTTGATTTTTATCTTTTTTTCCTTAGGAACAATAACGTTGAAAATTTTATTTTCCATTCCCAAGGACTCAACTCTTTGTTTCAAGTTTTTAGCAACTGCGTCTTCATACCCGGAATAGGTGTGAATGACATACCAATTTTTCTCTTGAGGAAGCTGTTGTTTAGGCACTTTTTTTAAAATCTATTTTAATAAAAAACTGTTTAATAAATACTGAAATACAATATCCAAACCGCCTAAAAATAAAGCCACGGCTAAAGAAACGCCGATTACAATCAGAGTATATTTTATTGTTTCCTGCCGAGATGGCCAGTTGACTTTTTTAATCTCCAGCCCAACTTCTTTAAAGAAGTCAACAATTTTGTTTGGAATATCGCCAATCCTCATTTTTCAGACCCACTAATTAAAAATTTTTCTACTGCAATTTTTACATTTTAACCGCAAATTTGATAAAACTCGTCGGCTTATCCACTTTGTTGATAAATCTCCTCGTTTTATCAAATTTTCGTTCTAAAATCTAAAAATTTTCGCTACGAAAAATTTTTAACTACTGGGTCTTGTATTAAAAATGGCCCTTTTCTGACCATAATTTAATAATAGCCAATTATAAAAAATAGTCAACTATTGACAAGGATATTGTTATACACTATAGTTAAAGCAGTATCGCGAAGAATAGAACGCGTCAACAACAATAACAATACAGAGAAAAGGAGAACAAAATGAACCAAACACAGAAAGAGACCGTCAATGTCGCCATTGACGGCATCTGCGCCATGGAAGAGGGTGGCTCTTTCACAGAGGCATGCCGCCTATTCAATGAGGTTTATGCCTTCGGGAAAGAAGCCGTAGACTTGATAGCAGAGAAGCTTCGGACGCTGATGCTTGACGAAGAGAAAAGGATTCCCCATCTCCTCATCTGTTTGATGAAAGACTTTGCCGACAGCCGGCAAGTCCGATTAATAGAAGAATTGCTGTTACGGGAAGAAATCGTTATGGACAGCGACTCGGCAAGATTTCACAACCTATCAGATACTTTAAGCCGAGTTAACGACGGCCTCAACTATTCCCGCTCTTAACGAAAACCGGCCGCCCTTCCGCAGAATGAAGATTCTTCCGAACCAAAGCCAAATCATGGCAAACTTTCCGCCAACGGAAAGTTTTTTTTATTTCTAAAATTTAAATTACGAAATTCAAATTTTTATATATCCAAGTTTCTTACTTCCTTGGCGTATGTCTGAATGAATTTTTTTCTCGGCAAAACTTCTTCGCCCATCAAAGTGTCAAACATTCTATCCGCTTCTTTGGCATCATCAATAATTACCTGCAGAACAACTCTTTTTTCAGGATCCATGGTTGTCTCCCATAATTGATCAGGATTCATCTCTCCCAAACCCTTATATCTTTGAATGGACGGATTAATAATTTTATCTTTTATAAAAGAGTCCAGAACTTTCTGCTTTTGCTCCTCGGTAAAAGCGTATTCCATTCTTTTCCCAAACTGAATTTTATAAAGCGGCGGCTGAGCGATATAAATATAGCCCTTTTCTATGAGCGGTTTGAAATAGCGATAAAAAAGAGTCAAAAGCAAAGTGCGAATATGATTTCCGTCCACATCCGCGTCAGCCATAATTATTATTTTGTGGTATCTCACTTTTTCAAGATTAAAATCCTCGCCGATTGCCGTGCCTAATGCAATCACTAAAGCCCTTACTTCTTTTGACTCCAAAATTTTGTCCAAACGCGACCTCTCAACATTCAAAATTTTTCCGCGCAAAGGCAAAATCGCCTGAAATTTCCTGTTCCTGCCCTGTTTTCCGCTATTATGAACAAAAATCCCAGAAGATAAAGCAAAATTATGCGTTCCCTCCACTTCTAAATCATAGACATCAATTCTTTCTTGAAGTTTTATTATCTTTTTAATTTTATGATTCAAATTTACAACGGCTTCTTCTAATCTCTGTTTATTGCCTCCGAAAAATCTTTGACAAATCGTATTAAATCTCAAAATGCTTTTATCTTTCAATTCTGCCCTTTGTCCTTCATAATTTTCAACATTTATTTTCCCGCCTTCTTCATAAATTTTTCTTAATAGGCCAAGCGCTTTTTCCAAATATGTTCTATTATATGTCTCTTTTCTTTTTATTCTAAATTCTGATGTCCATTGCTCTTTTGTCGCCCCACTTCTCCATTTCAAAAGTTCGCTATCTTGCCATTGAATTTTAGCTTTTTCAAAAAGCGCCTCCCTTTTTTCGGGGTTCGACTTAAAATATATTATTAATTTTTCTCCCCAATTTTTCCTGTTTTCTTCATTAGCCCAATATTTTTTTTGGTTCTTGTATAAAATTTTACTATTTTTTTCTCTATATTTTTGATTATTATTATAAAAATCCAAAAATTTATTCGCCATATAATTTTTATATTCCTCGCTCTCCCATTGTTTTTTCGCCCGTTCGCTTAACATCGCCCTCATTTTTGGGGCGGTCATAATTCCGATAATTTTTTCTCTGAAATATTTTAACTTATGAATCTGCCTAATTTTTTCCTTTGTGGATTCACTATGAAGGCTATACTCTAACATTTTACAATAATACTCCAAGTGTTCATCTGCGAGCATACGCGTTACATTGTCAGGATTATTATTTAATTTATTAAAATCTATATGATGTCTGTGTGAACCGTTTTCTTTTGAATAAAATTTATTTTCCAGATTATAATCATCAGCCAAAAGATGAGTAAAAATCCACCTATGGTCTTTATTATCATAAACCAACTCATAACCCTCAATTGTTATCCGCTTGCCCATTCTTGAAAATTGCCGCCTAAGAGGCATTAAAGAATCTTTAACGCCGAGAAGTTGCGCCTCTTTATAGGAGCCGTCTCTCATCATAAATAAATGGTCAGGAGTACACACAAGCTCTTCTTCATTATCCAAAATTAGTTTTATAACCTCTACGTTCCTTCTTGTTATCCTGGGATTTTTTATCAATTCAATTCCCATAGAGCCATATTCCTTGGTTGTATAACAATAATTCTTTTTTCCTTTACCGTCTTCTTCAACAAGCTCTTTAAATGTTAAATTTCTGCCATCGGTTAAAGCAACCTTTGTATCTCCAGAAAAACACCCTCCGGCGCTCTCCCCCTCCACGATGAAAAGTTCAGATTCTTCCGGCTTTCTTGAACTGCAATCCGCTAATTTTCCAGGTAATGCCAGCCCTTCTAAAATTCCTTTTCTCAAAACCGTTTCCCTTGCCGCTTTCGCCGCCTTCCTCGCCCTTGACGACAATAGGCATTTCTCAATGATGGACTTTGCGTCTTGAGGATTTCTTTCCAAAAAATCTGCCAAGGCCTCTGAAACAACCTGTTCCACTGCTAATTTCGCTTCCGTATTTCCTAATTTCGCTTTTGTTTGGCCTTCAAATTGGGGTTCCCTAATTTTCACAGAAACAACTCCTGTCAAGCCCTCGCGGACATCTTCGCCTGAAAGATTTTCTTCTTTTTCTTTGAGAATTTCGTTTTTCTTGGCATAGTCGTTAAAAGTGCGGGTAATGGCGGCCCGAAATCCGGTTAAATGAGTGCCTCCTTCTCCTGTATTTATATTATTCGCAAAACTTTCTTCATAGCATTCATATTCATCAGTGTATTGAAGAGCGGCTTCCACCGCTATATCCGTTCTTTCGCCGCTGCAATAAAAAATATTCTGATGCCGAACAGCAATATCGCCGGTCAGATACTTAATATACGAAGCCAATCCGCCTTCAAAATAAAACGAATGGCTTGCGCCGGGTTTTTCCCTTTCATCCCGAAAAGTGATTTTCACTCCCTTGCTTAAATACGCTTGCTGGCGCAAATGGCTTAAAATTCTTTTAGCGTCAAATTTTATATCCTTGAAAATTTCAATATCCGGCTCAAAAGTAACCGAAGTTCCGGTTTGCTTGCATGTCCCTATTTTATCAACTTTTGTCATTACTTTTCCTTTGGCGTATTCCTGGCGGTATTTGCCTCCGTCCCGACAAACCTCTGTTCTCATAAAAGTGGAAAGGGCGC
Source organism: Candidatus Nealsonbacteria bacterium RIFCSPLOWO2_01_FULL_38_120 (assembly GCA_001821475.1). Classification (GTDB taxonomy): domain Bacteria; phylum Patescibacteriota; class Minisyncoccia; order Minisyncoccales; family GWA2-38-27; genus GWA2-38-27. The sequence goes on from MHMF01000001.1 coordinate 11,359, forward strand.
AAACCACTGAGACACCGACTCCATGCAACCCGCCCGAAACTTTATACGCCTCCCCTCCGAATTTTCCGCCGGCGTGCAAAGTTGTCATCACTGTTTCCAAGGCAGACTTCTTGGTTTGAGGATGCTTCTCAACTGGAATGCCTCTTCCGTCGTCAACTGTCATTACCCTATTATCCGGCAAAAGCGCGACCTCAACATTTTTCGCGTATCCAGCCATGGCTTCGTCCAGGGAATTGTCCACACACTCCCAAATTAAATGATGCAAACCATCAGGGCCTGTTGAGCCAATATACATTGCCGGTCTTTTTCTTACAGGGTCAAGACCCTCCAAAACATAAATGTCTTTGGCAGTATAAGAGCCTTTTTCCGGAGCGTTATTTGTCTCTATTTTTTCTTCAATTTTTTCCACTTGTTTTTTATCTGCCATATCTTTAACTATCTCCCACCCATCCTCCCCCGATGGCCATCGGGGAAGGGCGTAGAGGGAAGGGGTTAAAATGCCAGTTTGTAATTCAAAATAATTATACTTATATTTTACTCCAAGAATAAAACAAAATCAACCCAATTGTGAATAAATATCCCATTAGAAACCGCGGTTTCTTTATGGGATAACCATCCTTCGCAAAAGCGAAGGAAAATAAAAAGCCGCCAAGAATTACCCGGCGGCCCTAACTTCTTTTTTTCGTTCGCGATGCACATCGCGAACTTACGACAACGGATTAGACAACGATTTCTTTATCTGTTCAATCCACTGCCTTTCAGCGTCCAAAAGCTTTTTGTATTGACCAAATGTCAACGCGCAATGCTCTCCCTCCTTTAGTTCGTTCAGGTTGAAAATGAGGCAATCAATACGAGACCTCAATATCCACTTCTCCCGCTCCGCCAACTTTGATTTTTTTTGCTCTGTCGCCATCTCTTTTTCTCCTTTTCAAGTTTGGTTTCTTAAAATCATGGAAGGGTCATTTCAGCCCTTTCCTTCATATCTCTCTTGACATAGCTTGTCGGCCTCCAAGGATATTTGGTGGATACGGAGCCGAAACTTATCGCGTCAGCGCCGATTTTCCTCAACTTCTCAATATCATCGTAGTCCCACACGCTCGGACCGATGACCGGAATATCGGTTTTGTCTTTCAGTTTTCTGACAAAGTCCCAAGTCCAGTCCTGGGCTGATTTTCCGGAAATCCCGCCGCCGCCCAGACGCGCGAGCGGGCTTTTCGCATCAGGAAAAATCTCTCTCCAAGGAACGCTGTTGATGGAAATCGCCTCAACCAAGCCATTGACGCGAGGCAGAATTTCATCAACATTCTGAACTACGGAAAGCTTGAGAAGCAAAGGATGCTTGCTTGCCCTTTTAGCCGCCTCGCATATTTCTATGATTTTCCGGCTGGTAGTCAGAATATCGCCCTGGCTATTAGGGCAGGAACCATTTATTTCTATGCCTACGATTTCTGTCCTAAACCAGTCGGAAAGCGACTTGACCATTTGGTAAATTTCCTGCGGAGCTCGTTCGCTGTCGGAAAAAACAGATGCTATTAAGGAAATCCTTTTCTGGAAAAAACTCTGTATCCAGCACCAATTCTCCCACCACTCATAACCCGGATTAGTCAATCCGTAAGCGTTGACAACGCCCTCGCAACTAAAAAATCCGAATCGCGAGTCATCGCCATCCCAATTCAGAAACCTGATACACCCAGACGGCCACCACCAGCGGTAATTGCCCTTTCTCCTTTCAAAAGTCACTGTCTTAGCAACAATAGTAAAAAGAGAGGGATCTATCAACCCGAGCCACCTCAAAAAATATTCTCCCCGCCAGGCGCCTTTGCCAAAAAATCCTAAACCGCCGCTGGCAACCATATACTCAAACTTGTGCCCGTTCGAAAGCGTAATCATTTTCTTATCTCCAATGAAAAAAAATGTTGTCAAAGAACGCCCAAAAGAACTTTTCTGCTTTAAATTAACGAAATTCAAGGTGATTTTCATTTTTAGCAATATTTAACGAGATAGTCAAATTAAAAAACAAAATTCTGAAACAACCCCTTTTTCATCGTAGTAAAATTCCTACGATCGTAGGAATTTTACTACGATGAATTTACAAAAAAATAGGATATTTTTTATTTATCTATGTTTGATTCCAGAATCTAACGCAACATATTTGGCGCGAAGCGCCAAAAATGCTAAGTTAGATTTCTATGGAAAATTATAAAAGACTAAGTGAT
>MHMF01000002.1 GCA_001821475.1 Candidatus Nealsonbacteria bacterium RIFCSPLOWO2_01_FULL_38_120
GAACTGGACGCAGCCGTGGATATGATGGAGGGAAAATTCCCTGTTAACCTTTGAATACTAAATTAGAACTTAACGATCTCAAAAGATAACCGCTTATGTTTTGAGGTTTTTTTATTACTGTAATCACCCTCATGTGACCATTTATCTACCTTTCGTTTCCAAACACTACCTGTTATCAATAACTTCAATTTTTTATCTTTCAGATACTTTTTGAGGTACTTTGTCTTTATCATTAACAGGTGGCCATAATTAGCTAATTCAAATCTATCCTCTCCCTGCCTCCCAACATTTCGGTAATAACCATCTTGCCAATTAAGACAGTATGCTACCAATTCCCGCCCTTTATAATAATTTAATGTGTTTTTCTTTTGGGTTAATTTAAAGTGTTCTATTATCTCTGGCGCGGGGAAAAGTTTTGTGCAATCATCGAAGTCCTCGGAAACAATCCCATACGAGGGAAATAATTTATCTTTCAATACATCGTGTCGATTGCCAGAATCATCCAAATATAGCCTACCATTTTGTTTTGCTTTTAATGGTAACTCATTTATATAGCAATTTCGACAACTGTAATTCGGCGTAGAAAATTCAAGCTTTCTTGAAATATTAGACACTGGCGGCTTAATAAAACACGCTGTTATATGCCTATCAAACGACTTGTCTTCGTGCTTAAAACTTGAATTTTCGTATAAAGGAAACCATTCTTTTTTAGGATCAAAAAACTCATAAGTGCTCTTTTTGTTTATTTTTTGTTTAATCCAGATATTGGTTTCTGTTTTTAGTTCTGTGAAGTGCAAGAAGGACGGCCTTTCTTGAACCATAAGCTGGGGCATAGAAGCGTCCCAGTTGCGCTCGTCTATTAAAAATTCTGACCAATCATCATTTCTGGCGGTTAAGTTATTAACACACCACATCAGAAACATTTGTATCCCGTGTCTGGCAAAATAATTAAGTTTCGTTTCATAACGATTGCCATCAAAATCATGTTGCCAACGTGATGGCCTCTCTTTCCAATATTGAGTTCCTTTTTTATATCCCAATGCTCTCATATAGGCAAATAATTGTTTGGTTGCTTTTTTACAATCGTATCGAAAAGTTCTACATATACGAGACAGCTCATATTTATGATTTCTATCACCTAAGGAATACTCTAAAAAATGATCGCAATTATCGGAAAAATAATCTGCATTTTCTGACCCATTTAACTTCGGTATAATTCTTTTAGTAATCCGATTAATGTCCAACACTTGGCCGTCAATCTTATTTAAAATATCTCTGCATAAAAGCGCTATGGAAAAATGGTTGGTTTTTAATCCAAGTTTTGCAATTTTAGCGCTCATCGCTTTTACCTTATCCTGGTTTTCGTGGCTGATTGCAAATATAACTCTGAGACTATTCAGAACGATGTCAAAATTATTTGAATCAAGATTCAAGCCTAATTGTTTTATAGCTTCTGTATTTGACCTCTCTTTAAACAAGCACAATAAAGATTTATTGCGGTGTGCAACAATTGGCGAATTTAAATATTTAGTAATAAATTCAAGTGTATTCATTTCGATAATGATAAGCGAGTAGACTTATTTACAATCCTTTTCCAATCTTCAAAAGAATATTTTTTAATTTCGGGAATATATTTATCGATACTATCAGAAGAATAGATAAAAAGCTGAGGAAGATAATAACTACTTCCAGTTAACCTACGGATACTTAGCAATAACGCTTTTCTCAATAAGGTTCTCTTTAGGGGAAATTCTATTTTATCCAACTCTTTTATTATCTCTGTCAAATTATACTCTCGATCGGATGCGTCTATTTGTTCTAAAACCTCCGAGCGCGTTCTTGTTAGTATCCGTTTATTGTTTGCTTCTGCCGCCTTTTTCATTATAGAGGAGAGCAATTTGGGGCTGCTTATATTTATCTTGTTTTCCAATCCCCATTTTCTAATTTTTTGCAGATCGACATCGCTAAGAGATGATACCAGTTCCACAATTAAGCTATCTGTAAAATAACCTTTTGTTTTGGCATATTCACTTATTCTTTTTTGAAGAATATTAATGCGCCCTTTTCTGGCTAAATTTTTTAACTGTTTGATATTTAAGCCATCATAAGTAACCTTGAACTCAGAATTACTTTTCTCAACCGCTCGGTATCCTTCGCATTCTAATTGCTTCAAATATTTATTAACTTTATTGACAATATCTTTTAGCGCAGAAGTAGCCAACGCAGCAACGAAGTTTCTTAATAAGTTTATTCTATATGACGGCTCAATATCTGTTTTAAGAATATCTATATATTGACTCGCCAGCTTCTCAGCAGTTGCATAATCTTCATTTGATAAAGACCATTTTATGACGGTTAGATAAACAGCAGAAATATGTTCAAAATAATCAGAGGAATTTTCCTCCTTAATATCCATCAATCTTAGAAGCGGTAAGATTTCGGAAATTTCTCTGTATGGATAGCGTTTTACAAAAGTTGATATTATCCTTCTTAATGCTTCGTTCTGATTCACCTCGCTCTTTACTACGAATGGAAAAAAATAATCCAAAGCCAGATGATAATCTGCATAAGTGGCAGATTCCAAAAAATCAAGTTTCCGATACCACGCACCCTCTATAACATTAGAAACACGATCGATTTGCTTTAAAATTGGTGGGAATTGCTCTTTGTCCTGCGTCCTTAAAGTATCTATAAGACTGCTTATTCTTAAGTCGCCCTTATTCCAAAGACCACGAGAATATCTTAGATTTTTATCAAATATTTCCTCTGCCATCTCTGAGAAGCCTTTATCGGCAGCAAGAACGGCCAACCTCTTTAGATTATCGCTTTTATTTAAATTATCTAGTTCTTCTTTTTGTCTCCATTCTAACGCCTTATTTAAATAACCCTCTATTTTATCTTTTAGCAAAGACGATCTAACTGACGACAAATTGATTAGACTTTCTAAAAGATCAACTCGGCTATTTAAATAATCAGCGCCTAGTATATTTTCCAATTTATTTAATGCTAACAGAAACTTGTTCGGAAATAAGGAATCTATTATAAAAAAATTATCCCTAATTAAATCTAGGATATCTTGGCTGTAGGGATATAAATTTTTTTGTATATCAGAAGAATAAATATTAGCCGAAGACTTTATCTCGTCCACCTTTTTCTTGTAAAGCTTTAAGTGAATTTCAAAAGATTTCCAGAAATTTTTCCAATCAATCTTATCCGCACGCAAAAGCAATCTCTTTTTTGTTATATCTTGTTCTATGGACAGAACTTTTACAAATTCTGGGTTTTCTTTTTCCGAGCTATCATTTGATTGTGGAAATTTAGTTTTAAGAGAGGCTGAGTAAAACGCCTCAATATTAAAACCCTTATCTACTAAAGATTTCAACGCTACCCATCTTAAAAATGTCTCTCGAGGGTTTCCATTAGACCCCCAATAAGAATATCCGTGATCGTGGGACGGAATTTCTATATCAACCTTAGTCAGTAGATTTAATATTCTCTTCTTGTAATTTTTAATTTTGTAGATAAATAATGCTTCTGCTAAATCAAGACGTTGGCTTACATTCCTATCGTTGTAGAGATATTTCTCCAAATCATCATCAACGAGTAGTTTTTTAAAATCTTGCTTATCAGAAACTTTAATTCCACTGTTTTCAAAAAGTAAATACGTCAAAAGGCGTTCTATCTTAGTGGAACGTTTCAAATTTCGAAGCGTCTCTTTTGTGTTAATTTTAAAATTTTGAAGATGTATATCTGAAAGATAGCGACACCTCAAACCTTCAAATATTGCTTTATGTTTTTTAAAGCCAACTTCTTTCTTGAGGAATCTAATAGCGTTTTTGTATCGATTTGTATTTACTAATGCGCGGGCAAACTGTTCAATATTATTTTCTATATCGTGACGTGCATTTTCGTCCTCTCCCCAAAGCAGTTTCCGATTTAATGAAATTCTAAATAAACTATCATCAATAAATCTTTGAGCTAAATTTATACATTTTTTATCCCTGTTTTCAAAAAGGATATTTCCAATAGCTAATCTTTTAAAAACCCATTCTCGTGTTAACCAGGGTTGATCCCCCATAGGAAGCAATAACTCCTCCTCCACTTCCTTTAACAATTTTTCGGTAGCAATCCTAGTCTTTGTATAAATATCTTCATCGTGAACAGTTGGATAAATATCGCTAGCAGTAATTGCGTAATGAACCAACTGCTCAATATTATTAGTTTTATAAAAATAATTTACAAAACTTTTACCAATTTCTACTTTTGTTTGGTTATCAAGATTAGACTGAAGTATTTTTTTATAGAATTGATCCCGATGAAACTTGGCAAAAATGTTCCTAACAGATAGTTGCGATAAACCAATAGCCTCTAAATGCTTAGTTATATATTTGCGGCCATATTCCAAATGTGTATTTTGAGAATAATATTTAGAGATTCTTTGATGATAGGCGCTTTTATCTTTTGATAATTTACTTACCACAAATCTTCTAAAACTATCGTGGTATGGTTCAAGTTTTCTACCGCCTCCATCTAGGAAATGCTCAATAGTTTCAATTAAATGATTAAAACTGGCTATTTTAAACTTAGATACAATTTTCCGCAAATCTTCTCTTGGCACGGGCGAAAAGTGAAAACATAGATAACCTAAGCATTCTCTTTCTTGATTATTTAAACTTTCCCAAATTGGCTTATACCAATCAAAAACTTCTTTATAGTGTAAATTTGAGCGAATTATACTGTCAACGCCATCGTGGCTATGTAGTTTTTTGCTGAGATAAAATAAAGAAATGGCCAATCCGCCAGTACCTTTTTTGATAACAGCTATTTGATCCTGAGATAAAGTTATACCTGCTTGTTTAAAATATTCCTTTATTTCCTTCTCACAAAAGTAGAGGTCTATACTGATTTGTTTTTTGATCTTATTAGATAAATTTTTTATTGACTGTGGTAGATATTCTTTTCCCCAGGTACTTAAAAGGAAGACTACACCAGGATAGTTAACTAATGGTATGGCATCAAGGACAGATCGATCTTTATACCTATCTGTTTCCACTTGGTCTAGAGCATCAACAATAATAACAATCTTCTTACCTGGCCTCTGAAGTGCTTTTTCGCTTAACCTCTTTAAAGCTTCATCAAAAGTCTTATCAATGAAATCCTCATTATCTTTAATACCTACAGACATTTTAATTAATCCGAATTCATAACATCTCTGGATAATATCTGCTTTAAACCAAGAACTCTTCAAACGATTATTATTGGAATATCCAATTCTTCCCTTACTAACTTCAAATGGACGAATGCGACAAAAATATGGTAGAAAATCTGAATTTCTATCCGCCAACATAGAAAGTAAAACAGTTTTTCCTGAACCAGAGGGAGCAAAAAGAAAAACAAATCCTCCGTCTTTTTTCTTTGCTTCAACCGCTTTAATAATTTTACTTTCAAGATCGGGACGTTCTACATAATTTGGTGGCGCAATTATTTCCTGAAGTAAGCCTGTTTTTAATCTATCAATTAGTCCGAAAACTCGCTCTGGAAGTATTTCTATCTGGTTAGATGCAAATACCTTTGTAATCCTACCAATAAAAGCATTAATTCTGTCGTCATCAAATACTCCCTGTTCTTTCAATTTTTCTACGAGCTTCTCATGTAAAGGATCGATATCAGGAAGCTTTTGGAATTGTAAAGCAGAGATAAAACTCTTCAATTCATTTTTATTAATTAAAGGTTCTTTTTTGCAGTTCAATTCAATATTTTGAATTTCAGAAGAATATTTAGTTTGAAAATTTTGCCAAGATAATTTTCTCTTTTTTAATTTCTGAATATCTTTTAGAAAATTATCTAAGTTGCTGGTAGGAGTTTTATTGCTTGCAACAATAAGTCGAATACATTTATTACTTTTTTTATGCGTACGCCAGCTTTTGAGAAACTTAAATATGTTTGTTCCTTCCTTAGGATTTTTAGCGTTCGGCCTAGTAGTCCACAAATCACCAAAACCCCATTTAGTACCAGTCTTAAGTGTATGCTTAATTTGTATTACTTCGATGCTCCCATCTTTTAAAAATCTTGTTAAATCTTCAATCCTCCTATTGGCTCCGTCTTTTCTGTCTGGTTTGATTTCTATCTTAAAAACAGACGGATTCTTTTCTACAAGACCCAAAAAACAAAGACCAGCAAATAGTTTTTCAAAATAGAATGGAGCGTCTTCATTTTTCACTACTTTAGTCATAAAGTTATACACACTTACATTTTCGTAATATTTTCGGTATACTGTAAGTGTATCACTTAAATTAAGAAACATCAATCAAGTTTATGCCTCTTCCAATAACAAAAAGACAAAAACAGGTATTTGATTTTATAAAGGGATATATTGCCGATCGAGGCTACTCTCCCACTTTTGAAGAAATGAAGAGGGGTCTTAAACTTTCGGCTGTATCAACTGTCTACCAACATATAGATGCCCTCATTAATAAAGGCTATATTAAGAAGTTTGATAATATGGCACGGGCTATTGAAATTAATAAAACAAAGAAAAAGAATCGAGACCTTATAGAAATCCCCCTAGTTGGAACAATCGCAGCTGGCGAACCTATAGAAGCGATAGAAGTGCCAGACAAAACCATCACCCTATCACGAGAAGAACTCCCATCATCTGGTAAACACTACGCTTTGCGGGTGAATGGCAACAGCATGGTTGACGATGGTATATTTGACGGAGATATCGTTGTAATTCGTGAACAACAAACTGCCGACAATGGACAGACGGTAGTCGCAATTATTGATGATAATCAAGCAACACTCAAAAGAATCTACCGAGAAAAAAATAGATTTCGTTTACAGCCAGCCAATCAAACCCTCTTGCCTTTTTACAGAACAGAGGTCGAGATTAGGGGTGTGGTAGTAAAGATCATCAGGGAGCTTGAATCAGCGCAAGATCAGGATAGCGAATTAATTAAATTAATAAAAACGATGCCGCCGACAACTAATGTACACCGAACAGCGACATCAGAACCTAATGAGAAAGCAAAACCTTTTATACAATGGGTTGGCGGAAAAAGAGAAATGATTCCTCAATATGAAGAATTCATTCCCAAAAAATTTAATACCTATTACGAACCTTTTCTTGGCGGGGGGGCAATGTTCTTCTGTCTCCAACCAGAAAAAGCAGTCTTATCCGACAATAATACCGAGCTTATAAAAACATATGAGGGAGTAAGAGACAACCCAGAAGAAGTTATAAAAATACTTAAAGAATTAAAATCAAAACATTCTGGAGAACTCTATGCTAAGATTAGAAATCTCGATCGGGAGATAAGCATTTTTCATAAACTAAACAATGCTGAAATTGCAGCAAGAATGATTTACCTTAATCAGACCTGCTTCAACGGCCTTTATAGGGTCAACCAGAAAGGCCAATTTAATGTGCCAATAGGCAGTTCGCTCAATCGCTTAATTTGTGATGAGCACACGCTTCGTAATGCGAGTAAAATATTAAAAAAAATTACAATCGAAGAAACAGATTTTGATACATCAACGAACGACGCAAAAAAAGATGACTTTATATACTTTGATCCACCCTATTATCCAGTCTCAATTTATTCTGATTTTACCAGATATACTAAAGAAAAATTCTACAAGGAAGACCAAATAAGGTTAAAAAACGAAATTGATAGATTGAACAAAATCGGCTGTAAGATTATGCTTTCCAACTCGGATTGTGAATTTATAAGGGATTTATATGCGGGTTATAATTTACATAGGGTTTATTCCAGTCGGTCATTAAACTGCAAAAAAGACAAGCGAGGCAAAGTATCTGAGCTTCTTATAGTAAATTATTAATATGAGATTTATTGGTAACAAAGAAAAATTATTAGAGCGAATTCATCAGGCCGTATTATCTACCAGTGTCAAAGATGGCGTATTTTGCGATTTTTTCTCTGGCACTTCAAATGTCGGCCGCTTTTTCAAAGAAAAGGGGTTCAAAATTATTTCATCTGATCTTCTTTATTTTTCATATGTACTTCAAAAAGCTTATATATCAAATAATACCGAACCAAAATTTACAAAGCTTCTTAAGAATATTAAAACGCCTAAAAACAATCTCTTCTCTTCTCCATTTGAATCTATCAAAAATTATCTCAATAACTTAAAAGGAGTTAATGGTTTTATTTATAAAAATTACACTGAAGAAGGAACGAAAAATCAGCAGTATAAGCGAAAATACTTTATTGCAGAAAATGCAAAAAGAATCGATGCTATACGCATTAAAATAGAAGAATGGAAAGAGAAAAATCTGATAAATGAAAACGAGTACTTTATTTTATTAGCATCTCTAATAGAAAGTGCTCCTTTCTACGCAAACATATCGGGAGTATATGCCGCATTCCTTAAGCAATATGATCCAAGAGCGCTTAAGCGTTTTGAGATGAAATCAATAAAATTTTATTCTGGGAAAAAATCTCATGCAGTTTATAACAAGGATAGCATGGATCTTCTCAATAATCTTGATGCAGATATCCTTTATATCGACCCTCCATACAACAATAGACAATATGCACCAAATTATCATCTGTTGGAAACTATTGCTAAATATGACAACCCCCCAATAAAAGGCGCTACTGGCCTGCGAGATTATAAAAATCAGAAATCAGATTTCTGCAACAAAGAAACTGCGCTAACTGCGCTTGATAAGATAGCAAAAACGGCTAAGTATAGATATCTAATCCTTAGCTATAATTCCGAGGGCATAATGCCAGAGAAAGATATAATGTCCGTACTAAAAAAATATGGAGAAGTCACTCTTCAAAATATCAATTACCCAAGATTTAAGAGCAATAATAACGGAGATTCAAGGCACAAGAAAACAATCCAAGAGCAACTATATATTTTAAGAAGTTAAAAGATTATTTACTACTTCCTTAAAAATTTCTGGCGGTTGTTTGCCTAAAACTATTTCTCCATTTTCGTTCAATAAGAACCCAATTTGTTTTTCGGCGATAGATTTTTCCTTGCTACCGAAAACTACAACTGTCCTTAAGATTGAATCGGGATTGTGCGATGGTTTGATAATTTTCTTCTCAATATATGAGAAGTTTTTTAATTCGCTGATACCTGATTTACGAGTAGCGTATCTTTTGCCCTCAACGTTTATTATCTGATTTCTTTCAGGATCATAAATAATCATATCTGGGAGATATATAATCATCGTTTTGTCTCCAGATTTATATATTGCTCTTTTGCCTTCCTGGTATTTTCCGATTGCCATTGCTCCTAATGTTTTATGCATAAAATAACCTCGCTCTGAGCCACCATGATTTGCATAAATTACTTCTGCCTTAGTATATGCTAAAAGCGTAACATGCAAAAAGATTGTAGCCATTTTCTCTTGCGAAGCTTCGTAGTGCCAATAACTCTCGTGACTAATCGTAACTGGCAGCCTTAAGCCCTCCAGCTTAATATCCAAGTGGTTAGCAATCTGAATAAATTTATTGTCCCTGCCCAAGTTTTCTTGTTTTAAACCGTGATGAGTAATAATAATATCTTTATCCTTTTCCCATTTTCTAATACATGCAGCGATAATAGTGAGAGCGCCTATGTTAGGATCATGTCCGATGCCTCCAGATTTATATAACCTCCCAGAAACTTCTATACGATTAGAAAGAATCTTAATCTGAATTGGTACATTACCCGCTGGTGGTTTTCTCATCGAATTTTTAGCCGAAACTAATTCGGCAAGATTAGAAAATGGCTTCATTACCGCCTCATCATAAACCTTACCCATAATTTCAACCCCGATAGTCTTTAACATTCTTGTACCGAATATATTTGTTTCTGTTGGTTTTTCCTTTTGAGAAATCTGAAGATTATAAAGCATAATCTTCTTAACGTTCGGATAATAAAAATCAATGTAAACGAATTTACTGCATCGTTGATATACTCCCGTATTTCGAGATTCCGAATCGTCAGTCTTGGTTTCCTCAATCGCATATAAAGGTTTTGAACTCTGATCTGGTTCTTTCTCCTGGTAAAAAACAAGAAAGTCGACAAAGCTGGAATTGCCACTGGCAATTTTGATAAACACATTATCAAAGTCTTTGGAAACAACACCCTCGGTTTTATAAGTAAACAGAAAATGACCCCCTTTAATAATGGGGACTATGCGTAATTTGTTAATCTTTATCTGAAGATTAAAATCAGCAGCCATCTTTTCTAAGATAACTTGGATTACGCCACCTTTCGGCATTTCTTCTGTGAGAATCCAAACATTCTTCATGAATTCAAAATATCACGAAATAATAAATTTTACTACCCCAAGATGCTAAGATTTTGTAAATTCCTGTCAGATTTTGTCAGAAAAGTTGTCCACAGAAATTAGCCTTGACCTTCGCCCATATCCTGGTAAAATCAAAGTGTAGACAGAAGCGGAAAGGATCACCGCTAAAAGCCCAAAAAATTATAGAAGACTTAGTGAGCAAGTAGGGCTATAACTTCTGTTCTCAATCAGCAAGATTAGAAATTGATTGAGGACGAGAAGTTGTAGCCCTTTTTTGTTTGTAAATTATTAAATTCCCTTCTGAGGCTAAGTGCCTGGATGGCAAGACATTTTTCTATAAGAACAAGATAAAGGCTGGCTCCCAGCAGGGGCAAGCCTTTTATGTTGCCCCCAAAAGCCATACAAGAATTCAAAGAATTATACAAAAAGCGCTACGGCGTGGAGCTTTCCGATGCCGAAGCTTCTTTTCGTGCCAATAACCTTTTCAAGCTCTACAAGATCGTCTACATGGGTGAACCTTCTGTGGAAGGTCTCGAAATAAAACCAACGAAAAATTATGTCCCAAAACCAAACAATAATTAGCGAAATTCAATTCTACCCCGTTAAGCCCAAAGATGGTCTTTTAGGATTTGTTTCATTTGTCGTGGACGACAAGTTTTGGATGGGATCAATAGCGGTATTCACTCGGCTGGAAGGCGGCTATCGTCTGGTTTATCCCACCCGCAAGGTCGGCAGTCAGAATATAAATATTTTTCACCCGATTAATCGTGACGCAAGTCTACAGGTCGAATCTGCCGTGATCAAAAAAGTAGAACAAATATTTAATGAAGATTATAAATCAACCGAACCAACAGAAAAAATGTGGTAAGCACGCAAACTTCTTCCCAGCACCACATAGAGTTTTTGATGATGAAGAACTCCGCATTCAGCTGAGCCACGCAGACAGGGATTTTTATATAGCACTTTGCCACTTAGCTAATCGACACGCTAATGAAAATGGATGGTTTCGACACATCGACGGCGAATTCAAAACTCTGAAGGGAAAACGAAAAGGATTTGTTTCTTATGGGTTCGGCTCAACAACCTGCAAAAGAGCCAGGAAAAAACTTATAGCTCTTGGCCTAATTGAAACAAAAGAAAATCCAGAAAAACGAGGTAAAACAGGTGGCACTATGTATCGAATTTGTATAGAGAGTTGGAATAACCCTATAGACCAAAATGGTCTTAAGAACAGACCACCATGAGCCATAGCATAAGACCGCAAAGGTCTCCATATTAAAAAAGAAGTATTAAGAAATTAATTAATAAAGCATAAGTAATGCACACAAGCGTGCTAAAAAAATAAATAAATTGTGAATCAAATAAATTCCACAACTTCAAAGATGCCAAAAGAAACCGAACAGCAATACACGGCATGGCTTTTGTATTGCGAAGCGGGCAGCCTGGTAAAGACATTAATCCTATGGGGTAATGTTGGGCAAAGTGTGGGTGAAATGGGGGTGGAATTTGCCGAACGGCTTGGCAAAAAACCGAGCGATACGACACTGGAAAGATGGTCGAAAAAATATCACTGGGTTGAAAGGCGTGAGATTAAATTAACGGAAGACTTAGAAGCTCTACGGCAAAAGACCAAAAAGATAAAGCGAGAAAAACTTCACAAGATCGCTGAGATCTTCGACAAGATCACTAATAAAGTCCTTAAAAGACTTCGGGGAGATGAGGAGCCTTCCATTTCAGAATGGAAAATGGTCTGGGAGATGTTCCAGATTGAGCTTGGAAAACCGACCAGTAGGGGTGAATTAAAAACAGAATCAGAACAAAGACTGCCAACGTCCGAAGAAAGGGAGCATGGGAAAAGACTTCATAAAGCTGTGGAATGGTATTTGGACAATGAACTGGACGATGAAGACAAATGGCAAGAATTTCAAGAGCTCATTGAGAAAAACAAAAAAACAAGGTAAAATATAATTGCGTCCTACAAGTTTGAATTAAGGCACAGGGTAATTGCTTCTTTGAAGCCCAATTGCGGGCTGAAAGGGGCAGCTATCCTCCACAATTGGTTGCCTTGTGCAATTCAATCTTGTGGGACGCAGGCTCTGGCTGTCCCTTTTTGTTTTCCTTGACTTGCTAAAGCCTTTGACCCATGTTGTGTGTTGAGGGGAGAAATCCCAAAAAATCGAATAAAAAATTAATTAATGAACCAAATATGACAAATAAAGCCAAAATTAGCGCCGTAATCGCCATTGTAGCGGTCTTTGGGGCGAGTTATGGAGTTTATCACCTTATAATCAAAGCACCGCAAAATAAAGGCAATGTTGATGTAACTTCAATAAAGACATTCGAGCAATGTTCCGAAGCAAGCTTCCCTATAATCAGGCACTATCCAGATCAGTGCCAAACGCCAGACGGCAGAATCTTCATTAATGAAAATCCTCCGAGTGAGGCCGAGCTCGCCAAAGCCGAACAAGCGATCAAAACATTCATGGGAGACCCGAACTTGGAGCTGGAATACATAACGCAAAATAGGCATCCCGCAAACTTCGGTATCTATAAACCTGCCGATCCGAACGATCCATCAAATACTGACAAGCAAACAGCAATCCGCTATGACTTTACAGAAGAATGGGATCGCCCAGTTTACATCTTCCAGCAAACAGAATACATCAACAACCGATGCGAAGTTTATCAATATCAAGTAACCATAAAAACTAACCAGGTCGTGGAGATAGGTATGGTCTATCCCGAAGGGCTTCAGGCAGAAGCTTCAATCTCTGGAGAGTGCGGTAATGGATCGCTGGAATGGCCACTTAAAACTAAAGAAGAAATCGAGCAAGCAGCCTTCGCATATCTGGGCAGAGACTCAGAACACACGGGCTTTCTGGCAAGATCAGATATTCAGCTCGAATACATCTCAAGCAAACCAGGCGCAGAAAACCCATCTCATAATGAATGGCGCTGGGAAGATAAAAGCTACAAACTGCCAAAAGGGCTTATTGCTGATCCGTTCCCTTATCCAACAATGAGAATAATAATGTCGAGTGGTAGAAAGCTGGTTTATTATCTCAACACCACCGATTTATTTAATAACTAATATGAGCCAAGAGGACTTATTGAAAATTAAATACTTCCTCTACGCCAGAAAATCATCTGAACAAGAAGATCGACAAGTGCTTTCAATCGATTCGCAGAAAAGCGAACTGGAATCAGTTGCTAAAAAAGAAGAACTGAATATCGTCGGCCGATTTGAAGAATCATATTCAGCGAAAGACCCAGGCCGAAAAATCTTCAATGAAATAATCGGACGAATTGAAAAAGGTGAAGCCAATGCTATTCTCGCCTGGCATCCGAATCGCCTCTCAAGAAATTCAGTAGATACGGGGTATTTGATTTATCTGATGGATCAAAACAAACTTCTCGAAATCCGAACGCCAGGACAAACATTCAAAAATACTCCGAATGACAAATTTCTTCTTAATCTTCTCTGCAGCCAAGCAAAACTTGAAAACGATAATAAAGGTATAGACGTAAAGCGTGGCCTAAGACGCAAAGTAGAACTGGGCTGGCATCCAGGCCCAGCGCCGATCGGCTACTTAAACACTC
This sequence comes from Candidatus Nealsonbacteria bacterium RIFCSPLOWO2_01_FULL_38_120, assembly GCA_001821475.1. Lineage (GTDB taxonomy): Bacteria > Patescibacteriota > Minisyncoccia > Minisyncoccales > GWA2-38-27 > GWA2-38-27. The sequence continues at coordinate 13,877 of MHMF01000002.1, forward strand.
CAGATAAAGAAAAGGGATTCAAAACAATTCGCAAAGACCCGAAAATGTTTCCGATGATCCGCAAAATGTTTGATCTGGTCTTAAGCGGAGATTTTACTGCTCCCCGTGTCCATGAAATTGCAGTTGAGAAATGGGGCTTAAAGAAATTAGCCCGAAGCGGTTTTTACCGCACGTTGTATAATCCTTTCTATTACGGCTGGTTTGAATGGCCGAGAGGCAGCGGTAATTGGCGTAAGGGCAAACACGAGCCAATGATTACCAGAGAAGAATTCGATCGCATTCAAGAATTAATGCATCCTGGTCAGAAACCAAAGCCTGAAAAACACACCTTCGCTTATACGGGCATGATCCGCTGCGGTGAATGCGGTTGCATGATTACAGCCGAGAATAAGGTCAAAAGAAATAAACAAGGCGGTGAGCATTATTATACTTATTATCGCTGTACCAAGCGTCGTGGGCGATGTAGCCAGAAATACATTGAGGTAAAAGAACTTGAAAAACAAATTACAAAAACGCTGGCTGGCATAGAAGTACCGCCGGAATTCCATAATTGGGCTATGACTTGGCTTCGGACTGAAAATACCAGAGAATCTAACGACAGGAATACCATCTTAAATAATTTACAGAAAAATTATGAAACCTGCGTCAGAAAACTGGACACACTAATCGACATGCGAGCTTCGGGAGAAATAACCGAAGATGAATTTAATAAAAAGAAAACAGCCGTAGGCCAAGAAAAGGCACGACTTCAAGAACTTTTGAATGATACTGATAAACGCATAGACAGCTGGCTCGAAACCGCAGACAGGGTTATCAAATTCGCTTCGGATGCCAGAGAAGCTTTCACTGAGCGAGGCCAGTTAGCGAGAAAGATTATTCTTTCCGCCTTAGGTTCGAACCTACTCTTAAAAGGCAAAAAACTCGAAATTGACGTACAAAATGCGCTTATGCCAATGATGCTCGTCTCATCTGGGGCAAAAATAAAAACTGGTACGTTCGAACCAGTCAAAACAGGCACAAATAAAGAGAAAAGCGGAGCTTTTGGCTCTGCTCATCCCATATGGCTCCGCGGGCAGGACTCGAACCTGCAACCTTGAAGTTAACAGCTTCTTGCTCCACCATTGAGCTACCGCGGAATAATACTTTAAGGCGTATTTTTATCTTAAATAAATTCAAACTTTTTTTCAATATGATTTTGTTTTTATCGTCAATGTCACTGGAACACTTCCCTTTATAATTATAGCGGGAAGTGTTCCCCTGACATTGATTAGTATCCTTTCAATTTCTTTAATTTTTCGTGATCGCGAATTTTAGTAAGGGCTTTTGCTTCAATTTGGCGGATTCTTTCGCGGGTGACGCCAAATTCCTGGCCTACTTCCTCCAGGGTATGAGTGATGCCGTCGCCCAAACCGAACCGCATCGCCAAAATTTTCTGCTCTCTCGGATTAAGGTCAACCAATATCTCTCCAAATCTTTCCTTAAGCAAGCTCCTTGCCGCTTGAGTGGAAGGCGAAACTGTCTTTTCATCTTCAACAAATTCAGCTAAAACGCTGTCTTCGTCGTCTTCGCCAACCGGCATTTCCAGGGAAACAGTTTCCTGAGAAATTTTTCTGATATGATGGACTTTTTCAACTTCAATGCCCATTTCGGAAGCAACTTCTTCGGGCAAAGGCTCCCTGCCCAAGTCCTGTAAAAGCCGACGCCTTATTTTCGTGTATTTTGAAATCGTCTCAACCATATGCACTGGTATCCTTATAGTTCTTGCCTGGTCTGCCAAAGCGCGGGTAACCGCCTGCCGTATCCACCAAGTTGCGTAAGTTGAAAATTTATAACCCCGCCTCCAGTCAAATTTTTCAACAGCCCGCCTCAAGCCGATATTCCCCTCTTGCACCAAATCAAGCAATGTCAAATTCGGCGACTTGCCTATGTATTTTTTCGCAATAGAAACAACCAAGCGTAAATTAGCCCTCATCAGTATTGCCATCGCCTCCTTGTCCCCGCCCTCAATTTTTCTTGCCAGCTCTTTTTCCTCCTCAGCGGTAAGAAAAGAAACCTTTCCGATTTCTTTCAGATAGAGTTGAACCGGATCAATTTTAACATCTCCTAATCCGGACAAAGCCTTTTTTTTCTTCGCGTCTTTTTCAACTTCCAAAAATTCTTTCGCTTCTTTTATTTCTATACCTGTTTTATCCATTTCCTCGTAGAGGTCTTCCAAGCCAGCTATGTCTCTTTCAACATCCGGAAAAAAAGCCAAAATCTCAGAAGTTGTGACAAACCCTCTTTGCCTGCCTTTAGCGAAAAGGGCATCAATTTTTTCCAGAGTGAAAACTTTTTTTGCCGCCCGCTTTTTGCGAGATATTTTATTCTTGTGTATTTTTTTATGAATTTTTCTCCCAGCCGCTCTAACTTTTTTCTGTTCTTTTTGCTTTTTCTTTTTTTCTTTTTTCATAATCGCAGTATGTAAATGCCAGACATCTACATAAACAAAATAGCTGTTATATTATTTCTAAATCGGTTTTTTGCTTGGAAAAATCGTTAAATTCTTTCATTAGCCGTAAAACCATTTCCGGATTTTTGCCAACTTCCGCCTCTTTTATTTTTTGGGAAATTTCGTCAAGCTTATTTTTGAAAGCCGCTGTTTTTATTTCTCTTAAACAAGCTCTGAATTCCTCCTCTATTTCTTCCGCTTCGCTTTTTTTCATCCAATCCATTTTTTTCTTTGCCGGGTCTTCGGGAGTAGCCAAAGCAATTTCCGCTTCCGACTTAATGGAAAGATATTCCAGCCGCTTTGCTAAATCCGAAGAAAAATTCTGAACGAGGACATCTTTTCCCTTCTCTTTCTGCCTCAAAAAAGAAATCATATCAACTATATGAGGGGTGAGAAAACCAAAATCGCTGTCTTGAATAATATCCAAATTTTTCGGCGCCCTTAATGCCAAAATAACCAATCTTTCCTCCATAAGCCCCTGTCTTGTATTGACGACAAGCGGAGAAGAGGCGATTTCTTCAACAGCCGGCTCTGTTGCTTCTTGAAAATACGGCTCCTGCCCAGCAATTTCTATTTTTTCCAACTCCTCTAAAACATTTTCTTCTCTTGTTCCGATTCTTTCCGCTAAGTCCTTTACCCAAAGCGATTGTTCAATTTTATTCGGAATTTTTTTTATAATCGGGATCAAAATTTTTGAAATTTCTTTTTTGCCTTCAAGGAAATTTTTGTCAAATTTTGCGAAAGTATTCTCAAAATAAAAATCGTGGATTGTTCTAGCCCTTTCAACTGAATCCTGCCATATTTTCGGATCTTTCAAAACAGCGTCAGCCGGGTCCATATCTCCAGGCATCACCACCACTTTTATATTAAACCCCATTTCCTGGGCAAACCCTATGCTCCGCTTTGTGGCAGTGTCGCCGGCAGGATCCATATCAAAAGCAGTAAAAAGATTTTCCGAATGCCGTTTCAAAATTTTCAATTGCCATGGAGTAAGCGCTGTGCCGGAGCTCGCGACAGTATTTTCAAATCCCGCTTGTTGCGCCATTATGGCGTCCACATAACCCTCAACTAAAACAGCAAAATTCTTCTTTCTTATTTCCGTCCCGGCGGTTTGCAAGCCGTATAAAATTCTGCTTTTGTCGTATATTAAAGTATTCGGCGTGTTTATATATTTCGCTTCTTTCTGACCGTCAGGCCTGCTGTCATGCTTAAACACCCTGCCTCCAAATCCCACCACTTGGCTACCGAAATCAAAAACCGGAAACATAATTCTCCCCCGAAATCGGTCATAGTAATTGCTTGATTTTTCTGATTTCAAACAAAGCCCGGCTTTTTCTATTTCTTCCCTTTTATAACCCCTGCTAACCAAAAAATCAGAAAGCCCCGCCCAAAGATCGGGCGAATAGCCCAGACGCCACTTCTTTATTGTTTCCTCTTTTATTCCCCTACCCAATAAATAATTTTTCACCTCCTTGCCTTCTCGACTTCCTTCCAGCTGTTTCTCAAAAAATTTACAAGCCAGTTCCGCGATTTCGCAGAGCCGCTGTTTTTCAGTGGCTAATTTCGGGTCCTGTCGTTTCAGCTCCACTCCGGCTTTTTTCGCCAAAATCCGCAAAGCATCCCCGAATTCCACGCTCTCTATTTTCATCACGAACTTAAAAATGTCTCCTCCCTCAGAACATGCTCCGAAACAATGCCAGCTTTGCCTTGCCGGAGAAACAAAAAAAGAAGGTGTTTTTTCAGAATGGAACGGGCAAGGCGCTCGAAAATTCACGCCCGCTTTTTGGAGCTTAACATAGCCACCAATAACTTCCGCCACATCCAGCCGGCTTTTTATTTCATCAATCGGAGAGAATGCCATACTTTTTTTAATTATTTGATTTTTGATTTAATTATTTCAACTAATTCTGCCGGTTCAACTAAAAATTTTTGGAAATCACTTATATTTTTTCCCGTAATTCCAATCTGATATTCAATTCCTCCCCTATGTTGATGACTTCGTATTGGACACTGCTTTACTTCTTTGTTTGTCAAAACCCAATAAATAATTTTATCCACCCAAACACCGACAAAAATAAAAACATTCGCTATGCCTAATTTAATCTGCTGAAAATTCATCCAATAAGGTTCACCCGAATCAAAGCTTAATGCTTTAGTTTCTAACCCGCCTCGTATCTTTGTGTTTATTGCCCGAGATGCTTTAATCTCAACCTTAATTATCTTTTTATTATTTTCAATGTAAAGATCATAATCACTAGAATACTTTTTATCAATTTGTTTTGATGGCTTCTTAAATTTCGCATCAATACTAATTAAATGCCGTTGAGCCCAAATTTCACCAAAAACGCGCGGGGAAACATTATAGAGATTTAAATAAGGGTTATCTTCTATATAAGATAAGAGCTTCTTAAAATCTCGTATTCTTGAAAAGTAATAATTTGTCTATCCAGCAAATACATAAGACGATATTCATATTCATTAAACGGATAAATAGATTTTAAACCACTTAAACACTCCAACAAAGATTTTCTATCTTCTTGCGGTAATTCTTTGATCCATCCGTCAAGTTTATTATCTAAATTCTTTTTGTCCATATTATTTAAATTAAATCTAACAAAGTTGGCGCTCCTAATAGTTGCTCATCGTCTGCTAGAATATTACCTTCTTTCAAAATTTTGGTTCTGCCCCAGCCTATTTCTCCAGTCCGCCTATAATGTAATAAACGAGCAACCATTATTTTGCAATAAGCGGGGTTTATATCCATCGTATAACATTTTCTCTTACTTAACTCCGCCTGCAACAATGTAGAGCCAGAGTGCCCAAAAAAATCAACAACAAGGTCTCTTTGGTTGCTGCTCGCCTCAATAATCCTCTTGGCGGATTTAAGCGGTTTTTGAGCAAAACAGCCCTCTATATTTTCGTGCATTAAATAAAAAACCTGTTGTATATCGTGCCAAACATTTCCCGCCCGAATAGTTAAAGATTTGCTCCGCTCAAAATTTTCTGTTATCTTCCCATTTATTTTTTTGTAATATCCTTTAGTTTTTTTAGGTATATCTGTATATTCGGCCCGAACATCAAAAATTGGCTCACCCTTAATGTAGTAAAGTAATTCTTGTCGAATTGCCATCCAGTTTTTTTGCGTCCCATATCCTCGTTGATTCCTCATTGTTATGAAATTCCTGATGCTTACGGGCTTATTTCTCATCATAATTATAAAATCGGGAAGTGGCTGCAAGCCGTCTCTAATATCCGCCCCAAGCCAGACATAAAAAGAGGAATTTTTATCAAGAATATCTATTGTATTATCAACCCATTTTTCACTCCAACCAATATATTGATTAAGCGGCAGATTTCCAAATTCATCATTTATATCAACATTATATGGCGGGTCTTGGATGGCAAGAATCGCTTTTTCATCCCGCATCAATTTTTTAACATCTTCCTTTTTTGAAACATCAAGACAGCCAACCCTATGACCGCTAATCGGGTCTTCCCAAATAAAACCGTACTCAAAATCAGGAATTTTAACTATTGTCTTATTATTTATTTTTTTTCTGTCTTGGACTATCGGCATAATTTTATTTCTTTTATAATTCTAATCCTTGATTATGTTATACTCTTTTTATAGCACGAGCCGGGCGCCAAATCAATCGGAAAAATTCTTAATTGTCCTTTGCTAAGCAAAGGATTTTCTAATAAGCAAAAGATTTTCTTGAATTGTCCTTTGCTAAGCAAAGGGCAATATTTAATTTGACAAAGAGCCGCGATAAAAAGTATAATTAAAGCATAAGCCCATAAAAATAAATCGAAATACATCAAACCCGCCAATGCGGGATTATATTTTAGAAAATACAAACAAAATGAAAAAGAATAACGGGCATAAAAAATTAAAAATATTATTTGTGGCGACAGAAGCCGCGCCATTCGCTAAAGCCGGAGGGCTGGGCGATGTGGTTCACTCTTTGTCTCTCGCTTTAAAAAAACTTGGCCAGGATGTCCGCATAATTATTCCGAGATACGCAACAATTGACCCGGAAAAATGCAAATTGGAGACAAAAATAAAAGGAATAAAAGTTCCCACTGACCAGCCGGGAGACAACCACTTTCTCGTTTGCAATGTCAAAAAAAGTCCCGAAAGCGATGTGCCGATCTACTTTCTGGAAAATATGGAATATTACGAACAAAGGGCGAATGTCTACGGATACGGAGACGACCACATAAGGTGGGCTTTATTGTGCCGCGGCGTCTTGGAATTCTTAAAATTATTCCACTGGAAACCTGATATAATAGTGGCATCTGATTGGCAAACCGGCTTAGTTCCCAATTATTTGAAAACTACTTACGCAAACGACCCTGTTTTGTCAAAAATTACTACAATTTTTGCTATCCATAATCTCCAATACCAAGGAATGTGCGATTTCAAATTTGTGCAGGAAACAGAACGGGATTCCGGAAAAGAGCTGATTCCGGACTTCTTTAACCCGCGCTTGGCAAAACTGAATTGGATGCTAAGAGGAATAATTTACAGCGATATAATAACAACTGTCTCCCCCACCTACTCCCAAGAAATAACAACCCCTGAATATGGAGAAAATTTGGAAAAAATATTTTCGGAAAATAGGGAAAAATTATACGGAATATTAAATGGAATTGACTATGAAGAAAATAATCCAGAAAACTCCTCCAATCTCCCTGGCAATTATAATTCCAAAGCAATTGAAAAAAGAAAAGAGAATAAAATTTATCTTCAAAAAAAATTCGGGCTGGAACAAAACCCGGATATTTTTTTGATTGGAATGGTTTCCCGTCTTACTGAGCAAAAGGGCTTTGATTTGATAGAGAAAATTACCGAACCGATTTTCAAAAATCTCCCGCTTCAGCTTGTCTGCTTAGGCGACGGAGAATCAAGGTATAAAGAAATGATAAGCAAGGCGTCTGAAAAATTTCCGGATAAAATAAAATACTTTTTTGAATTTGATGTGAACCTGCCTCATATTATTTTCGGAGGAGCGGACGGTTTTTTGATGCCGTCAAAATTTGAGCCCTGCGGAATAACCCAGATGCAGGCAATGAGATACGGATGCATTCCAATAGCCAGAAAAACAGGCGGCTTGGCAGACACTATTTCCGACTATGACCCAAAAAAAAATCAAGGAGATGGCTTTGTTTTCCAGGATTACGACCCAATGGATTTGTTTATAGCCATAGTAAGAGCTGAAACCTGTTTTTCTTTTTCAAAAGAGTGGAGGCAAATGGTCAAGAGAGCCATGAAAAGAGACTTTTCTTGGAAAAAATCAGCCCAAGAATATCTAAAGGTCTTTTGGCGGGCGATTGACAAGAAAAACAAAATAAAATAATAAATACCTTGAATTGCGAAATTCCTTTTAAGTATTTTGTTTTAGTTTGAAGGCGTGCCGAAGCAAAAATTTTGAGGTATACTACAGAATGAAGTATACCGAAAAATTTTTGCAAAAGCGCAACCCAAGCCAAAACATAAAAAGTTGAAGGGATTTCGCAATTCAAAGCATATAAATATGTATTGGGCAAATTTTTTGCATATTTACCAACCGCCGACCCAAAAGCCATATTGGATAAAAAGAGTAAGCGAGGAGTCATACTGGAAAATATTCCGCCTATTTTTGGAAAACCCGCGAGCGAAAATAACTATGAATATAAGCGGAATACTTTTTGAACTTTTTGAAAAAAATGGTCAGAACGACATAATTGAAATGATAAAAAAACTTTTTGACCAAGGACGGCTTGAAGTCACCGGCTCGGCAAAATACCATCCGCTTCTACCCTTTCTGCCCAAACAAGAAATCATCCGCCAAATAAAGCTTAACGAAGAAACCCTTTGCCATTATCTTGGAAAAAATTTCAGACCTAATGGATTTTTTCCGCCGGAAATGGGATTTTTTCCAGAGCTTTCACCAATTCTGGAAGAGCTCGGATATAAATGGATAATCGTGGATGAATTGTCTTTTCCAAAACAAGCCGCGAAACAGCAATACAATCGGATTTACCAAGCATCTAACGCGAAAGATTTTTCCATTTTTTTCCGCGAGCGAAAAATGAGCTGGGTAATACTTTCCGGCCAAATAGGAACCGGGAAACTGCTTCTCCAAAGTTTAGGCGACCGTTTGAAAAAAAACGAATACCTGATTACCGCAATGGATGGCGAAACATTCGGCCACCACAGGCCGGGCTTGGAAATGCTTCTTTTTGAAATTTACAATTCCAATAAAATTAAAAATGTGAAAATTTCCGAATTGCTGGATTTATTTCCTCAAAGGGAAGAGATTGAGCCACAGGCCTCAACTTGGGCGCTAATGGAAAAAGATTTAGAAAAGAAAAAACCTTTTGCCAGATGGCAGGACGACGACAATGAAATCCATAAAGCTCAATGGGAACTGACTAAACTGGCGATTGATTCTGTTGAAAAATACGAAAGCAATAGCCCGGAATACCAAAAAGCTCGCCGCTCATTAGATAAAGCTCTACATTCCGACCAATACTGGTGGGCATCAGCCCGGCCGTGGTGGAGCATTGAAATGATTGAACTCGGAGCCAAAGAACTTTATGAATCAATAATTTCCTGCCCAGAAATGCCGGAGGAAATAAAAGAAAAGGCGAAAAAACTTTATCATAAAATAGTTTTCACCGCTTTTGATTGGCAAAGAGCGGGAATTATTGAAAAATTATCCCGCTCAGAAGATGAAGAAATTAGGCAGAGAACCGACGAAAGCTTGCCCCGTCTTCCTAAAAAAGAAGTTGAAAAAATGGTAAACCGGCTAAAAAAAGAAATGAAGCTCGTCGCGAATCGACAGGAATATGAAAGAGCCGCCCAAGTAAGGGACAGAATTAAAGAGCTAAAAAAATATTCTTCCGAAGAAAAACTCGAGCCCTCCTCCGAGGGAAACAAAGAGTTTAATTTGAACAAATAGAATCAACTGCCAATAGAGATAAAAAAATCAAAATGGCAAAGAAAAATTATATTATAATTTTGTTGGACAAAAAATGGATCGGCAAATTTTTCCAAAACCGGTTTGCTCAATATTTTCATGGAGCGAAAAAACTGATAGATTTTGACATAGAAGTTATAAAAATATTTTTGAATCATCAACGCCTTATTGCAAGATATAATCTTATTCTATCCGGCCGAAATGGAATTTTCAAAAAAACAATAATAGTTAAGGCCGAAAAAAAAATCGGTTTCTTTGGAAAACCCGCTGGAACAAAAACAGATTATTCAACCAATATATTTTTGAGAGAACAAAAATTAGACAATCTTGTTCCCCGTCCGTTGGAATATTACCAGCCCCTGCGGGCTTTTTTTTATGAAGCGATTGAAGGCGTTTGCTTAAGACAATTAAGCATTAACCGCCATAGTCAAGAATTTATGGATTTTATTCCGATAGTCGCGGAAGCCGTTCAAAAAATTCACTGCCTCAAAAATAATAAAATAATCGTCAATGGCCAACATTGGGAAAACAAACAACATAAATTCTATTTATTTTTGGTAAAAAAATATTATCCTTTTGGATTTAACCATTTCAAAAATTTAATCCAGGCCTGCCGCGATTTCAAAATAAAAAACAAAAACTATTTTCGTTCCCGTTTCCAGTCCCTCCGATTAACCCATGGCGACCTCCATAGTGGAAATATTTTTATAGTTAATGAAAATATAAAACTGTTGGACTTTTCCGACGCCAGCGCATCCGATCCCCTAAGCGACTTGGGCTGTTTTTTTATTCATACCGAGCTTATGTTTGAACATGATTTCCATCAAAATTACAAAGAAATGACTGATAAAATGAAATTGCTATTTTGCCGAAATTATTTTAATCGCGACCTTTCCGATTCTGACAAAAAAATAATCTATTATTATATGCTTAGTAATTTATGCCGAATTATCAGTTATGCCTCTATGGACGGGAATAAACACAAAGAAACAATGGAAGCCAATGATTTGCTGGAAAAATTAATCAAAATCGGAGAAGAAAAAATAAAAACCTCTTACTGAAATTCCAAAAATACTCTCAACGATAAGCCAATACTACGAGAACACCTCCTGTACTATTTTTTAACTTTTCAAATTTACGAGATGTATAAATTTATCTAAAAATTTACTCAAAGAGAATTCATTTTTAATTAGTCGTTTTGTCTCAATAGAAAAATCAAAATCATTTAAATTAACAAATTTTGCTTTCTTATTTTGATCAAAATCTAAAATACAAATCCCTATTAAATCAGGTTTGTGGGGAAAATCCATGTCATTAAATAAATTTATGTATTTTTGTAAATATTTTTCAGACATAACCTCTACTTTCTTTTCTTTCCCCCGCAAATTTCCTTTATTTTTTGAATAATACGGCGTATGCCCACGAAACACCAAAAAATGAGCAAAACCAATATTTTGCCGTTTTATATTGGCTGTTTCGCCCATAAGATTTTCAAAATAGTTGTTTGCGTTTTGTTGATAGTTTGAGGTGATAAATTTGAAGCTTACAGTCGCGATAATTTTATCACCCCTGAATACGGCAATATCAAGATCTTTTGGATAATATTTCCCATCTATTGTCGCCTCTTTTCCGTCGCCAATTCCTAATGATTTTATTAAATAATCATCATTAAGCGCGTCCAAAATAGCTTCTGATAAAAATTTATGAATTGGGATCAATTTTTTATTACTTCTCGCCCCGCCTTTTTTATTATAAACCACAAAAGAAGCATTAATTGCTTCTATAAATTTATCTTGTAAGTTATCCATAATATTTTCTGTTAAAATAATGCTGGTTGGGTTTTATAAAATTGAGGGTGCACAAAATCTTTCAAAAAACTTTTTGCGTAGGATTTATATCCCCCGCGATAACTTTTTGAGACCGACTTAATATGTTCTTTCATTAAATTGGAATTCAGCGCTTCGCATAATTCACAAAGATTAATACCGTTTTTCGGTTTGACGCAATATCCTGCATAAAAACTGATTTTTTTGTTTTCAATTACATAAAAACGAGGGGCAATATTCATCGTGCTGGTTATAATTTTTTCCCCAAAACTGGTTTTTAACCCTTGATTTCTGCCAAAAGCATAAAATTCCTCATAATTTTTTCCTCCTCCCTTATCTCTCATTTCCAAAATATCGCGGTGATATAAAAAATACCTATATGCTTCTGGATATTTTTTTTGAAAAACATTTTTAGGTATTATTTTTTCATTTTTATATGGAAAAATCAAAAAAAGATTTTGATTTTGTCCCTTATATGTTGACGCTTTAATAATTGGAACGCATATATTTTTTTCAATCTTAAAGTTATTAAAATAAAAATAATTCACATCGCTTTTTTCCGGCGAAAAAATATAAATATCGTCTTTGAGTGTGGCTATTCCATAATGAATGTCAGCCACTTCCTGAAGTGTGGAATATTTTTTATTAAGTTTGACTATTTTATCTAAATATTTTTCGTCAAAAAATTCCCATCTTTCAGATCTCATGTATTGGATTGATATTTTCTTGTATTTAAGATTTTCAAAATCGCTCTTAAAATTTTCTGCGTATAAAAAATCGGTAGCATTCTCTTTCTGCAAAAATGTAATTGCCGTATATGCGGTAGCGTTTTTAAAAATCTGGAAATGATCAAAATTTATTATTTTTATTAAATGAGTGGATAATAAATTTCGCAAATTTTTCCCAGCGGCTGAATAAAAATGAGAGTTAGGGGTGATGAAAGCAATTTTACCATTTTCGCTTAATAATTTTAATGCTTGCTCAAAAAAACAAAAATACAAATCGATAGAGCCACTGGAGGCGGTAATATAACTTTTTTGTAGCTGTCCTTTTCTGCTGTTTAAATTTTGTATACGAACATAAGGGGGGTTACCGATTATAAAATCAAATTTTTCACTAAAGTTATGAAAACAAAAATCATCCGTTATCGTATTGTATTTTGTAATTTTATTTTTTGATAATTTTTGCAAATTTTGTTTGGTCTTTTCCGTGTGTTCTTCCGATATATCAATGAAATAAATATTTTCCTCTACAACTTTATTTAATGGTTTGCCTGATAATTTTGAAAATTTCTCAGCCGCAACGATCGTAAAAATTCCCTCTCCGCAACCAGCGTCTAATATCTTTTCATCGCCCATTATTTTTTTACCATTTAGCGCCTCGCTAATCATAAAATCAACCACCCATTTAGGGGTAAAAACGATGCCGTTTTGTTTTTTAATCTCTGCGCTCATAACAACTACATTATATCATTTATTAAAGAATAATTCAAAAATCCGATACTCTTTAGAATATCGGATTTTCAATTATTGGAACTATTTACTTTATTCCTTGTTGTCGCTCTTTTTCTTTTTTCTTCTTTTCCCGCCAGAATAACCAGAATAGAAAGAGTGAAATAATTATCGCCAGCAATAATATCCACCACAAATTTTCTATTCTGAAAAAATTAACAGATTTATCTAAATTCTCAGGCACGTCGTTATCGGTTCCTGTCAAATTTGCGTCAGCGCTCGCTCCTGCTGTTACTTCGGACCCCAAAACAGCCCCTCCGCTCGCCGCCTGTTCTTGGACGATGCCATCATTTGTAGCCGAATCCCCTTCCGGAAAATCAAAGATAAACTCCGTTATTGGAACTCCGTTTTCATCCACTCCCCCGTCATTCACCATCATCTCTTGTATCGCGCCGTCCGGCAAAACATCAACAGCAAAAACAACGCCGGCAAAAAATAAGCCCGCTCCCAAAACTGCAACAAATAATATTAAAATCTTTTTCATTTTATTTTTCCGGATTCATTATAATAGGGCATCTCTTCCGACAGAATTAAAATCTGAAAATACTCCTTATTGCTTGTTCTAATGTTAGCTGTCTCACCTAACATATTTTAAAAATAATTATTAAAATTATGCGAATAATTATTCATTACAAACTTTACCGCAATTCCCGCAATGTCATTTTCATTTTTTGAAATTAAAATATCAACAATCTTTTCCATATATCTTCCATCTACCTTTCCTTCTTTAGCATTGCCTACGCCAAGCGATTTGATTTTATATTCCCGCCCCAATCTATTTTTAATATCATTTGCTATTGAGCCACGCAGTGTTATTAATTTCTTATTACTCCGCGGATGTGTTCGCAAAAACTTAATAAATGATTCTTTAATTGTCTGCAAAAATTGATGATTATCCATATTTTTTTAATTTTATCTTTTGATAATTTTTGCAAATTTCGTTTGGTCTTTTCTATGTATTCTTCTGATATATCTGCGGAATAGATATTTTCTTCTATAACTTTTTCTATTTTTTTACCTAATAACTTTGAAAGCTTTTCAGCGGCAATGGTGGCAAAAATTCCTTCGCCACAACCAGCGTCTAATATTTTTTCATCACCCATTATTTTTTTGCCATTTAACACTTCATCAATCATAAAATCGGCCACCCATTCAGGGGTAAAAACGATGCCATTATGTTTTTTAATTTCTACGTTCATAATGACTATATTATATCATCCCTTAAAAAACATTTCAAAAATCCGATATCTTTTCAGATATCGGATTTTTGATCACAAAAACTTTTTTATTTGCTTTTTCATTTTACTGCTGAATTTTTTCTTTGCGAAATTTTTTGACAAAATAAATAACCACTGACGCAAAAATAATTAATATTATCGCCACTGATATAACCAACAGCCACGCTTTGCCTGTCCCGAAAGACAAAATATTCGCTACCGATGCCAATAGACCTGTTGAGTCGGTTCCTGTTTCAAAAACAACTGGAACGACAAGGTTAGATGTTTGCTCCTCTTCCGGCTGCGGAATCACTTGTTCCCCTGGATTTTCTTGTGTTGTTTGCGGCTGACTTTCCGCGACAGGTAGCTGGCTTTGCGGAGGAGTAACAAGGGTAGGAATAACAAGGGTAGGAGCAACAGGAGCGGTAATCGTGTAATTCCCGCCTGTGGAAATGTTAGAAATGGAAACCCCTTCGCCCACAATATCAAGATCTGAAAAAATAGCGCTCGCGCCGCCAGAATTAGCCGCTTTCACGGTGATCGTGAAAAGATTTTTAACGGCTGAATTGCAACCCTGAATGCCCAATAAAAAAGCTGGATTGGCGCAGGTCGGAGATGTTTGAACGCTCAAACCGTCTGACACCGCAATACTCTGGCAGGACAAATTATTTAAGCTTATTTTTCCCTCAACAACGCAAACTTTTTGTCCGGCGCCATCAACCCTCGTTGATAAATCAAAACTCTGCCCAATTTCTTTTTCTAAATTAGCTGGCGAAATAAAAACCGACGGGCTGGCGGCAACCGCAAAATTAGCGGCTGTTATAAATGAAACATATACGACTGACACTAAAATTTTTCTATTTTTAAGCATATTTCCCATACTATTTTCTTACTTGAATTATTAAATTTTTACAACGACCAATACAACATCAATAAAGCGAAATCGTATTTATCAACTTTTCCATCGCCGTTAAAATCGCAGACATTGGTTCCTGTTTTACCCCAATTAGACATCAACAAAGAAAAATCGTATTTATCAATTTTGCTGTCTTTATTGGTGTCAACTTTTTGCGCGGTGGCGCTCAATGTCGTTGAGGGCGTTGAACCTGAAACAGCGGCTGAACCTGAACCAGAACTTGGTGGTGGATTTATCCCGTCTCCGCTAATGCTACTTCCCCCTGACGACGGAACTGACGCCATAAACCCAAATATCGCATACGGAGTATTTGCGGACGCAATTGAGAATGTTAATGTATTCGCGGTTGTGTCTTTCGTGAAAGGAGTAACTACTTCCCATGCCGATCCGTTATATTTATATGGCTTCACAGCGCTCTCATCAATTCCAGTATCGTCATATTTCATGGTCGCGGTGATTGATAACCCTGTTCCATTAATTTTAATTTCATACGCATTCAATACTTTTCCGCCAGCAATCACCGCAGCCGCGCCCGTAAAAAAACTTGAATCCAGTTTATGCACATCGGCTATTGTCGCCATCGTAATCGCGCCAACAGATACATTTACGGTTAATAAATCACCCATATTTATAAGCATCGGTGATGTCGGCGTGATTATCGCTTCCTGCTGAGTGATTGCCTCGCCTTCGGACTTCGTAATCACGCCAACAGATCCAGGAACTATTAAATTAAGTTGCGTAGAGTTGCCGTTCGCAAAAATCGCTGTTTCGTTTGCCTTAATGCCGGAAACATAAAATTCAATTGTTTTTCCGGCATTTGTGTTTTGACTATCGGTCACGAAAAGCAAATTTGGATTATAACCATAGCTTCCACCCGCTGTTACTGAACCGCCAACTACGACACCGTTAATCTTTGCCTGAATCGACAATCCATTAGGAATCGCGCCGCTCGCAAATTGCGCTGCGCCAAAAAACTGGTGCGGAATACCGGGACTTTGAGCAAAAACAATAACAGGGAGACATAAAGACGCCGCCATAGTTATTATTTTAAGTAACATTGTTTTCATATCAATTTACCAATATATTATTCCTTTTAATTGCTCGGAGTGTAAATTTTATCGCTCGTAAGTGAAATCCAAAAAGCATCGCCAGGATTGATTGCTGTCACAGAATTAAAAATACCTGTCGTGTTATTGAATCCCCAAAGACCGCTCCATGATTGCAAGCTCGCAAACGCTTTCGCGGGTGTGCTGTTGGACTCGCCTGGAAGCTGATAATAACCGACAAGATTCCAACCTGCTTCAAGCGAACGAGATGGCGGCAATGTGTGACCGGCGATAAGAAGTGTTCCCGAACCAGAAAGATTTGCGTTGCCAGTCACGCTAATCCAATAGCCAAGTCCGGCGGTCATCATATCAAGATTGCTTGTATTCGGGGCGCCCGTGTATACCAACCAACCATTAATCGCATTCGGAGCAGTCGGGTCATAAGTCCATACCGCGTCAATGTTATTAGCCGCGCCGCCGAGCACCTCATCAATAGCCGTACTAGTTGGAATAACTGGCAGAGAAATCAAATTCCAGCCGCCTGAATTAGTATTCAAAGCGATAGAATAAGTAGTCGCGGTAGTGAATTTAATATTGCCGTATTCCGGTAAAACATTGCCAGCAAGATCGGCAACGCCCGAAAGTGTTATAGTATATGTCGTATTATTAGAAAGCGAACTATTGGGCGTAATTGTCGCCACGGTTGTTCCTGAGTTGGTTATAGCAAATCCGCTGGAAATCGTCGGGCTAAATAAAACATCGCCGCTTTCTACATTAACTGCTTCGCTAAAAGTGACCACGATTTGCGTAGTCGGGCTGATATTTAACGCATTAAGCGAAGGCGTATGAGAAGAAACCGACGGAACAGCGGTATCAATCGTCCACGAATAAGAAATCGCGTTCGCCTCTAATTGTAAATTTCCGGCCACATCGCGACCAATGACGGAAATCGTATGCGCTCCCCCAGACAAACCAGACAAGACAATGTGCGTAGCCACAGCTGTCTCCGAATTATACAAACCTGTGTCAATTTTGTATTGATAATGCGTCACATCCGTTCCGCCAACAGTAATGTCGGTTGTCGTTTGATTAGTCAAGCTATTTGGCGTATTAGTTAAAGTCGCTGTCGGAGCTTGAGTATCAACGGTCCAAGTCAAAGTTGCCGTTCCGGGTTCCGCTTGCCAATTTCCAGCGACATCGCGACCGATGACAAATAAAGTGTGCTGACTTTCCCCTAATCCGCTAAGTATTATATGGGTTGCAATCGGAATTTCTATCCCGTAAGATCCGCCATCAAGTTTGTACTGGTAATGTGTTACATCCGTACCGCCAACTGTGATATCTACTGAATTTGAATTCGTGGGAGAAACAGGCTGACCGGAAATTGCAGCGGTCGGGGCAACTGTGTCAGTATAGGCCGCTTTTGTCGCTTCGTTGGTGGGATCAACACTGGTAGCAGGGTTGCCAGCCACATCAGCGCCTGTGATGGAAATATTTTCCAAAATACCGCCAACTGCCGCGGTATCAAAAGCAATAAGACGAGCGTAACGGTAATCATTGCCGCTTATAAAAACAGTAGCGCTATCAGTTACATCGTTAGCCGTCCCTTCGGCGTCAATAAAAATTGTCGGCGTGGAATTCAACGGTTCGCTTGAAGTAATTTTTATATAATAAGTTCCTTGCTTTAATCTTTTATTATCTGCCAGTGAAGCGGTCAACCCCTCATCGGAATAATACTGCATCGTAAAACTGGGAACAGTGGCGTCTTGAGTGTAAGAAATTGCATTTGATTCCACGCTGAAATTTCCTACCGCGTCGCTAGCTTTAACGGTTGCAACTTTTGCGCTGGAATAATCTGTATCAGAAACAATCCCAGCGCCAAAAGCTCGCAAATCCTCATTAGTAAAAATGAATGTCCCGTTTGTTGCCACTTTAGTTACGGTAGACGCTAAATTATTAACATAAATTTCTACGATTGATCCTGCTTCTGCCGCGCCTGATAATGTTTGGGTGGATTTATTGGCGACATTTATAACGACTGGGCTTGAAGCTGGTATTGTAATAATTGGGGCGTTTGGCGGAGTAGCATCTTTTGTCGCGGTATCAATTCCCGTAGAGCCAGTATTTCCAGCCACATCGGTTAAAGTAACAGAAACAGTCAATAAGCCATCTGCAAATCCAGACACATCAATTCCAGATACAGTTAAATCCCCGCCAGTTAGCGCTCCAGAGCCAGCAATCGGTGATCCTGGGGTTGCATCGTCAATAGAATAGTTGTAAGTAGTTCCCGCTTCGCCGGTAATATGAAGAGTTGCTGCTGTTTTATTCGCATTATTTATAGGGTCAAGAAGGGTAACTGTTGTTGGCGCGCTTGGTGTATCAGCGTCAATAGTTTTTTGAATATCTATTCCACTTCCAGCCGCGCTCGGATTTCCCACTGCATCAGTAATAACTACGCCAGAAATTTGCAAAGGAGAAGTCTGGTGGGCATTGCCTTCAGCAATAGTGTAGGTTGCGGTATATGTCCCTCCTCCATTTGCTGTATTCCAAAAAAGAACAACGCCGTTGTAAGAACCAACAACTGAAGCGCCAACTTCAGCGGAACCGGGAGTCAAAGTGAAAATAATAGAATTTCCTACTTTCAACCAACCCACTCCAGTAGCATTGGAAGTGATTGATATAATGGTGGGCAACGCAGTATCTTGCGCAGCTGTTGGATCTGTGTCAGCGCCGCTTACATTTCCTGCCGCGTCAGTGGCAATTACGGAAGGAGTAATAGTGCCATCAGTAAGAGTTGTGCCATCTATTGTAATTGAGTAAGCGCCGCCAGTGGCTACGCCAGAATTACTGACAGTATGAATAGCATCGCTTAAAGATACATTAATTATACTGCCAGATTCGGCTGTGCCCACAACTACAATTGCCGCTTTTTCCGCGATGTTAATTTTCTCATCGACGGCAATATGGGCAATCACAGGAGCAGTTGGCGCAACCACATCTTTTTCTGCGATATCAGTTCCGTTAACAGCCGGATTGCCAGTGGTATCAGAGACAGAACAAGTTGCGGTAATATTTCCATCAGCCAAACCATTAAGCGCGCCAGAAGCGATAATCACCGCATTATCAGTAATCGCTCCAGTAACAGGTCCGACATTGCCG
>MHMF01000003.1 GCA_001821475.1 Candidatus Nealsonbacteria bacterium RIFCSPLOWO2_01_FULL_38_120
ACTCGCCGTCCCCATGAACAACGACATCAATGTTGTTTTCCAACATTTCCGTCGGCTGATAATGGGCGTGCCATCCGCCGGCAATCGTCACGGCAAATGACTTGTGATAAAATTCAGCCAAATGGAAAACCCTCGGAATAGCGCTGCTCAATCCACAATAGAAACCGACAGCAGTAGCGGGATTTCTATCTTGCAAGGCCTTGTGGTCGGGGAGACCTTGGCTATCCCTTGGTCCCCTAAAATTTCCTTCGTCAATTACCTCCGCCCGCCAACCCTGAACTTTATTAACTGATGTGGCGACCATAACGGGCCCCAGGGCGGTCATTTTGCTGATAAAACCGCTGAAAACATTCAACTCCAAAGAAGCCGGAACAATCATCCGAAACAACCGAATTTCTCTTTTTGTTGTATTTTCCATCTCTATTTCCTTTCCATATAAAGAACAATCGTTTTATTATTACTTTGAATTACAAAATGCCAAATAAAAAAAGAATTTCCTGATCTTTTCTCCAAATTTCAGCCGCAAATTTGCTATAACTCGTAAGCATATCCATCGGATATGCTTCCTCGTTTTATCAAATTTTCGCTCTGAAATTTGAAGAAAAGACCAAGAAAGCATTTCGTAATTCAAAGTTATTAGTGAAAAGAGCTAAACCACTCTCAAATTACGCCAAATCCAATTTTTGTCAAACGAAAAAACCAGAGATCTAACTTCTGGTAAAAATCTACGCCGAAGAATGGAGAAAATTCTTTTGCTCTTTTTCCTTTTGCGACAGAGACATCTTTCTTAAATTCTCAATTGCCTCTTGAGATAATTGCCGGAAGTCCTTGTCCATTTCAACGGCTTTTTCATTCACATAAAAAGCTAAATCATTTATTCCAACAAGTTTAAGCCCGGCAAGCGTTCGCAGGCGAGAAATCGCCACATAACCCATTCCCTCTAAAAAACATTTGGAAAGATCAATTTCAGCAGCATCCAAATTCATACCTTGGCTTTTATGGACGGTTATCGCCCAGGCAAGCCGTAGAGGTATTTGGCTAATCTGAGTAATGGATTCATCGTTGCCCTCAACCGTCCATTCCGCGGGCTTAGCGATTATTGTTCTCCCGGAAAATGTTTTTACAACCGGCAATTCTTCTTCATCAAAATCAATTATTCTGCCCTGAGTGCCGTTGACATAGCCCTTTTCAAAATTATTTTTTAGAAACATCACATGAGCGCCTCGTTTCAAAAGCAATTTCTCAGGCGCCAAACAGCTCTTTTTCAAAGAAAAGACAAGCTCCTTGGGCCCCCTTGATTCCATATAATAGGCAAACTCTTTCCCTTTTATTTTATTCAATTCAGAAATATTTATGGCGTCAACATCAATGTTGTGGGTATAAAGCTTTGTTGGAATCATATCCTGCGGAAATTGGTTCTCGGAAAATTTATTGTCCATCAAAATTTTTTTGGATTCATATGCTCTGTTGCCCCGGATATGATCTAATAAAGCGGATAATTTTTCGTCTTTCTGGCGAAATTGCCCCTCAAGATAGCAAACCTTTATATCCATGCTTTTCCATGCAAATGATTCTGTGATAAATTTTGCCTCGCCATCTCTTTCTATTGGAGGAAGTTGAAAAAAATCGCCAGAGCAGACAACTTGTATTCCGCCAAAAGGAGCAAAACTGCCCTTAAAATACTGACAGATGCGGTCAACTGCGTCAAATTGGTTATGCTTTAACATTGACACTTCGTCTATAATAAGAACGCGGGCTGGCTTTATTTTTTTTCTGAGATATCCCTTGCTCATCAAAACGCGAATTTCTTTATCGCTGATTCTTTCTTTAATCCCCAAACCAGACCAGGAATGCAAAGTCACTCCGTTTATATGCGTGGCGGCTATGCCGGTAGAAGCTGTTATCGCAACGGCTTTTCCACGCCCCCTTAAATAATTAACATATTTATTCAATAAAAAAGTCTTCCCGCTTCCGGGCGGGCCAGTAAGAAATACATTGCATCCCATTTTTAATATGTCCAACGCTTCTTTTTGATCCATATAGATTATATACTCAAACTACTTCCATTTTCCCTCAGCCATTTCCTCTGATTTTTGTAATCCGGGAAAATTGCTCTTACTTTATTCCAAAATCTTGACGAGTGGTTTTTTTCCGGTATGTGCGCCAATTCATGAACCGCTACATAATCAATTGCGGCAATCGGCGCCATTATCAGTCGCCAACTGAAATTAAGCATTCCATTCGGACTGCAGGAACCCCATCTTTTATTCGCGCAAGTAATGGATATTGACTTGAATTTCCAGCCGCTAATCTGATTATACAAATTAACTCTTTCAGTTATTTTTTCCAAAGCTTTTTGCCTATACCATTCAATCATTTTTGTCTGGCCGTTAGATAAATATGTTTCCGGAAAATACAAATAATCCGCTAATTTAACATCCTCGCAATTCTCTATTTTTAATTTATATTTCTCTCCCAGATACAAAAATTCTTCCCCATCCACAAATTTTTTTGCATTAACCGGAACGCCATTTCTCAAAGCCTGCTTCTTTTTCTTTGCAACCCAAAATCGTTTTTGAAAAACCAATTTTTCAATATACCGCAAAGGAGTCCTGAACGGCGCCCGCACAACAACCATAGCGTCAGCCGACACAATCAAAGCAATTGTCTTTCTCTTTGACCGAATAATTTTATCTATTTTCACCTCATTCATAAGTCGCATCAATCTATTAAATCTAAAAATCAATACCGTTACTTTTTATAATTTCTAATAGGTCAAGTTTTGAAATCCAATAATTAAGATATTTTTTATTTAATTTATCTCCTGAAATCTTAAAAACCGATTTTATGTCATTGATGTGCCGTTCTGAATTTGATAATTTATACCACCGCAATTTGCTTAAAATTAAATATTCGGGCGAAACAAAAAAACTCCTTTGCCGCTTATTTTTTTTAATTTCCTATTCTTAAATTCAGGCGGGCTGTTTCTGTCTTCTCTATCCGCCCAAAAGTCCACTTTTAACCCGCTATCCGGATCAATAAAATTAAACTCTCCTCCGTTCTTAATCGCTTCTTTTACTATATCTTTATCCGCATAACCCGCTCTTGAAATATTTTTCTAGGCATCAACCAATTTATCAGCTTGCGGCTCCTCAATAATTCTTACGACAATATCCATGTTAAATGTGGCTCTTGGCCTGCCCCACACAGACACCGCAAAATCGCCGGTAATAAAATACTTTATTTTCAAATCATCAAGAACTTTAACTATTTCTATAAGAATCTTTTCTTGGCTTGATATTTCCATTTAGATTAACGGAATTTAATTTCAAACAAAAAGAAGACAAATCAGAAACCAGCCGAATTTTCTTTCCAGCCAGCATTTTTTTAAATATTTCATCCTGAATTTATTCAGAATTCTTTTTTACTCTTAAACTCTTTTTCATATTTTTACTTTGCGAATAATATTATAATAATCCCTAAAATAATCGTGGATATGCCAAATAATTTATACAGAAAATATCTCCATTTAATCGTTTCGGCATGGAGACCAGAAAATCTATATTGAAGCTGAATCAGAACATTTGCAGAACAAGGAAAAAATATAAAATTCCTATAATTATAAATAAAACACCGAAATTTTTTTGTATAATTTACTATAAATTAGAGATCATAAAAGAATTAAGTATTTTATCTACATTTTTCAAAAAAATTTATCATATAAATTTTTATCGACGCAATAGATAATGTAATAAAAATTTCCGTTTTTTAGATCAGTAACTGGATCAATAAAAAGGCATTTCAAAATACATCCTTTGTCTCGTTGTATCTCAAAAACTTGATTGAGAGCCCTCCTCTTTTTTCCTGAAAAATCTATCATTTCACTGATCAGACCATTTATACTTTTACGAACGTCTAAAAAAGCCAGAACTGTTCACTCAACACTTCGTCGCCGTTATAGTTTAAATCTGCTGGTTTTTTTCTTATTAAAACATTAAAACCAAGCGGACAAATATTATCTTTATCATAATCAGGAGGCGTTATCACAATCGTTTCATCTTTTATTTTATCCTCCATAAACCAATTTACTGGATAAGCAAAACTAACTCCCATTTTGGAATTTCTATATAAACTAAAACCAGCAGGAATTTTAACTAAATATTCTTTTATTAAAATAAAAAAAGCAATCACCAATAAAATAACTATTATCATAATAACGATGAACTTCTTTTTCATAGCGTTATAAGCGGCGTCAACTCTGATTTTTTTTATTCAAAAAATATTGCAAATTTTTAAAATTTTATCTCTTATCGCATTTATCGCCTTCAGCGCTTTTCCAACTTCGCTCCAAGAATACTCTTCTATTTCTCCAGGATAACGAGTTTCTATGTAGTACTTATTCAAAAAATAACATGACTTTTTAACTTCCTGATTTAATCCTTTGCTTAATTCTTTGCAATAATCAAAAAGTTTAATCAAGCTATGAATCTTAAACTCATTTTCTATATCTTTTCTATTGAAAACCAAAAAACCCTTTAGATACTTTTCTGCCGCTTGATGGCAATGATAGCAACTAGCCGCAGGGTATCTTTTCTCGTCGTAAAGAAGTTAAGCGACTCCCCAATCCTCATCCGCTCTGCCGAACCATTCGGAGGACAATTTTTTATTATTATCTTCTTTCATAAATAACTTGGCCCTTTTTTAGGATTAGGTTAATAAAAAAATCGCCTAACTCTTTTCGCCGTTCTATTTCTCCCGGAGTATAAACAAATACATCCACAGGATAAGGAAGCGCTCCTAAAAATTTTTCCGCTTGAGCAGTTCTAATACGTCTAGATAATTTAGATTTTTTAACAACCAGAATATCAACATCGCTTGATGCGTTCGGCTTCCCCCAAGCGTGGCTACCAAAAAGAATAATCTTCTCCGGCTTATATTTTTTGAGATTTTTAACGATTTGATTAATGTCTGTCATATTTATAACGTTTATTTCTATAATTTTACAATATCACATTTAACCGAAATCTAAAATACTATAGGGTTAAATCCCAAATAAAAAGCGGAGTATATCAGCCACGATCGTGGCTGAGATACTCCGCTTTTTATTTAATTCATATTCTCATGAACAAATCGGCACAATCAGGTTATTTATTCTCTTGCTCGTATTTTCTCCATTCCTCGGAAATAATCGGCTCATTTCCGTCTAATTCAGAAAGAATTTTTTCTTTGATTTCTGAACTTGCTATTTCGTCTTTTCCGTCCGCCATAGCGGTTATTGCGGCAACAACTTGTTCCGCCACTTCGTTTTTTCTTTCTTCCGAAAGATCTGTCCTTTGGCCGGCGGCTAAAATCGCGCTTTTGATTTTACCTGTGTCAAAGGGCTCTCTTGTGCCGTCTTTTTTAATAACTTCTGCCATAAAAATGGAATTTAGAACGTGGAACATAAACTTACCCCCACCCTTCCTCCCCCGATGGCCATCGGGGGAGGATTAAGGAGGTGGTCTCCCAAGTTCCAAGTTATGAGTTATAAGTTATAATAATTTAATTATTCAAATCCGACCTTTATCCATCTTTTAAATAAAAAATACACTTACTCAGAATTAATACGATCGTATTAATTCTGAATAGTTATTATTCATATTTCTGTTTTATAATTTTACGCAATATTTTTTCCACTTGTTTGATACTTTTATCATCTATAACAGAAATTGCAATCACTTCTTTATTTATCGCTTTTAATTCTTCTAATTTTTTATCAGCTTCTTTTTTATCCAGCAAGTCCGCCTTGCTTAAAAAAAGATATTCCGGCTTGTCCAATAATTTTTTATTATATGTCTCCAATTCATTTCTTACAACTTGATAGTCCTTCACCGGGTTCAACGATTCCGCGGATATAAAATGGAAAACCGTTTTCGTCCGTTCAATATGGCGCAAAAATTTAATGCCAAGCCCCTTGCCATCCGATGATCCCTCAATTAAACCAGGAATGTCGGCTAAAATCAATTCGTAATAGACGCCTAAATTCGGATTAAGAGTTGTAAAAGGATAATTTGCGACCTTGCTTTTAGCGTTGGTAAGCCGATTTAACAAGCTTGATTTGCCAACATTGGGCAATCCGATAAAACCGACATCCGCAATCATTTTTAATTCCAATCGCAGTTCATAGTCCTGGCCCGGCAAGCCGTCTTGATGTTCCATCGGACTGGTATTGATTGACGAACGAAACTTAAAATTGCCTTTTCCGCCCCGTCCGCCTTTTGCAACCAGCAATCGCTGGCCGATAGAAATAATTTCAAAGTCCCTGCCAGTAGATAAA
This sequence comes from Candidatus Nealsonbacteria bacterium RIFCSPLOWO2_01_FULL_38_120, assembly GCA_001821475.1. GTDB lineage: Bacteria > Patescibacteriota > Minisyncoccia > Minisyncoccales > GWA2-38-27 > GWA2-38-27. Next base: position 6,317 of record MHMF01000003.1, read on the forward strand.
TTATGGATTACTGTTCCAACAGGAACTTTCAAGATCAAATCATCGCCGGTTGCGCCGTCGTTAAGCTTGCCGTCGCCCCTTCCCCCGCTTTTAGCGCCTATTTCTTTTTTATAGCGAAACTGAATAAACGCGCCCAAATCAGCTACGCCTTCAAAATAAACATCGCCTCCCTTTCCGCCATTGGCTCCGGTCGGACCAAAGCACATTTTTTCCTTGCAAAACGCCGTTGCGCCATCGCCACCCCTGCCTGCCCGCGCCTTAATTTTCACATCGTCAATAAGCATATTTTTGTGATAGCATTATACATCTAAAAAGTAGACAGTAAATTATAAAAATACCATACAAGAGGCGAATTCTATATGAATTCGCCTTATTTATTTCCTCCTGTTTTTCGTTGCCAATTGACCGCAGGCGCCTGTAATGTCTTCGCCAAAACGATATCTTCGGGTAACCGCCACGCCCTCACTCTCTAATATTTTTTTGAATTTCTCAATTTTTGAAGACGAAGAGGACTTAAAAGGCGATAACGGAGTTTTCATCCCAAGTGTAGCGAGGGATCCCATGGAATTATAAGAAATCAAATTGACGAAATAAAGGGGCTTTTTCATCAGCTTGGCTAACGCTTTAGCGTGTTCTTTGGAGTCGTTTATATTATCTATCATTATATATTCAAACATCACCCGGCGACAAGTCTTTTTAATATAATCATCAACTGCCTTCAAAATTTTATCAATGGTATATTTTTTGTTAACCGGTATTAATTCCGAACGAAGCTTGTCAGCGGGAGCGTGGAGAGAAATAGCTAAATTTATCTGCAACTCCTCTTTCGCTAATTTCTCAATTCCCTCAACAATGCCAACAGTGGAAATTGAAAAATGCCTTGCTCCCAAATTAAATCCTTCCTTGTCGTTTAATATTTTTATCGCCCCTATGACATTTTGATAGTTCAAAAACGGCTCGCCCATTCCCATAAAAACAACATTAGTAATTTTTTCTCCAATTGTTTTCAGATAGCGGACGAAAAATAAGACTTGCGAAACAATTTCCCATGCGTCAAGATTTCTTTTAAACCCTATTTTGCCAGTGGCGCAAAAAGAACAATTCAAGGAGCACCCGATTTGGGAAGAAACGCAAATAGTATTTCTTTTATCTTTATGACGCATTAAAACAGTTTCAACCAATAAGCCATCGTCAAAAAAAATAACTGCTTTTATTGTCCTTTCATCTTTAGAAAAAATTTTTTCGGCGGATATTTTAATGGGACATTTTTTATTTAATTCTTCTCTTAAATCTAACGGCAACACTCTTGCCTCCTGCCAATTCTGAATTAAATCCTGAAAAAGAGCGCTTTTTGCCTGCCCCAAACGATATTTCGGCTCGGCATTAAATAATTCTTGCCATTGCATAAAATTTACAATAAATTCATCGTAGTAAATTTCCTACGATCGTAGGAAATTTACTACGATGAATTTACGGAAATTAGAAATTCTGTAAAAAATTATCCAGCCCATAATTGTGGGTTGGATAATTTTTTACTTAACTTAATAGACCAACAACTAAATGCGATTTACATTTGTAGCGTTTGGCCCTTTTGGAGAATCGGTCTTATCAAAAGACACTCTGTCACCCACTTTCAGTTCATCATAGCTTACGCCTTTAAGCTCATTGCTATGAAAAAACAAGTCCTTCTCTTCTCCATCAACGGTGATAAATCCAAATCCTCTGTCTGTAAGATTTTTGATTGTTCCTTCCATGATATTGATACCTTGAGTTGCGAAATTCAAAGTATTTATATTAACTAATTAATATTTTAAGGTTTACCCTGTTAAATAATTGCAAAACAAATTTAACAGAGTGAATCCTAAAGTTTAGTCCCCTGAATAACCTCGACCAGATTTTCATTAGACCCGCTCCTTATTAAGCCGGGCCTATTAGGCAACTATCTTATAATACAACATTAGCATATAAGGATTAATAAGTCAATCCTGTAAGAAATAGCCCGCTCCGATATCCATCGGAGCGGGCGTAATTTCTAATGGGGTTAATCCCCAAATAATTTTAACAAGGCACCCAACAATAATTTTAAGCGATTAACGGCTGTCGGAGGTGTTGGATTTTCAAATGTAGGCAAAGGAATTTCACTCGGAGAAGGAGGCGTTATATTATTTGCCGGGAGCTGCTGTTGATTGACCGGCGGCTGCAAATTAACTGGCGGCTGTTGAACAGACGGCTGTTGAATAAATTCAGGCTGGATCTGTCCATCTGGCAGATAAGGAATATATTCCCCAGGCAATGACGACTCTCCGGGCTGAGCCGGAGAGAATTGTTGCGGGCAATATTCTCCCTGGCATTCTCTTTGTGGAATTAATCTGTTTTGCATTCCTGGTTGGACTTCATATCCTTCGGGTTTAATAGGCATATTTTGGATTTCCTGCTCTTCAAAATTTGAAGGACCAGTGCCTGGCGCAAATTGCCCGTTTTCCGCAGGAATAAAATTCTTGCAATCATCGGGGTTTGATTCGCAATAAACCGCGCATTCTTCCGGGCCCTTGCACCATCCAGGACCGGCTTGTTGTGGCATTATTTGACCGCCAGGATTTATCTCGCCCGGGCCCGGCTGAAATCTCTGACACTCTTCTGGATTTGACTTGCAATATGCCTTGCATTCTTCAGGATTGACGCAACCGCCCGGCCCTGTCTGGTCTTCAGGCGATATTATGCCACCTTCGCCGGGTCCGCCTTGCCCATTAGGTCTGGTTGAACCCATCTCTCTTTTAAAACATTCGCGCATTTTGTCGCCGATTTCTCGAGGAGGCATAGCGCCGCCACCCTTAAACTTTTCCATCATTTCGGTCCCAAATTGCTCATTAAGACAATCAAGAACAACTGGCGGGGCCTGACTTAAAGATTCCTGAAATCTTTGCTTGCCTTCTTCCATCTGCCTTAAATCTTCTTCCGGAATCAACCCGTACTCTTTGCCGAAATTAAAACAGGTTTCCTGGTTGTCGGGATTATTGCAAAACGCCTCGCATTCTTCCTTGCCCTTGCAATCGCCCGGTCCCTTGCCGCCTGTTTTTCTTGCCATCGCGGCATCTTCGGCGGTCATAAATCCTGCCGCTTCAGCGAAATTCATACATTCTTCAAAATGGCTTTCTTCATTGCAATAAACATCGCATTCTTCCTTGCCTTTGCAAGCCGGCGGCTTAACTCCCTTCCTAATGGCTTGTAATATTTTCTGGCTGTCTTCTTTTTCTTTGTCACTCATAAAACCAGCTTCCATAGCAAAAGTCATACACTTTTCCATATTATCAGGATTACTACAATATTCATCGCACTCATTCCTGCCCCTGCATGGAAGCGGCTTAATTCCTCTCCTGAGAGCAGATAACATTTTTTGAGCATCTTCAAGTTCTTTACCTTGAATAAAGCCTGCTTCCGCGCCAAAAGATATGCACTCCTCCATATGCTCGGATTCATTGCAATAAATATCGCATTGCTTTTTATTCCCGCATGGGGGCGGCTTGACTCCTCTTTTAATGGTGGCTTGAACTTTCTTGGCCTCTTCTAATTCTTGCGACGGTATTAAATTATTATTTTCAGCAAAAGCAATGCATTCGTCAATATGAGCTATGTCATTGCAAAATGTTTCGCACTCTTTTTTGCCATTACAATTACCCGGACCCTTGGATCCGGTTGCCACAAAATTTTTAGCTATCTTGATTTCTTGTTTAGACATCAAATTATTCCGCTCCGCAAAATCCAAACAGATATTAGCGTTTTCCGGATTATCGCAATACATTCGGCAAGCGCTTTCATCCGAGCAATTACCTAACTCCGCGACGGGATATTGAATATTTGCCCCGGCTCCTGCTTGGGCGAGAACATTGCTGATAAAAATAACCGAACTGATTATTGTAAAATTTACGATTGTGAAACTTATAAAATATCTTGCTTTCATATATTAGTGCTTAAAAGGGTTAGCCCTTCGCGATGGCTCAAGACTAATCCTGAATTATTTATTCAAATGGATTGATTTTAATATCCTTAAAAGGATTTGCCTTGTCGGCCGGATTAAGGTCAGGCCTATTTTCCAGGGGATTTATCTGGATTGACGGCAAAACGCCCTTAAGCGCGCTTTCTGTTATTTTTTCCACAGCATCTCCAATTTCTTCTAATGTTTGCTCTCCATTAGACAATATTTCAGCCCCCTTCCATATTTTCCAACCATAATATCCTCCAGCCATTAAACCAATCAGCAAAACAACTGCCGCAACAATAATTATTTTCCTTGGAATTTTATTTATTTTATCTTCTATATTCGCTATATTTATATTCTTGTCTGCGAAATTTTTATCCGCAGGAATTTGTTGTGCATCCATGATGTAAAAGATTAATTAATAATTTATCAACCTTATTTTTTAATTATACCATACATCTATTTTATCCACTAACAAGCAATGCATTCTTGTAAAAAATGACGCCAGCTTTATTTTTCTAACTAATAGCGCCTTCTTTTTTGAGAAGTGAAGATTTTTGGGCGGTTCCTCTGTTATATCCGCCAAGTTCGCCATTGCTTTTAATTACTCTATGGCAAGGAATAGCCGGATTATAATTTTTGCGCAGAATACTCCCTACTGCCCGCCAAGCCCTATAATTTCCCGCTTTTTCCGCGACATCTTTATAGCTCAATGTCTCTCCTTTTGGAATTTTTTTTATAATATTGAAAACCTTATCATTGAAATCCATACCAATAGGTCGTAGTAAAAAATCCACGATCGTAGGAATTTTACTACGATGAATTTATTATATTTTTATCATGCTTTGATTATGTTTTTGTTCTATTCTATTATTTCAATTAATTTTTGACGGCTGAAACAACCGGACACAATTCTTACCTTTAATTGTGAAACGTTAAAATATTCTGATAATGCCCTTACAACGCCTTTATTCGCCAACCCTTTTACCGGCGGCTCTTTGACTGAAACCGAAAAATGAGTGTCGTCAATTTTCTCCACTTTTTCCTCGCGGCTCGCCGGTTTCACCTTAACAAAAATCTCCATAACATTAAGACAATTTAACTATTTCTTGTTCAGCGAAATTTAAATATTTTTCAGCTCTGCTGTTTTGACTTAAAATAAATCTGTAAGCCGGCTGGATCATCGCCCCTCTTGTATGGTAAAGTTTTCTAATCGCAGAAGAAACATTTAATCCTGTTAATTGCGCTACTTGCCAAATTTATTGCGATACATTTAATTAAGCGTCAAAATAGAAAAGTTTAAAATTGCCGCGAAGCTTACCCAAAGAATATAGGGCAGTAAAAGATAAGCCGCCTGTTTAGAAATTTTGGCAAAAGCAACGATATTAACAAAAATAGCGAACCAAAGAAAAATAATCGCAACGAACGCGGCGCCGAGATTATGAAAACCGAAGAACACAATTGACCAAAGCGCGTTTAAGGCAAGTTGGACGGCAAAAATCAAAACCGCTATTTTTGATTTTTTATTCTCCAATCCTCTGCCCCATATAAAATAAAGAGAAATTCCCATCAACAAAAAAAGCAATGTCCAGACAGGAGCGAAAATCCAGTTTGGCGGATTAAAGCTCGGCTTTTCTAACCCTGCATACCAAGCCGGTATTGCAGGAGTGGTAAAAAGCGAACCCGCTAAACCAGCCAATTGAGGCAAAGCAAGGGAGATTATAAGGCGCTTGTAATTCAAAGTAGATATAATTTCTGTGTTCGGTCAAAGCGCAAAAGCAATCTTTTACACTTTCCCTCACTTGAAATTATCAGAAAAGCGACGAGGTTTATACGGATGTATAAGCCGAAGAGCTTTTATGATTTTGTAGCTAAAATATTCAATTACAGCAGAAAGGTTATTATGCGACAAGTTTATTACTTTGAATTACGAAATGCCCCATATAAAATGAATTTCAGGTCCTTTCTCCAAATTTCAGCCGCAAATTCGCTATAACTCGTAAGCATATCCATTGGATATGCTTCCTCGTTCTATCAAATTTTCGCTCTGAAATTTGAAGAAAGTACCAAGAAAGCATTTCGCAATTCAAAGTTATTATACCAAAATTATCTACAACAACAAAGGGCGCTTAGGCGCCCCTTTCTTTTGAAGAGTCATCCTGCTCTTCCTCGTCGCTCAAGGGAGAAATTTTCCGAATCTCCTGCCCGCTGAAACAACCCATTAAGTCCATTTCTTCCCAGTCCATTTCCCACTCTTTTAGATTGTCCATTGTTTTCTCCTTTCACACAAAAAAAACAAACAAAAGAACAAAACCGCAAAAGAACAAAAAAAACCGATCTTTTTTTAGACCGGCCAAGTTACGAACCGCAAAAAACTCAGCCAGTCAACAGATCGACTTTATCATTATCAATTAATATATGGCAAATAGTAAATTTTGCGCCCATTACCATTATTATTAAGACGAAATAATCCTTGTTTTATTACACCTTAATTTATCTGCGTGAAAAGAACCACATAGTTCTTGCCGTATTCCTTGGCGCATTTCGGGCAAGCGGTGTAGGAAAAATATATTTTCTTCAATTCTTTTCCCTTGCTCTTGATATATTCCTCCGCCTCCTTCGCCCATTTGCCGACATTTTGGCAAATACCTTCAAAAACTTTTGTAAAAAAAACTTCTAAAATAGTCGCTATCTTCGCTCCCGGAACTTCTTTGGAAACATCAATATAAATATCAACTCCCCAAAGAGAATTTTCGTCAGCAAGCATTAATTGATATTCCACTTTCGCTCCCGCCGCCTCAATCAGCTTCATGTTTTTTATTACTTTCTAGCCAAAATTAAGAGAAACATGTAAAAAAACTTCTTATATGGTCTCTCGCGAATAATTTATTATTCCAGATTATTTCTTTGTCCTGCCACGGCTCCGGATTAAACGGCTCGCAACAGCCAGTTAATTTTATCGCTTGATTTATTGTTTGATTTTCCATATTTTTATTATAAACTAAATTTGCCGCTAAAAACAACGTTCCCAAATATTTATCGTCAATTAAAAACCACGATCGTGGTTTTTAATTGACGATAATTTTTGATTTGTTATACCACAATAAGGGTGTGTAAAGGGTGTGTAAAAAATAAGGAAAAATAATAATTCAGATTTCCGCTTGCGGTTAAAGAAAAAGAAGCTATAAATACATGGCATCTGCATATTTATAAAATAAAAAAGCTCTGCCATAAAAGCCAGAGCCTAATTTTTGATTTGGCTGAATAAACTTTTAGCCAATATAGGGGGAAATACGGAGCGGCACAATAAGTTGCTCCCAACTAAAGTAATTGCATTTCGGACAACGGCCATCGGGCGGAGTCAATGTCTTTAGCGGCACATAGCCACAGTAGCGACACATTCTCACTTCAACCGATACGCAGTCTCGGTTCACGTTCTCTTTCTGTATTTTTGAAACTCTTGACGCGGTTTTTTTGCCTACGCTTGTTTGGCGCATATTGCGCTTCCTTTCGCATCGCATATCCTTATACACAAAGAACCAATTTTAGATTACTTTTATTGCAGTAATTTGTCAAATAAATAAAAAAATGGGGGCTAAAAAATATGGCCCAAACGTCCTTGAGCCGACAAGTTCAAACATCATAACAACAGCTCCGCGCGCAAACACCGCAATTTCCAAGACATATCTGCTGATTTTTATTTTTTGCGTTTAATTACTTTCTATTAACGAAAAGGCCGCTTATTTTTTTTTGTTTTCCAGCAAGCCGAACGATGTTCCAAAATAATAATCAAAAATAAATCTAAATGTATTGATATTTGAACTGGGAAGATTTTCCGCTTTTTTTGGAAGCAAAAACGCGCTCAAATTTTTCAAGCGGGCATCTTGAACATTTTCCGCTCCGTAAGAATCGGGCAAAGAGACGCCGTGATCTGACTGGATAATAATAATGGGCGGACGAATAGAATTTTTAAGAATAACATCTATGGCTCTCTCAAGTTCCTTGTTCACAAATTTCAGCTGGCCTAAATAAAGTTTCATGTCATTTTCAGAATGCGCCGCTCCTGTGTTAATGCCAATACGCTCACCATTCGGACCGAACACATACGGATCGTGCGGAGCTATGATATGCGCCAGCACAAATTTAGGGCTTGAAAGCGCAGAGGCCTCATTAAAAGAATTAAACGCGTTTAATATGCGGCTTCTAAACCTTCGCGAAAACGGATCAAAAATTGTAGGCTTGATAAAAAGGCGGAAAAGAAGATTCGGACCGAATCTTACATCCGCCTCATCCCCGCTGAATGAAGTATTATCCGAGGCAATCGCAACATATTGATACCCAAAATTTTCAAACAGATCAGACACATTGCTCTTCTCAAAAATTTTTTTTCGGACTAAAAGAGAATCCAAGGAAGGATCTGCAATCAATTTATCCATATACTCCATATTCAATGTGGCTGGCATTGAGAAGAGAGTATTCGGATAATTGCTTTCGCTATTTTTTATTATTACAAATCCTTTTTGTTCCAGATGGGAAAAAAATTCGCGATTGTCATATCCAAAAAATTTTTCTAAAACAGAAGCGTTTTCATATCCGTCCGGCACAATATAATACACATCGGGCGCGTATCCAAGAAAAGAATTTACATAATCAAGAGAAAAAGCTTCCTCCGCGTTTTCCATAGAGATAATTTTGCTGTTTTTTGAAAGAATTTTTTGAACGTTGTCTACGGCAATAAAAATAAGAAACACCGTAAAAAGAACCATTGTAAAAATACAAATAATCTTGCACAAAAAATCCGCGTTTTTTTTAATTCTCCACGCCAAAAACCACAAGCTAATCATACATCCGCTCCAAATTAAAATTACCTCTATATGTCTGTTTAACGAAAAATTCCCAAAACCAGTTATAATGATTTCATAAAAATATCCGTAATAAAACACCGCCAAAACCGCAATAACAGACATAACAACCGCTATTGAATCATTTTTTATAAAAAACTTAAAAATTAATAAACATAGAAATAGGGTTGTTCCAATGCCGAATAACAAAAAGAGAATAATATAAAACGGAATATCAATTACATCTTTATTTTTAAAGAAAATAAAAAGCGATGGAAACACGGCAAGCAAACTTGGAATAAATAAAACAAAACGTTTCATCGTTTTTTCATAAGATATATAATTCTTTTTGAATCTTGGATTTGTTTAATATCCTTAATCAAAAAATATTTTTGAAAAGCGTTTTCAAAATTTTCTTGAGTATAATTTGGAAAAACTTTCGCGCTTGAAGCCAGCATCCGCTGAAGCTGAGAGTCGCCACTTGGAACGAATTCCACAATAAGCGATTTTCCTATATCGCTAAAAAATTCCGCGATATCCTCAAACGGAATATTAAATGTTACAACAAGATGATGGATAAGCGCCAGCGCGAAAACAATATCAGCGGGTCCTCGTTCTTGTAATGAATCTCTCTCTTTATTTGCCCAGCCTACTGCCGGGCTCGGATTGGCGAGGTCAAGCGTCAGAGGAAGAATATTTTCTTCTCCGTTTGCCCGCGCCTCAAAATAATTTTTTTCTATTGCCGCAGGGTCAATGTCAAAGCAGATTGTCTCAATGCCTTTTGCGCTGGCAATCCGGCTAAAAACGCCTGTGTTACCCCCAATATCCCAAACTTGTTTCGGTTTAATCTCTTCAAGAAATACCTCAATTATTTTCTTTTTACCGACAAATGCCTCTGATGAATAATTGTTTTTATTATAATAGTTTCCCCACTCTGTTTTTTTTAACTCCCATTTTAATGACATAATAGCTGATTCCAAATTATCAATTAAAGCGAACAACAATTTTTTGCTTAAAAATGATTTAGGGCGACTTGCTTGTTTTGTCGCTCTATTCCGCGCTCTTGCGTGCAAAGAAATATGAGCGTAAAGCGATAAATTCAACAAAGAGCTAACCGGCAAAAGCGAACTTGCCAAATTAAGCGGTATGCCGTCAATATATATTCGGAGCAATTGCGCGAGACGGATATCGCGATAGCTCATAAGCGCCAGAGGCGCGAGAAAATGCTGGCAGAATTGGCGGTATGCGATCCATGGCTCGCCTTCTTTGTATGTTTCAAAAGAAAGCGTATCAATAAGCGCTGGTTTTCCCCTTACAAATTGCATATTATACGCGCTCGCGTCTTTCAAGACCATTCCGTGTTCCAACGCGTATTTTTGAATTTGAAGCGCGGCAAGACCAGCATCTTTTAATTGACCGAAGCACCACTCGTAAGGATAAGATATAAACCTAATAAATTCCGGCTGGATAATTCTATACGCTTCCTCTGAAAATCTATTTTCAAGAGCGCTTTCCTGATGAGAAATTAAAAGTTTTTTTTCAACAAGTAATTTGAAAAGCCCTGAATTTATCAGATGGTCGTAATGCTCCTTATATGAAAAATTTATCTGCCGATAAAGGATTCCTTTCTCTAAAAAAAGAAATCCGCTTGGATCACGGAAGGAAGACGCTATTTTCTTTTTTTGCAAATTAATTTTCTTCTCCATCGTTGTGTTTGAAAAAATGCGAAAATAGCCCCTTTATCTTTTGCCAAAATACTTTGACGCTAATCGCGGCTGTCGCCGCAGTTGCAATAATAATTTGGATTATAAAACTCCCGGTCCCCGGGTCAAGATAAGCATGCGCGCTAAACGGAGCAACAAGCGCAAGGACAATAAAAATAAAAAAAAGAGGATGTTTCGGCATTTATATGATTGTAATTTATATTATTTATTATCGCTCCCCCTTTTAAAAAAATCAACATCTATGGGCAACGCGGAAAGGCATATAGCGGGTTTTCCATGCAAAAAAGGCAAAAGGGGTTACTAAAATTAAAATCCCTGTTTCAGAGAATCTAATTTTATTCCAGAATTAAAACTTAATAAACTTTTAATATTATTTTCCCGAATTTCGAGTTTTTCGTTATCCACTTGACATGCTTTTGGATTAAGAATATTATTAAATAATAATTAAACTAAAATAGGAATTATTACTAAACTATATAAGATGATCACATCGCAAAGAAAGATTATTTCTGATTATTTAAAAAATACCGCCACTCACCCTTCGGCTGAGGAAATTTATCGGCGAGTCAGAAGAATACTGCCGAGAATAAGCAAGGGAACGGTTTATAGAAATTTAAATATCTTAAAAGTGGAAGGAAAAATTCAAGAAATTTCTGCGAGCGAATCGCGTTACGATGGCGACATATCCTCGCACGCTCATTATATTTGTCAAAAGTGCGGCAAGATTTTTGATATTTTTGAGGACTGCCGAAATTGCGAAATCCTAAAACACAGAAAAACAAAGGTCGGAAAAATAAGCCAATATCAAATCAATTTCTATGGACATTGCAAACATTGCCAATAAAAATTATTGCCACGACTGCGGAAAAAAAATTGGAATTGAAGGGGAAGAAATTAAAAACGGGGTTCTGCTAATTTACGAAGACAACGGCGACAAAATAAATATTTTCAAATGCAACGGATGTTTCAAAAATAAACCTGGTTTGACGAATTACAAACAATGTGAGATTTATTCAAGAGTAGTCGGATACCTAAGGCCGGTTCAACAATGGAATATCGGAAAAAAAACAGAATATTCGGAAAGAAAAGAGTATGCCGCTCAAATTTAAGTTAACACGCCGCCAGAAAATAGAACAAAAATCCCGCCGCAAGGCGGGAAATTTTGTTTATTTCGCGAATTGACGGCCATCGCAATCAAATAGAACCGCAAAGCAATCCGCTTTTTACGCTTTCGCGCGGTTGAACCTTTCTTCTATTTCTTGCCAATTCACAATATTCCAAAAAGCGTCGGTAAATTTCGCTCTCATATTTTGATAATCAAGATAATAGGCGTGTTCCCAGACATCAAGAACCATCAAAATCCTGAAATTGGGATAAAAATTTACATTATGTTTTTCTATCTGCGCTATTATTAATCTTTTAGCATTCTCATCTATGGCCAAAACCGCCCAACCCGACCCTTCAACGCTATTGGCGGCTTCCGTAAATTCTTTTCTAAATCTCTCAATACTGCCAAATTCTTGGATAATGGCTTCGGCTAAATGTTCTTTCGGTTCTCCTCCCCCGCTTTTTCCAGCAGGCGTCATATTAAACCAGAACAAAGAATGAAGAATATGCCCGCTCATATTAAAGGAAAGCGTTTTTAAGAAGGACTTGATGTCTAAATCGCTATTTTCCTCTCTGGCTTTTCTGAATATTTCAAAAACAGCATTAACGCTATCCACATAACCTTGATGGTGCTTGTCGTGATGGATTCTTAATTGATTCTCTGAAATATAGGGCTCCAAATCTTTATATCCATAAGGCAGGTCGGGTAGCGAATAAAATATATTTTCTGTCATAATTTTGATGATTTTACTTTTTTAATTCTAATTTAATTCTAACCTAATTCCTTTGAATTGCGAAATGCCAAATAAAAAGAGAACTTCCTGGTCTTTTCTCCAAATTTCAGCTGCAAATTCGCTATAACTAGTAAGCATATCCATCGGATATACTTTCTCGTTCTATCAAATTTTCGCTCTGAAATTTGGGAAAAGGACCAAGAAAGCATTTCGTAACTCAAAGTAATTTAACTAATTTTAACATAGAAACCGCTCCGATGTCCATATGAGCGGTTTTTGTATCTTGTCTGGCTCCCGATAAAAACCAACAACAAACTCTTGAAATTATTTTACCAAATCTGATACACAAATCCAAAAAGCGAAATCTGAAATGATGCGCCCCGCCACTGTTTTTCTGGGGCAAAGGAGGCGGGGCGACGGACTCGCCCGCGCGGAGGAGGGGTCTGGGGAGGAATCCGCGCGGGCTTCGGCTTTCTTTTTTAATTTTTTTTCGGCCAAGATAAAATGTGGATAACTCAGTATTGATTTTCTATTTTTGTTCTACTATAATAAAAGATATATAAACAAGAAATTTTATGCTTACAAAACGCCAAAAGGAAATTTTAGACTTCGTAGAAAATTACTCACAAAAAAAGGGCTATTCTCCTTCATTTGAGGAGATAAGAAAAAAACTTAAACTTGCTTCTGTTTCAACAATACATTTTCACATATCAAAACTTAAACAAGGTGGTTATTTAGGAAAAATAGAAAATCAAGCTCGCGCTATCAGTATTTCATCTAAGGAACCAA
>MHMF01000004.1 GCA_001821475.1 Candidatus Nealsonbacteria bacterium RIFCSPLOWO2_01_FULL_38_120
TGATAAGGGATTCTGTCGGAGAACTTCAGAAAAATGGGGACTTTCCGGGATTTGAAATTCCGGAAATTTCAGTTGAGGCGCAGAAAGAAGGGAAATATGGGGACTATGCAACGAATGCTACTTTTCAACTGGCTAAAATTGCGAAGAAAAGTCCAGAGGAAATGGCGAGGTTAATAATTTCGCAATTTTTCACTCCCTCCTCAATCCTCTCCCTCAAAGAGGTGGAGGAAGAAGGTGGGGGAGAATTTTCCCTCTGCGGAGATAGCCCCCTCCTCAATCCTCTCCCTCTACGAGGGGGAGGAAAAGTGGGGGATGTTTCTTTTTTTGAAAAGGTTGAGGCGATAGGCGGGTTTATAAATTTTTTTATTTCAAAAGAATATTTGCAGAAACAGGTTGGAGAGATTTTGAAGCAAAAAGAAAAATTCGGGAGTTTGAAAATCGGGGGCAAGACAAAAGTAAATGTGGAGTTTATTTCCGCTAATCCCACGGGACCTTTGACTTTGGGCAACGGCAGGGGAGGGTTTTGCGGAGATGTTTTGGCGAATGTTTTGGAAAAAGCGGGTTGTAAAACAACGATGGAGTATTATATTAACGACACAGGAGGGCAAATCAAAAAATTGGGGCATTCTATAATCGGAGATTCGGAGGCGGTTTATAAGGGGGATTATATTGATGATTTAAGAAAAGAGATTAAAGGCAATGACCCGGAAAAAATTGGCGAAAAAGGAGCTCGGCTCCTTTTGAAAAAAATGATAAAGCCGACGGTTAAGAAAATGGGAATAAAATTTGACATTTGGTTCTCGGAGAAAAAATTAGCTAAAGAAGTCGGCAAGACGATTGACTTTTTGAAAGACAAAGGTTTGACCTATGAAAAAGAAGGCGCTTTGTGGTTTGCGTCGTCAAAATTTGGCGATGATAAGGACAGGGTTTTAATAAAGGAAGACAAGGAAAAAACATATTTCGCGTCTGATATTGCTTATTTGAAAAATAAATTCAGCAGGGGGTTTGATAAATTGATTTTCTTTTTAGGAGCTGATCATTACGGCTATGTGGCAAGAATGAAAGCCGGGGCAGAGGCCTTGGGTCATAAAAAAGAACAGACAGATTTTATCGTTGCGCAATTAGTCCGTCTTATTGAGAATGGGGAAGAGGTTAAAATGTCAAAGAGATCGGGAATATATGTAACCATAGACGAGCTGATAGAAGAGGTCGGGCTGGACGCCGCTCGTTTTTTCTTTTTGGTAAGGAGCCCTGATACGCATTTGGATTTTGATTTGAAATTAGCGAAAGATAAATCAAACAAAAATCCGGTTTATTATATACAATATGCGTATGCGAGAATTTGCAGTATTATCAAAAAATGTAAAAATCAAAATCGGATTTGTGTGCCTACCAGACAGGCACAAGAAGTGTGTGCCTATCTGGTAGGCACACGAGTAGGCACACGAGCGAGTGAATTGAATTTGATTAAACAATTTATCAGATTTCCGGAAGTTATTGAGGATACGGCGAAGGACTATCAGATTCAGAGGATTCCGCAATATGCTTTGTCGCTGGCTGACGCTTTTCATAAATTTTATGAAAATTGCCAAGTGATTACAGAAGATAGAAATTTAACCGAAGCTCGATTGGCTGTGGTCGGGGCGGCGAAAATTGTCTTAAAAAATACATTAGATTTAATGGGAATTAGTTCGCCAGAGAAAATGTAATATGAATAATAGGTATATTTTATTAAGGCACGGAAACACAATTTATCAGGAAGAGAAAAAAGGATTTTTGTATCTCATACCAGAGAGGGATCCTGTTTTTTTGACCGAAAAAGGCAAAGAGCAGATAAAAATTTCTGCTGAAAAATTAGCTGGTAAGAAAATTGATTTGATCTATTCGTCTGATTTGGTAAGAACTCGGCAGACTGCCGGAATTGCGGCGGAAAAACTTGGCTTGAAAATTATTTTAGACAAGCGCCTGCGCGACATAAATTTCGGGATTTTTCAGGGAGGAGAAGATGAAAAATACAGGAATTTTTTCTCCAGCAAAAAGCAAAAATTATTCAAGCGGCCGCCAGGAGGCGAAAATTGGCGCGATGTAAAAAAACGGACAACGGATTTTTTGAAAGAAATTGATAAAAAATATACAGGGAAAATAATTTTGGTTATAAGCCATGGGGACCCGATCTGGCTAATGAATGGATTTATAAAAGGCCTTTCCGAACAAGCGCTTTTAGAAAAGCGCCGGGTTGACGATCCTTATTCTTCTTTTGAGGGATTTTACGCCGGCCCCGGAGAATTTATAGAGTAAAACAAAGCGTACTTTATTATGAAAAAAGATAAAATTACAATTAAAATTAGAATAAATTCAAAAGAGTGCGAGCAGTTGCGAGATAGCGGCTTATTTTTTGAAACAATCGCCGATACCCTATGGTTAGAAAGAAAAGATATTAAAGAAGTTGTTAAAAAAGTTGATAGACGAAAAAAAATATGACAAAAGTAGAAGCAATTAAAAAAATAACACGAAATGACAGAGGAGTTTTTTCTATTGAGAAAAGGCAATTCGGACAATTTTTTACGACAAATTCTGATTATATTCTGCAGGGATTAGAAAAATTCGTGAAAGACAAAGAAGTTGTTGATCCTTTTGCGGGAAACCAAGATTTAATAAATTGGTCTCGCAAGAATAACTGCAAAAAAGCTAGTGGTTTTGACTGCGATAAAAAATATATTGATAAGAAAGATGTTTTTTATAGAGATTCAATAAATTGTTTATCAAAATACAAATTTATTTGTTCCAACCCGCCATACTTGCATAAAAATAAAGCGGATCAAAAAATAAAAGAAAGATTTTTTTCCGGAATTTATTCAAATTTTGAAGATTTGTATCAAGTTTCAATTTTTTCGATTTTGGATTGTAGGGAAGGCATTCTAATTGTGCCTTTGAATTTTCTTTGCGCGGAAAATTCCCAAAAAATTAGGAATATATTTTTTGATAAATTTGAGATTGTAGAATTGAATATTTTTTCAGAACAAGTATTTGAAGACACAACCTATAATGTAATATCTTTTTATTTCAAGAAAAAAAAAGAAAATTTAGAAAAAAATAAAATTGCCGCAACAATTTTTTCCCAAAAAAAACATATTGCTTTTACAATCGAAAAGAAGCATAATTGGCAACTTGGAGGAGATTTTATTGATAGAATTAAAAATACTCATAACCATTTGGGAATTTTTCGTTTGACTGAGGATTATTTGCGGTCTGGCGAATACAAAGTTGAGCTGGCGTTTCAAAATATTAAAGACAAAAAACCGCTTTGTGTCAGCAAAGATATAAAAAATTTAATAGGAAAAAATGTTTTATTTTTAAGAGCCATAGACAGCAAAAATGGGAAGAAAATCCAGCTTGAAGATATAAGGGATTATGGGGTTGCGGGGCTTGTCGGTAAAAACACCTCTCGCAATATGGCTCATTTGATTTTCAAAGAAGAAATGCCCATAGACGACCAATTAGAGCTAATGAAGCGGTTTAATAAAGAATTAAACCAAGGAAGAAGCAAATATTTTTCTTTCTTCTTGACCAATTTTAGGGATAATAATAGAAAAAGAATTTCTTTTGATTTGGTTTATAAATTTTTAAACTATATTTACGATGAAAAAAATTCAAAGCAATCTGCATTATTTTAATATATCACGACAAAATCTAGAAAATTTTTTGGATAATTTTTATATTTTTGACGAAAAACATCCTCAATTACAGGAATACATTGTTAATGCGAAAGAAGTTAAAAATATTTTAATTACGATTAAAACTTTGCAAGAAAAAAAAGAAAGCAAGGAAGTTGTGGAAAAGTATTTTTTGGAGCTTTCAAAAATATTGAATAAATTTTCTAACTGTTCGGAATTCGGCTGTTTTATAAATGCTTGCGATAGTTTTTTAAACTTTGCTAAAAAAAATATTATTTTGCTTGAAAAAATCGCGCAAAGATATTTTGAAAAGAGAATTTTGAATGAAACAATCCCCGAAGAATGGGTTCAAGCGATTTTAGATTCAAACTCTAGTCGCAAGAAAGGAAAATGCGGAGAGAAAAAACTTTTAAATATTTTAGCGGAATGTGGCTTTCAAGAAGTAAAAACTTGGGAAGGATTTTTTAATGAACAAAAATGCGTGGCTAAATTTTCAAAAATTTTTAGCGTTAAAAATGTTCGTAAAAATTTAAATATTAAAATGGCCGCCAAAAAACAAAATAAAAAATTAGACTTGATTATTAAGATAAATAGAAAAATATTTTTATGTGAAGCAAAACATCTAAACACTTCGGGAGGCGGACAAGATAAACAAATCTCAGAATTGATTGAAATTATCAGTTTAAAAGAGCAAAATAATAATATTTCCTATGTTGCGTTTTTAGATGGCAGTTATTCTAATATTCTTTTGGGTGAAGCGATTGGCGGAGAGAAATTAACAACGCAAAGAAAAGAGATTGAGAAATGTTTACTTCGTAATTCTTATAATTTTTGGGTTAATACAGCTGGTTTTGAAGCGTTATTCGCCGATTTAAAAGAATAAATTTTTTATGTTTAATTTTTCTGAAAATGAGCGGAAAATTTTGAAATTTTGGGACGAAAAGAAAATTTTTGAGAAGTTGAAAAAGAAGAATCATGGCAAGAAGCGCTGGTCGTTTTTAGACGGGCCCATTACCGCCAATAATCCAATGGGCGTTCATCACGCATGGGGAAGGACATATAAGGATTTGTTTCAGAGATATAAAGCGGCGCAAGGATTTGACCAACGGTACCAGAACGGCTTTGACTGCCAGGGGCTTTGGGTTGAGGTTGAGGTTGAAAAAGAATTGGGTTTTAAAAATAAAAAAGATATTGAGAAATTCGGCATTGATAAATTCGTTGAGGCGTGCAAACAAAGGGCGCTGAAGTATTCAAAAATCCAGACAGAGCAGTCAATTCGGCTTGGCCAGTGGATGGATTGGGAAAATTCCTATTATACAATGTCTGACAAAAATAATTACGCTATCTGGGGATTTCTTAAAAAATGCAAGGAAAACGGGCTGTTATATAAGGGAAGAGACAGCGTGCCTTGGTGCCCGAGATGCGGAACGGCTATTTCCCAACACGAGATGTTGACAGAGGATTATCAGGAAATAACCCATAATTCTATATATATAGAATATCCTATTCTTGGCAGGCAAAATGAATTTTTGCTTGTTTGGACAACTACGCCATGGACTCTTCCGGGGAATGTCGCTGTCGCGGTTGACCATAAAAAGGACTACGCCATTGCCACCGGCTCAGTTAGCGGAAATAAATATTATATTCTGAAAGTTCTCGCTGATGGACTGGGATTGAAAGTTGAAAATGTTATGAAGGGAGAAAAATTAGTCGGGCTGGAATACGAGTCGCCTTTTGACTATTTGGCGCGAATTAAAAAGGCGTTCCGCGATTATGGCCATAAAGTAATCGCGACCAATCCTTTGATTCTTCCCATAAGCGATGAGGAAGGAACAGGTCTTGTTCATATTGCCCCAGGCGCAGGAGCCGAGGATTTTCGGCTGGGCAAAGAAGCGGGAATTCCAGTCATTGAACTTATAGATGAAGAAGCCGTTTATCTTGACGAGCTTGATGAATTTTCTGGAAAAAATGCGAAAAAAAATCCTGAAATGATTATTGATTATATTAAAAATAAAGATAGTGGAAAATATTTTTTTGATATAAAGCCGATAACTCATAGATACCCTGTTTGCTGGCGGTGCAAGAGCGAGCTTGTTTGGCGGGTGGTTGATGAATGGTATGTCTCAGTGGATAAATTAAGAAAACAATTAATAGTATCGGCGAAAAAAATAAA
>MHMF01000005.1 GCA_001821475.1 Candidatus Nealsonbacteria bacterium RIFCSPLOWO2_01_FULL_38_120
ACTCCGCCGCCGGCAACAGTCAATCTGTAATTAGAATCAGGAGAAGCGGTCCCGATGCCGACGTTGCCGCCAGCTTCGATACGGACACGCTCCGATTGACTCCCAAGTTCTGCGTTCCCCGCGGCAAAAGTAAAACCGCCGTCACCATAAGTCCCAAAATTCAAGAAATTCCCATTCACGGCGTAGGAGTTGGCATTGCCACGCCATATTCCGACATTCTTAAGCGCAGTCGAGCCGTCTCCAAGAAGGATAGCCCCGCTTCCCTGGTCGGCGCTGGAGACCTTCAATTCGGTTGCATTATTAGCTCCAACGAGCTGCAGCTTATGGCTCGGCCCCGTGGTCCCGATGCCGACGTTGCCGTTTGGAAATGTGACTGAAGACATTGTAATACCACTTGAGCGCGTCGCACGCATCCATTCAGTCGAATCATTTATTGCATCGTTCACTGCTCTGAAAGACATAATTTTTGCAGTATCTCCCTCAATGCGCCATCGCCCCTCATTCGCCGATGCGTTTGATTTATTCCAATCAAGTTCAGGAGCAGTGGATGTAATCAATTGTTGTCCAGCTACGGTCAGTGCCATAGTCGGTCCCGTCGTCCCGATGCCGACGTTGCCGTCCTGGCCGATAACTAATCGCGTTCCGGCTGGGCTCGCGCTGTTAAATCTTAATGTACCGTAATAATTTGAAAGCCAATAAACCGGCTGGCCAGAACCGCCGCCTATCCCAAAATCGCCAAGCTTGTTTTGACCAGTAGAGCTCACATTTATTGGCGGCAAAATATTATTCCCGGGCGGACCGGCTGTCGGTTCCTGCCAGACAGCGAAAACGTATGAGCTTACAGTAAAACAAATAACCAAAATGCTGATTATTAGAGAAATTGCATTAAAATTTATTTTTTTTCTCATTTATTATAAAATCGCAAGAGCGGAAGTTATATCATAAGCTAAGCTCATAATATAATAATAAGCTAATCTCATGATATAACTCGTATGCCCATCGCAATTTGTTATGCTTTAAATTTCTACTTTTTCTTTCAGAAAATATTATCATGGGAACACTTCTCGTAGTTAACTACGAGAAGTGTTCCCATGGATTTGGTATTCCTAAATTATACCACCGCGAGAATAAAAAAACAAAAACAATTTAGAAATCTAAATTTCGAGCGGAAATCGTTGTCTGGATATTAGCAGTCGGCTGAACGCCCGGATTTTTGCCTCGGACTTTCATTGAAATCGCAACTCTCGGCTGAATTAAATCCATCCCGGATTGCCCCAAAAGTTCAAAATTAAGAGAACTGATTTCAATATCATCGGGCGTAATCTCTAAAATCTTTTGACCCCTTGAAAAATCATATTCGTTTATACGATTCGTTGATAGATTAAGAAAAAATCCTTTGCACACGCCTTTTGAGTCTATAAACATCAATCCTGTAATCCCCAAATCCGCCGGCGCCGGAATTTGCTTTATCTCAAATCTTGAATTTGAAGCGATACAGCCGCCCGAACTGTCCCTTTGCGCCATTCGGACTTGGCGGCCCATATATTCCAAAGCGTAGCTTGTCTGGTCAACTATTTTGAAATAAGCGAGATTGTATTTTTGCAAACGGATAGCGGAAACCAAAATAGCCACAGCCGCTTCAATCACCAGCGTAAAAACAAGCATTGTCACCAATGTTTCAACCAATGTGAAGCCCTTATTATAATTGCTTTTTTCTTTCAATTTCGCTTTCGCCATTTTTATTGTAGATGCGCGTGATTGTGTTATTGTGTGATTATCCGACAATAACACAATGCAATTGCACATTGCGCTCATATCTGATACCAGTTATAAATCCTCTCTCTGGTGGTGAGGGAATACGGCTTGCCTCTGTCGCTCCACTCCATTATAACTTCAACCAATAAATAATCGACGGCTGGCGCCGCGATTTTTATTTTTCGCTTAAAAATAGTCGCTGTTCCGATAGCGTAATTATAGCGGCTATTGTTGTCAATTTTTAGGAAAGGAACCGTTCCGCCTGTTGATTGCAAAGCCGCGCTATCCCAAGCAACCGTACAAGAATTTTCGTTACTAGGCGCGCATGCCGCCGACCCAGCGACAAGCCCCTCATCCCAAGAATGACCTTCAAGCCAATTCGTATCCCTTATATTCCTTACAATCTCAACGCCTTCTTTTGCCAAATAAACAGCCGTAAGCCGGCTGGGAGAAATCGTGCCAAAAGAAGTTAAATTAGTAATAATGCCATAAGCGCCAGCCACTCCGGTTAAAACAATAAGAACAGCTATTATTGTCTCAATAATAGTGAACCCATTATTATAGCTACGCCTTTCTTCCATATTATCGTATGTATGCATAATAAATTTCTAATATACTTTGAATTGCGAAATGCTTTCTTGGTTTTTTCTCTAAATTTCAGAGCGAAAATTTGGAGAAATTATAGCGGAATCGTTTTACATTTTGCAATTTGTATTTTTAATTTTTAGTATGAGATCTCAACCGCTCTCTTTACTCCCCCAGAAGACCCGATAGAACGGACGCAATAGCGAGTGGCATCGCAATTAGGGTCTTCTTCTATCCCGACAGGACAATTTTCTCCGCCATTAAAATTACAACTGGTTTTAGAACTATCACAACAAGATATATCAGCAATATAATAAGCGCCTCCTCCAATGTCCGTAGGGCCATAGGCAGACAACAAGTCAGACTCGTCATTCATCATAACATTCAGCGTCTGTTCAATCCCGCTGTCAGCGGCGTAAAAAGCAGAAATTGAATTCTCCATATCCTTCACCATTCTTATCTGGTCTATTAAGAAAATGCTCAACCCCAAAACAATAGAAAGTAAAATAGATAAAACAATAATAGACAAATAAATAGTAATCCCCTTTTCTCTTGAGCGGTTATTCATAATAAACGATCTCAAAAATTATGATGGAAGTATTTTATAACGGGAGCATCTCCCGTTATAAAATACTTCCATCATAATTGATACCTAAATTTTGGTTTTTGATTTTAACTAATCATCTATAAGCCCGGCCATATTTATTTTAACTGATTTATTCTCGTTGCCGTTTGTGATTGTAATTTCAGCCGTAGAAGAATTAGGGCTTATAGTTACTGCGGGGGCGGGCGGAGTAAACACGATTCCAAGGGAACCGGCAACAACCGGACTTAAATTTGACAGGGTTACTGTTTTTTCAAAAGTTATTGTATTTACAATTTTATCTGCCGGAGAATTGTAATCCTTGTTGCTATCGCAATCAGCAAATATTTTATAACTATCTGGGGCGGACAAAGAAAAATAAACTCCATAGCTAAATTTGTAGTCCGGATATCCAGCAGAACAGCCAGGCTCTTCGTTGGCAGACATCGCCATTTCTTGGGCTCTCCTGATATCGTGGGCTAATTTTTGAACCGACCTGCTTAAGGCGAGCCGCTTTTGCATGACAAAATAATTAGGTAGCACAATCACAGCTAATATCCCCATAATCGCCATTACGGTTAAAAGTTCAATCAAAGAGAATCCATTTTCTTTTTTGCGATTCACTATTAAAAACATATTACATATTAAGCTGTGTGCCTATCTGGTAGGCACACGCATTTAGCTTATTAAATTTATGTACCAGCCCGATAGGAAATCGCCGAAAAACAAGGCGACAAATGTCCCGAATATCAAAAAAGGACCGAACGGGACCTCTGTCTTCATTGTCCCTTTTTTCAAAAAAATAATTCCTATTCCTATTATAGCCCCAACAAGATAAGAAATGAACAAGGCAACCGCTATTTTTGGGAAGCCCAAAAATAATCCCAATAAAAAACCGAGCTTGACATCGCCGAAGCCAAGCCACTTGCCTTTTGAGATTAAAAATATCAATAAAAAAAATGCTGCTACCCCGACAGCGGAGACGAGGAAATTTAGAATTTGAAACTTAGAACTTAAAATAAAATTGTATAAAAAAGTGATCGCGATAGCCGGATAAACAACTTTATCGGGGATAATAAAATGTTTTAGGTCATATACAAAAATCAAAATCAAAAAACTGGCAATGGTAAATAGGAATAAGGAATTAAGAATCAAAAATATAGAATTAGAAAATTCATAATTCATAATTCGTAATTCGTGATTCAAAATGAAAACAAAGATAATGGCCGTAAACAACTCTACGAGCGGATATTGAATAGAAATTTTATCTTTGCAGTATCGGCACCTGCCCCTTAACACCAAAAAACTAAAAATCGGAATCAAGTCCCGCCAACTCAAAATATGCTTGCAATGAGGGCAAAAAGATCTACCCCGTAAAAAGCCCACAGCTTCTCTACGGGGACTGCCCTCCGAAATACCAATCCTATAAATCACGCAATTCAAAAAACTCCCGACAATAAGCCCAAGGACAAAAACAATAAAAGAAATGAAATAATAAAAATTCTCCATTATCTCTAATTGCTGCGGGATATGCTCCCGTCATATTATTTTATACGCTTCCTTTTAATAAACTGAACCCGCAGTGAGCGGGTTCAGTTTATTTTCTTTCAGTTAGGTTGTTTTATTCCAAGACAAAATTAACATATCTCTAAAACAAAATTACAGACATAATCATAATGATGAGCATCATTCTATATCGGTATGTTAATTACAAGTGAAATCAGCAGCTGTGCAGGTTGGAACATTTGTATACGTTTTTGATATCAATGTACTATCCACGCACCAATAATTAGTATTCATCTGGATATAAGCGCAGTAAGCAGTAGATCCAACACCCGAACTATCCCTAAAAATAGTTAAATCTGACTGACCGGTGGCATTTTGACTATTTATGTCAGTGGCGATAGTAGCAATATCACTGCTTGGAACGGCGCCAGTCCCGCAAGAACCTACCAGACAAACATTATCGTAATCGCCATCAGTGTCCTTGATAATTTCAGCTGTTGTTCTAATTTGTCCCATACCGGCTGTAATCCTTACATCATACGCTTTTTTCCTTGCTCCGGTTAACGAGACCAGAACAATTGCCGCCAAAATTCCGATAATTGCGATGACCACTAATAACTCAATCAATGTAAAACCTTTTAATTTTTTCATAAGTTTGTTTCAATTATTTATTAACGAATTAACGCATTAACGAATCGCGAATTAACGAATTTAATTTGTTAATCATTCAATCCGTTAATTGAATAATTATTATAACCATTCTCTTTTCCCAAAGAAGAGCAAAATTATCGACCTTTTTCCCCGCTTTTTATAATTACAATTTTTTTCGCAACCCATTAAAGCAGAGGGATTATTGTTTATTATACCATAATTTTGAAAGTCAAGCTGTGGAAAACATAATAACGAATTATCAATTACCAATTTTCAATAAATTATCAATTAAACAATTTTCAAACTCTACCGTCTAATGTTTTAGTTATTTTTTGGAAGATAAGATGACATTCATGCGCTTCTCGCCAAAACGTTCTTATTTTTTCTTTTAATTCTTGGTGATGTCTGGCTAATATCTTAATCCAGTATTTCGTTTCGTTGGCCTCCTTTTTGCAAATGTAAATTTTATTTCTGAAATTTATATCCTCAGAAAACTTCGCGGTTCTTTCTTCTAAATCATACTCTTTGCTTTTCGGGTTTGAAAATTCAGTCATTGAAAATTTAATAGAAATTAGAAATTGATAATTCGTTCTATTCAAGTCCCACCGAATACAATGGCAGAAGCACAGCGCCTACAAGGCCAGCCACGACCAAGCCCAAAACAACAATAAAAATCGGTTCCAATAGCTTTATAAAATCATCTAAATTCCTGTTAATCTCCGTTTGATAAAAATCAACTATATTGGTAAGCGATTCGCCGACAGTCCCGGTTTTCTCGCCTACCACCACCATCTGATAAAAAAACGGAGTAACGATATTACCATATCTTTCTAAAATTAAACTCATTGATTCTCCATTTTTCACTCCGTCGCGCGTTTTCAAGAGCATATCCCGATAAATATTATTGCCCACCACTTCTCCTGTAATCTCTAGACATTGGGTAATCGGGAGCCCGCCTAAAATCAAAGTGGAAAGATTAAGAGCAATTCTGGAAAGATACATTTTCTGAAGAAAAATTTTAAGCCCCGGCGCTTTTAATAAATTTCTATCGTAAAAACTTTTTCCAAGCATTGTCTTCGGAAAAAAGTAAAAAAACGCCGCTAACGCGGCAAAAATCAAAAACACAACCAATAAATTATTCCTAAAAAAATCGGATGATGCCATCACGAATCTTGTTATCCGCGGAAGTTCTTGCTCACTTTCTTTCAAAATCGCGCTTAACTGCGGAATAACATAAATAATCATAATAGAGGTAACTGCCAGAAAAACCATCAAAACAAAAGTAGGATAAATCATAGCCCCTTGTATTTTGCTCCGCAATAAATACTCTCTTTCCAGATAATCGGCAAGGTAAGAAAAAACATCGCTTAATTTTCCGGACGCCTCGCCGGATTTAACCATATTTATATAAAACACGGAAAAAAGTTTTGGGTATAAAGACAGAGCTTTAGATAAAGGACTCCCGCCCTCTATTTCTTCGGATATTTTTAAAATTTTTTCTCTCAAGCCCGGCTTGCTTGATTGGTCCGCCAATATCTGAAAAATTTCGGTCAAAGGAACTTTTGACTTCATCATAATAGCCATCTGCCGAGAAAATATCACGATATCTTTTTTTGTAATAAACTGCAAAAAAGATATTTTTTTATTATAAAAACGAGGCGCAAATTCCTCTAAACCGGTCACAAAAAGCTCCCTCGCTTTTAAGATATCAATAGCGACTTCCTTGCTTGAAGCGTCTACAATTCCTGCCTGGATTTCACCAGCGACAGTTCTTGCTTGATAATTAAATTTCATAATGTGGCTACGAAATACGAATTATTTACGGATATACGAATACGACCCCTCAAGATAAATTTACAATTCTTTTAAATTTAACTCCTGTTTTTGTGAAATGGGCAATTATTCCTAATTTTAGATTTTTAACTTTTAAATAAGAGCAGAGCTGATCTATATCTTTTTTTGAAAAATAATTTCTAACCTTTGTTTCTAAAATAATTTTACCATCAATTAAAAAATCAAAATAATATATACTTTGAATTACGAAATGCTTTCTCGGTATTTTTTCCAAATTTCAGAGCGAAAATTTGATAGAACGAGGAAGCATATCCGATG
>MHMF01000006.1:0-18538 GCA_001821475.1 Candidatus Nealsonbacteria bacterium RIFCSPLOWO2_01_FULL_38_120
AATTTTAGAATATTTGTGATTTCAGGTCAAAATAGGTCGGTTAAGAAAATCCGCGATCGCGGATTTTATTAACCGACCTAATAATTATTGCGCCAGATAATATTTTTGCGACAGTTCATTGACAAAACGGGTAATATGGAAGAAAAAAGAAAATATTGTTTCTTTGATGTTTGTGGAGCTTACATTATCCGCGAGGAAACTGAAGCTTCGGCAATTTGTTAATTTTATTTTCGTCCATAATGTAACAAAATTTTTTAATAGCAATTGGGCCTGTAATTATCTTACCAAAAAAAATCTTCAATCATAATATTTTGTTTATTTACACCAAGTTTATTTAATATTTTTTTGAGATTGTTTTTCATAATTTCAGGTCCGCAGATATAGAACATTGAATTATCTATGTTCTCCACATATTTTTTTATGATTTCCTTGTTAATATGCCCTGTTTCGTATTTATATATTCCGGAAAAAGAATGATTATTACTTAATACATACGCCTTTTTGAACCAATCTTTCTTTATGCTGTCTAACCATTCTTTACAAATTATCTCTTCTTTTGTTCTTGAGCCATACAATAAGATAATATTTTGGATTTGGTTATCTGCGATTGTTTTATCTTTAATCATACTCATAAAAGGAGTGATACCAACTCCTCCAGCAATAAAAACAAGATTTTTCTGTTCATCTTCTATTGTAAATATCCCGAAGGGTCCATCTATTATTACTTCTTCTCCCTTTTTTAATTCAGATAATGTTTTCGTGAACCTCCCCTCTAATTTTACCGTAAAACACATTGTAGCTTCTTTTGGCGAGCTTGATATGGTGAAAGGATTTCTGGTGTATAATTTATCTTTATTTAATCTTAAAAAACAAAATTGCCCAGCCTTAAACGAAAACGCTTTTTCGGATTTTAATACCAATGTAAAGGTATCTTTTGTTTCGGTTTTTATTTCCTGAACATAAAATTTCCCCGCATATTTTTGTTTTATTTTGTAAAAAGTCCGGTAAATAATTCCTACTAGCAAAAACATCAGAGTAATTCCATAAATTATTTTTACGGGCATTAATCTGTAATCGGAACCCCAATTTACCGCATGATACAAGCTAAAAAAGAAAAGGAAATAAGTAAGAAGATGGATATATTGCCAAATATTGTAAGAAATTCGTTTATATATTTTAGAAGCAATCATTACGATAATAAAAATATACAGAGAGATTGTTCCCAGCGCCAAAGGTATAACTGAAAAATCCGGCATTATATAGGGCAGTATTGATTTACTGGACAAGGCAAAAAAAATCGGGTGAGCTAAAACAAAAATAATGGTAAATAAAGCAAACTTTCTTTGAAACTTTATTATTTTGTCCATACCGAAAAATTTGTCAAAAAATCTGGCGGTATCCCCCGAGAATATCAATAGCGAAAGAAATAAAAATCCTACCAGCCCAGCTAATTTTCCAAGTAAATACAAAATTGAGTTAAAATTCAAATTCTGCAAGTTATCAAAACCAAAAATTGACCTAATGAAAATGAAGAAGGAGAAAATTAAAAAAACGCGCAAAACTTCCAGTACTAACCTGGCTTTATTTCTTGTTCGCATAAATTTATCTGGATAATTTTCTAATTATCAAGCACTTTTAACGTTCCCCAATGTCCGTTTTGCTTATGACTTGGTTTAGTGCAGTAATAAATAAACTCTCCTGCCTTATCGGCTGTAAATTCAACCACATATTCTTTATTAAGTTCTTTGGTGTCCGCATATACACCAAGCTCGTCAATTTTAAAATCATGCATGCCTTTGGTTACAATAATCTTGATCCTTACTAAATCTCCTTTTTTAACTGCAATTTCTTTGAGGGAATATTGTGGTTTTGGCTGGTCATCAACAATCTCATAAAAAGAAGTCATGGCAAATTCCCTCACTTCTGATTCCTTGTTTTCTGTAACAGCTGGAGCAGTTTCTGCAATATTATTATTTAGAGTGTTATTCGTGGCGTTCCCGTTTTTAGCGGTCTGGTTGGTTTTATTAAACGCGATTATAGCCGCTATCGCAAAAATACCAATGATAATTACTGGAATAATTGTTTTTTTGTTCATAGTGTTTTTTTTAATTATTTATAATTTAATATCTAAAAAGCTAAAGTTGCTACCTCGACCATCGACATCATTAATCCTAAATTATACACTTCATATTGTAAAGTAGCGGTATTGTATAGTGCAAAAGGACCCTGAAACTTAAAAACAAAACCGATCTGCCCGGCCATTGAAAATCTGAAAAAAGATAGCCAGAATTGAAGCATATGATAATCTATATGCAAGACGACTTCGTCGTTACGATAAATCAGATAAAAGAGTTCTTAAAACTGAATAATGAAGGCGCGAGATTTACCGCCAAAGATAAAGTGGAACGCAATCAGTGGATTGAAAATGTCTTAGCCAAGTTTAGATATTTTTCTTGCAGAAAAAGAGATAAGTCAATTATCAAAAATTACACCGCAAGAATGGCCGACTTGTCTAAAATCCAAGTCAAAAAGCTAATTGCCAGAAAAAGGAAATTTGGCAAGATAAGCCCCATTTTTATTTTTTTATCAACCAATCCAATATAATTATCGTCAATTAAAAACAACGATCGTTGTTTTTAATTGACGATAATTTTTTGACGACAATAAGCTCTGCAATACAATACTAACCATTACAATATAATACCAATCTCTATAGTATACATTGCTTTGCTTTATTTTTTTTATACATTGCTTTGCTTTGCTTTTTTATACATTGCTTTGTTTTTTTATTTTTGGTATAAAAAGTATATTGGTTAAAAAAATAATAATCAAAAAGGAGCCAAGCTCCTTTTGCGAGTGAATTCGGCTCTTTAATTCCTTGGTTAACCACCTAAATTAAATATGAATAAAAAAATAGTTGTTACGGGGATAATAATTATTTTGGGATTGGGGCTTTTTGGCGGAGGATTTTTTGTTGGACAAAAATCCATTGTCTGCGAAACCTGCCCGCCAAGCGATGTTAATTTTTCGCTTTTTTGGGAAGCGTGGAACCTGCTGAAAGAAAAATATGGCAAGCAAGAAGATTTGAAAACGCAAGATATGATTTACGGAGCTATTTCAGGAATGGTTGATTCTCTTAAAGACCCCCATACTGTTTTTATGCCTCCAGAGGATTCAAAAAAGTTTTTAGAAGATGTTGGCGGCCGTTTTGAAGGAGTGGGAATGGAAATTGGCGTGAGAAAAGGCCAGCTTCAGATAATAGCGCCTCTTGAAGGAACGCCGGCAAAAAAAGCGGGCTTGCGTTCCGGCGACAAAATAATTAAAATAAATGAGACAATGTCGGCCGATGTTTCTTTAGATAAAGCGGTAAGCATAATAAGGGGACCCAAGGGTTCGGAGGTTGTCTTGATTATTATGCGAGATGGCTGGGATGAGGCGAAAGAATTTAAAATAAAAAGAGATATAATAGAGGTCCCGTCTTTGCGCTGGAAGCTTATCTCTTCGGCAACGGGCAAAGAAGATGAAAATGGAGATATTGTTTATATTTCTTTGTACCAATTTTCCGAAAAAATTGATTCTGATTTCACTAAAGAAGCGTTTAAAATTTTAAACAGTCCGGCTGAAAAAATCATTTTGGATTTAAGGAATAATCCGGGTGGTTATCTCCAAAGGGCGCAGGATATTGCCGGTTGGTTCCTGAAAGAAGGGCAAATTGTGACTACAGAGGATTTTTACGGAAAAAAGCCCCAGATTATTTATAAAGCGAAAGGAAATTCTGAATTTGAAAATTATCCGATGGTAATTTTGATAAATCAGGGGTCTGCATCTGCGGCAGAAATTTTGGCGGCGGCATTGCGCGATAATAGAGGAGTCAAAATTATCGGTGAGAAATCATTTGGAAAGGGTTCTGTCCAGGAATTGGAAGGCATGAACGACGGCTCAAATTTGAAAATCACAGTCGGCGGGTGGCTTACTCCTAATGGCGTCCAAATAAACGAGCTTGGATTAGAGCCGGATATTAAAGTTGAGATGACTGAAAACGACTATCAGGAAGAAAAAGACCCGCAATTGGAAAAAGCTATTGAAATTATAAAAGAAATAAGATAAAATAATTGTGAAATCAAAATATGAAGGTTATACTTTTGCAAGATGTTGAAAAATTAGGGAAAAAATATGATGTAAAAGACATTAAAGATGGATATGCCAAGAATTTTTTGATGCCTAAAAATTTAGCGAAACCTGCGACGAAAAAAGCGTTAAAATGGTTGGAAAACCAGAAAGAAATAACGGAAAAGAAAATAGAAGAGGATTTAAAGAAAAATCAGGGAGAGGCGGAAAAAATGGATGGGTTGGAAGTGATAATTCCAGTGAAAATAGGCGACCAAGGCCAGTTGTTTGAAAAAATAAATTCCCAAAAAATTTTCGAGAAATTAGTTGAAATGGGTCTTGCGGTGAAAAAAAATCAGATTGATTTACCGGAACCGATAGGAGAGGTGGGGGAGTATCCGGCTAAAATTAAATTTGAGCATAATTTAGAAGCAGAAATAAGGGTAATAATTTGCGAAGAGAAATAGATATGACAAAATATATTTTTGTTGCCGGCGGAGTGATGTCCGGCATTGGAAAGGGAATAGCGGTCTCCTCCATTGGAAGAATCTTAAAAAGCAAGGGACTGAAAGTAACGGCAATAAAAATTGACCCCTATATCAATGTTGACGCCGGCACTATGAATCCGGTTGAGCATGGAGAGGTGTTTGTGACTGATGACGGCACGGAATGCGACCAGGATGTTGGCAATTACGAAAGGTTTTTAGGAGAAAATATTTACGACGGAAATTATCTTACGACGGGCAGGGTCTACCAAGCGGTAATTAACAGGGAAAGGAATTTGGAATACGGCGGCAGATGCGTGGAAGTTGTGCCGGATATTCCGAATGAAGTAATCTCGCGGATAAAAAAAGCAGGCAAAAAAACAGGGTCTGATATTGTTTTAATTGAAATCGGCGGCACAGTGGGGGAATATCAGAACATGCTTTTTCTGGAAGCGGCAAGAATGATTAGGTTAAGCCATCCAAAAGATGTGCTTTTTATTTTAGTAAGCTATTTGCCGGTGCCGAAAAAAATCGGAGAGATGAAAACAAAGCCCACGCAATACGCGGTAAGAACATTAAACTCAGCCGGAATACAGCCGGATATGATATTGGCGCGTTCTGTGATTTCTTTAGACGATGCGAGGAAAAAGAAAATTTCAATCTTTTGCAATGTTTCCCCGAAAGATGTTATCTCTGCTCCTGATATAGATTCAATTTACGAGGTTCCGCTTAATTTTGAGAAAGAAAATTTAGGGAACAGGATATTAAATAGATTAGGAATTAGAAAAAAAACCGAGAACGACCTTAAAAATTGGGAAAATTTTGTAGAGGCCATAAAAACATCAAAAGAAATTGTCAAAATAGGAATTGTTGGAAAATATTTTGAAACCGGGAAATTTACTCTGATGGATTCTTATATTTCTGTTATTGAAGCGATAAAGCACGCCGCCTATTTGTATAAGCGGAAGCCAATAATTTTCTGGCTTTCTGCCGATGATTTTGAAAAAAAGCCTGAAAAGATGAAAGAGCTTAAAAATTATAATGGCATAATAGTGCCGGGCGGATTTGGAAATAGAGGAACAGAGGGGAAAATAAAAACAATAGAGTTTTGCCGAAAAGAAAAAATTCCGTTTTTAGGGCTTTGCCTGGGACTACAATTAGCAATAATTGAGTTTGCCAAGAATAAATGCGGCATAAAAAACGCCACTTCCGCAGAGTTTGCGGGAAAATCCAAAACCGCGGAAAAAATAATTGATGCGATGCCAGAACAAAAAGTCCTTTTAAGGGAGAAAAGATACGGAGGGACAATGCGGCTCGGCGCGTATAACTGCGCAGTCAAGCCTGGAACAATAGCCTTTAGGGCTTATGGTGGCAAGGATAGCAACGTCTTAATAATATCGGAAAGACACCGCCATCGTTATGAATTAAATAATGATTATCGAGATGTTTTGGAGAAAAACGGATTAATTTTTTCCGGCATAAATCCAGAAAAGGATTTAGTGGAAATAATTGAGCTGAAAGACCACCCATTTTTCGTGGCGACCCAGTTCCATCCGGAATTCAAATCAAGACCATTAGAGCCCCATCCATTATTTAAAGAATTTATTAGAGTGGCTATGAAATAAAAATACTGCGAAATGCGAATTTTTTACGAATTTCGCGGCTAAACAACATTTACGATTTTTATTAACCGTTGAGAGCCGTCAAATCTTGTTTTCTTTTTTGTTCTGAATTTAACCAAGCCATCTTTCATAGCAAAAAGAGTATTGTCGCTTCCCATTTTGACATTTTTCCCAGCTAAAAATTTCGTCCCTCTTTGGCGGATAATTATCACTCCGGGCGCTGTTTTTTGCCCTTCAGAAAGTTTTACTCCTAAATATTTCGGCTGGGAATCGCGGCCTAATCGCGACGCTCCTCCTGATTTTGATGTTGCCATATTTGCGGTAGCAAATGTGGCAACCCCACGCTAATTTTACTGTCAAAAAGTTATTATCTTGCATTTAGATTATCTTCTATATGTTTCGCGGTCCGTATATGCTAAATAGGCATACCCTTATCCCCGAAGGGATTGGGTGAAGCGGACTGCCGGAGATACTAATGCAAAATTAGCGTGGGACGCCATACTTACTATTAATACCATGCTATCAAAACTCAATCTATTTGTCAAAATTAATCAAGCGGAAATCATCTTAACTATTGGCGTGATATTGGTTTCTTTGCTTTCTTTCGCAACGGGATATATAACCGCGAAACAGCAGGAAAAACAGAACATATATTTTGAGAGCTCGGTTTCTACGCCTGACGGAATTGAATGAATCTAAGTCTCAAATCTCAAAATTAATGTGTCGATTCGCGATAATTGTATTATGAAAGTAGTCATCATCGGCGGGGGAATATGCGGATTATATTTATCATGGAAGCTTTCCAAGGCAGGGCATAATGTTTCTGTTTTTGAGAGAAAATCGGAAATTGGAAATAAAATATGTTCTGGCTTGTTTTCAGAAAGGATTCTGGATTTTATTCCCAAAAGCAAAATATTGATTCAGAATACAATAAAATCAGCTGTTTTGCGTTTCCCGAAAAAGACAATAAATTTATATTTCTCCAAAAATTTTTTTGTAATGTCTCATTTTGAAATGGATAAATTGGTCGCGGAACTTGCAAAACAAACGGGCGCGGAAATTATCTTAAATTCAAATATCTCTTCTTTTCCTAAAGGATATGACAGGATAATAGGGTGCGATGGAGCGGACTCTTTTACGAGAAAAAATTTGGGATTGCCAAGCCCAAACTTACGACTGGGAATTTTAGGATTTTCCGGTAATGGATCTTTTGATAATTTTGTTGAAATCTGGCCACATAAAGAAAACGGATTTATTTGGAAAATTCCACAAGGTTCGGAAACAGAATACGGAATAATATCCAATCCGAAAACCGCTAACGCCTTTTTGAATGATTTTTTGGAGAAAAATAAGATTATTTTAATGGAAAAAGCCGCTAAAATAATTCCTTGCGGGTTTTCCATCCCGCGAAATAAAACAATTACGGTTTGCGGAGACGCGGCCGGGCTTGCGAAAAATTGGTCTGGCGGGGGAGTGATTTGGGGATTAACCGCCGCCAATATCCTCTTGAAAAATTTTCCAGATTTTTTAAAGTATGAGAAAGAAGCGGCTAAATTTTTTAAACCAAAAATAATAATTTCAAAATTTGCCGCTAAAGCGGTTTATTATTTTGGTTTTAATTTTCCTTATTTTTTCCCAAAAAGAGCGAAAATGGAATCTGACTTTCTTTTTTAATCACTACGGGATATGCTCCCGTGGTAATTGGTAATTATTCTTATGACTATCTTAGAAAAAATTCCAGAACATTTGGGAATAATAATAGACGGAAACCGCAGATGGGCGGAAGAAAAAGGCCTGCCGTCTTTTGAGGGGCATCGCCGCGGTTTGGATAATGTCAAACGGATAGGGGATTGGTGTTATGAAAAAAGGGTAAAGATTATTACTTTTTACGCTTTCTCAATTGAAAATTGGAATCGGACGAAAATAGAAGTGGCGTATCTAATGAAACTGCTGGAAGGAGCGGTAAGCGGAAAATATTTGGCCGATCTGAATGAGAAAAAGATACAGCTTCAGGTTATCGGGCAAAAAGAAAGATTGTCTAAATCATTGCAATATAAAATAATAAAAGCGGAAAAATCAACCCGAAACAATAAAAACGGAATTTTGAACTTGGCTGTATCTTACGGCGGAAGGGCAGAAATAGTTCAGGCGATTAAAAATATAATTAAAAATAAGACCGCGGCCGAACAAATCACAGAGGATTTAATTAGTGAAAATCTTTGGACTCGGGGGTTGCCTTCTCCTGATTTAATTATAAGGACAGGGGGGGAGCAACGGCTTTCCAATTTTCTGACATGGCAGTCAATTTATTCTGAATTATATTTTACAGATAAATATTGGCCTGATTTTAATGAGAACGATTTAGACAAAGCTTTCTTTGATTTTTCCCAGCGAGAAAGAAGACTTGGAAAGTAAGCTGTTGAAAAACACCTCTTGACAATGGCCTT
Organism: Candidatus Nealsonbacteria bacterium RIFCSPLOWO2_01_FULL_38_120; assembly: GCA_001821475.1. GTDB lineage: Bacteria > Patescibacteriota > Minisyncoccia > Minisyncoccales > GWA2-38-27 > GWA2-38-27. Next base: position 8,662 of record MHMF01000006.1, read on the forward strand.
GGCTGGTATATATAATACCTTGAATTACTAAATTCAAGGTAAAGTATAAAATTACAAAAGGCTGTTTAATTAAAAAATTAGCCCTGTCTGACCGAAAACTTTCGGTCAGACAGGGCTAATATAAAACATGGCGCAAAGAATACCAAATTTTCCCTATATTGAAGAAAACGACGGAATAAATGAAATAGAATTAGATGAAATTGAGGAAGATTTTACTGATGATATTGAAGACGAAGATTCAGAAGAAGAAAAGAAAGATGATATGGGAGGGGATGATGGAAATTCCGAGGACGAAGAAAAAGAATAAAATATAGTAAAGATATTAAAAACAAAAACGCTCCGATATCCATCGGAGCGTTTTTGTTTTATTATTTTATTCTATTTATTTTTTTGTTATTAATTATATTGTGCGACATTTAGTATATCTCTCCTTGTCTATGCTTTTAGATTTTTACCACCATGGAATTCACGATGAATATCGCGAAGCCGTTTATTGGTAATATGTGTGTATATTTGAGTACTTGTGATGCTTCTATGTCCCAGAAATTCTTGAATTACTCTTAAATCAACACCTTGAGTTAACAAATCAGTTGCGTAAGAATGCCTAATCGTATGCGGAGTTGTAAAAATAGGTATGCCGGATTTTATGGCGTATTTCTTAACGATTCTTTCTATTGAACGACGGCTTAAGCGGATATCAATGTCTTTTTTTGATCTATAATGTATAAATAGCGGTTTTTCTTGGTCTTCCCTGGTTGCTAAATATTTTTTAAGCCAATTTAAAGCTCTTTCAGAAAAATAAACAGTTCTTGGGTAATCTCCTTTTCCTATGATACTTATTTCCAAGTCTTTTTTATTTTTTATATTTGAAAATTGGTCCGCATTTAAAGATGTAAGCTCGGCTATGCGAAGCCCGGTTGAAAATAACACCTCTAATATAGCCCTATCCCTTATGCCAGAAATGTTGTTGGTGTCAGGAGATAATAGGAGTTTTTCTATTTGTTCCAATCCGAGAAACTTAACGGTTTTTTCGTTTTTATTCGTCCTAGGAAGGGCTATTTTGTCTACAGGTAGTGTTATTATGTCTTTTATGGAAAAATAGCTTAAAAAGCCCCTCAAAGCGATTAAATAGTAATTTTGAGTACTCTTTTTAAGAGTTTTTTTCGTATTCGGATCTATATGGCGAGACAGGTATAAGCGGTATTCCCACACATAGTCAGAAGTAAGCTCGTGGGGCTTGATATTCTCCAATTTTTTGGACTTCAACCAATAGATAAATTTATTAAGATAGCGTTGATAATTTTCCTGCGTATTGCTCGCCAAACCTTTTTCAATTTCGCAATAATCTAAAAAATTAGAAATATGTTTTAGCAGGGGAATATTAGAATTTTTCATAAAAAAATAAATTTATATTTTCAAAAAATTAATTAGCTTTAGATGACTTACTGCCAAGGTTATTGCGACCAATTTTTATGAAAATGGTCGCAAGAACCTTGGCTTAGTAAAGGGACATATGCGGCGCTTAATTTTTAAGCGCCGCATATGTCCCTTTACTAACATTTTGCGACACTTCTTATATCTATCTTAATCCGGCTCTAATCCGTCGTCAAGTGGGAAACTTATACTTCCCTGCCCGTATCGCTACGCGAGCAAGCCCGCCTCTAGCGATGCAATAGCTCGCTTGCGAAACATTGCTGGCGGGGACCCCTGTCCGTTATTTATAAATTTATTTTATTAATCCTTTTATTTTGTCCCAGAAAGGAATTACCAATTGCGGAATTACCTCCCTTATTTCTTTTTTCTCGTTTTCAAGCTTATTTTTGATGTTAGGCCTGTTCCCGATCTCTTTATTTAAAAAACCGCCTAACCTGGCCCAAACATCGCTTATAAAAGGAAAAACGCTCGTTTGCCAGATATTAATCATATAATCCATCGTATTATCGGCAAATGATTGGCCGTTGCCATTATCCGCGGCGTAGCAAAAATTCGCGCCCATCAAGAATATCACCAACAAACAAAATATTATTTTAATTTTAGATAACATAAAAATAAAATTAGAAAATAGTTATTGGAAAAAGAAAACTATCCGAGCTCCCCCTCCTCGCTCCTCTCCTCCGATGGTCATTGGAGGGGAGGAAGGTATGGGTAGTTTCAAATTTCTATTTTCCTTACCCTGTTAGAAATTTTTTACTCTTATGCTCTTTCTTTGTTTTTATAAATTTCTAACGGGGTATACTAATTTCTGATTTCCAACAACTAATTTCCAGTTTTAGCGGATTTCAGCCGTTTTAATGTTTTTTCTTTGCCTAAAATAGCGGCTATTTCAAATGGGCTGGCTGATACTTTTTTTCCGGAAAGCGCTACCCTTAACGGCCAAAGCAGAACTCCCCTATCATTTATGCCTTCATGTAATTTTGAAGAAAATTTTTCCGATTCTAATATCAAAATTTTTTCCAGATTTTCTTTCGTCCAATTTAAGTCCTCAATTTTAGATAATATATCTATTGATTTGTCAATAGATAATAAAACATCTTTTTCTCTCATATTTTTCCATTTTAGGGCTCCCCTATCATAACTTAATTCCGTCCTAAAAAAGAAATCCGCCAGCTCTGTAATTTCTGAAAGTTTTTTCAGCCGTTCGCGATAAGCCGCAACAATATTTTTTATAAAATCAAAACTTATCTCTTCTTTTGTTTCTTTTATTCTAAAAATTTGTTTTTCCGGGTGGCCGTTGCCGTTGCTTAATGATTCAGCAAGTTTTGGCTGGATTGTTTCTATAAGCCCGGTAGAAATAAAATAAGCAATGCTTAATTCCGCTAATTTTTCCAATGATTTTTGGCGGATATATAATCCGTTTAAGAAATCAAGCCGTTGAACATTAAAAATCGCGCCGGCTTTTTGGACTCCGTCCAAAGAAAATTCTTGGGCAAGTTCTGATAAGGAAAATACTTCTTTTTCCGTTCCCGGATTCCACCCCAGAAAAGCAATAAAATTAACCAGCGCTTCCGGTAGATAGCCAATTTTTTTATATTCCAAAGTGGACACAGCTCCTTCTCTTTTACTTAATTTACTGCGGTCGGGCGCTAAAATCAAAGGTATATGGCCATATTCCGGATGGAAAAATCCCAACGCTTCCTGTATAAGAATCTGCTTAGGTGTATTTGAAAGATGTTCTTCGCCTCTTAGTATGTGCGTAATTTTCATCTCAAAATCATCAACAACTGCCCCGAAATTATACAAAGGCGTTTCCATGTTTTTTGCGATGACAATATCCCCTATCAAGCCAGCGTCAAACTCCACCTCGCCTCTTATCAGGTCATTAAATTTTACAATTCTTGCCGGCGTCTTAAATCTTATAACCGCTTTTTCGCCGACAGATATTTTCGCCACGACTTCTTCTTTAGATAAATTGGAACATTTCCCGCTATAACGCGGCGCTTCGCCGATGCTCATTTGATATTGTTTCTGCGCCTCCAACTCTTCTTCCGGGCAAAAACAATAATACGCCCTTTCCTCTTCTAAAAGTTTCTCCAAATATCTTTTATAAATCTCTTTCCTCTCGCTTTGCCTATACGGACCTTCATTATACTCTATTCCAAGCCATTTTAGACAATCTAGTATGTCTTTATCAAATTCTGGCTTTGATCTCTCTATATCTGTGTCCTCAATTCTTAAAATAAAAAACCCGTTATTTTTTTTGGCAAATAAATAATTAAAAAGCGCTGTTCTCGCTCCGCCGATATGTAAAAACCCGGTTGGCGACGGCGCAAACCTTGTCCTCACTTCATTTGATATTTTCTTTTCCATATCTATCCCCCACTTTTCTCCTCCCCCTGATGACCATTGGAGGGGAGGATTGAGGTGGGGGTTATCTCAACTTTATCTCCATTTATCTCAATTGTATCTCTGTTTATTTCCATTTATCTCTTTGTTCTAATTTACCACAACCCCATTTTTTTGTAAAAAAAATCCTCCAAAATAACTGAAGTCGTTTTTGGGGGACGAATATCGCATGCGACAATGTTATTTGTCGCCACGCTTGATGCACAGAACACATCGTTCCAATCACCAGGACCAGAAAAGATAAACTGGCTTTTGTCGGGAAGCAAGAAAAAATCTGGGATTGAACTCCATATTTCAACTCCCTTTTCTCCGGAAACGCAGACAGTCATCTCACGGTCTCCCCGCACCACATGTCGTTCTACGGTGTACAACACGACGCCTTGTTCGAAGGCGTGGGTAATACCATACTCGATTTTCACCAAGTCTTTACCCAACTGTATCCGTTGAGGGCTTCTTGCTGTTTCCGCCTTGCTTCCTCTGCTAAAGAACACGCGACCGCCCCAAATAATAACAACCAACAACACAACAATCCACATGATGAGAATTTGACGAAATGCCGACATACAACACCTCTGCTTTCTTGTTTAAATTTATCCCTTTTTTGATTTTTATAGGGTAAAATATATTCCACCCTTACTGTCGCTATCCTACCACATAAATCTATTATTTGTCAATAGATGGACTGGCAAAATACCAATTTAGGACTTCTTTGGCGACAGGGAGGGCGGCGGCTTGGACTCCAGGCACATTTTCAATCATAACGGTAAGCACGATTTGCGGATTGTCGTAAGGCGCGAAAACAGTTACCCAATTATGATAATGATTGGGCAGAGATGTTTCAGCTGTGCCGGTTTTCGCAGCAACTTCAATCGGAAGATCCCTTAATATAACGGATGAAGCATGCTGAGCTCCTTCGCCCGTCACCGCGTCTCTCATCCCCTCTCGCACAATTTCAATATTTTTCTGGCTGAAAAAATTTTTTCGTATGATTTCCGATTCTATTTCTTTTACCACTTTTTTTTCACTGTCAATTATTTCTTTCACCACCAATGGCTTGTATAAAGTTCCTTTATTGGCTATCGCGACAAAAGCTGTGGCAACTTGAAGCGGGGTTATGGAAAAATTTCCTTGCCCAATTGAAAGGTTGTATGTGTCTCCGTCCCACCAGCTTTCTTTCTTCACTTGCTTTTTCCAATCAGGCGAAGGAATAAGCCCTGCTGATTCCCCAGGCAAATCAATGCCTGTTTTATTGCCCCAGCCGAATAATTCAAGGTATTTTTTAATTAACGAAGGGCCAAGGCCTTTTTGATCGCCATATCCGCCGCCAATGGTAAAGAAAAAAACATTGCAGGACTCGGCTATTGCCTTTCTAATGCTTGTCCATCCATGCGTATTATTATCTTTGTATATATAGACAATTTTAGGATTATAGCGATTCGGCACGGCAATTCCGCCCCCGCAATAAATTTCTTTATTCGGAGAGATTATTTTTTCTTCCAAGGCCGCGATTGATATCAATGGTTTTATAGTTGACCCGCTTGGATAAAGCCCTTTTATTGCTCGATTAAAAAGCGGCTCTTGGGGATCTGAAAGTAGTCCTGACAACGCCTTGCTGTCAGTTCCTTTACTGAATAAATTATTATCAAAACCAGGTATATTTGCCAATGCCAGCACTCCCCCGCTATTTGGATCCAGCGCAACAGCCATTGCTTTTTTTGAACCGGTTTTTTCCAGTATTTTTTCAAGCTCTTTTATTATTTTTTTTTGCAATTCAGCGTCAAGCCATAAAACCAAACTATCCCCGGATTTAGGCGCTGAAATTATCTGCTGGGAAATGACATTTCCGGACGCATCTCTTTCAATCCGTATTTCCCCAGAATTTCTCCTTAAAACATCTTCATAGATTTTCTCAACGCCGTCTTTGCCGGAATAATCATAAGCCGAATATGAGCCGGCATTATTTCTTAATTCTTCCGGGCTTACTTTTCCGGTATAGCCGATAATATTGGAAAACATTTTTCCATCAACGTATTCTCTTGCAAGATTTTGTTTTATTTCAATACCGGGCAGGTCTCCTATTTTTGTTTCAAGCGCAATAAGTTTCGCGTGTTCCAAATTTTCTGAAATCAAGATAGAGCCGCTCTCCTCTTGTTCTATTTTCTCTTTTATAAATTCCGAATCTTTGCCTATAATTTCTGAAATTTTTTTAAATGTTTGTTCTTTGTCAAAATCAGATTCTGGAAGCTTGTCTTTGTTCACAACCAAATCAAAGCTGTATTTATTAAAAGCCAGTTGTTCTCCCTTACCATCATAGACAACTCCTCGAGCGGCTTGGGTTGAGCGGCTGATAAATTTGTTCTGTTCGGCCGCTAATGCGTATTTTTCGTATTCCAAGATCTGAAATTGAAATAATTTTCCGAAAAAAACTAAAAAAACTAAAAAAATAGAAATCAAAAATCCGTAAAGAATTTTTTTGGAAAGAGGCACTTCAAATTTTTTTTCTGAAATGCCAAACTCCTCTTCCTTTTTTTTAGCAAGCCGGTCCAAAAAAACTTCTTCCGGATAAATTTCAAAAATTTTGCGGTCTTTGTTGATTGAAAACCGTTTTGAAGATGTCCCAAATGAAATTTCGTCTTTACGATTCCTCAAAAAATGGAATTTTGACATATCTTTTCAGTAAAAATTTGATTAAGGCGGAAACAATGATTAAAGTGGCGAAGTTGGCGCCGATAAATCCAGTCGAAAATATGTCCAAAAATAAACCGGCCATACCCGCTACATAAAATCCTCTGGAATTTTCTTTTCTCTCAAAAATATTCCAAAGAATAACAGCAAACGCAACGAAATTCAACGTTCTTCCAAAAACAGCGAAATGAACCAAAAAACTGGTTTGGAACAATGTCAAGAAATAGAAAAAAATCGTTATTAAAATAAATTTAATCATTAGTATTAATGCTCCCGTGTGCCTATCTGGTAGGCACATAATTTAGTTATGTATGTGCCTACCAGATAGGCACACACTCTATTTTAGTGATTTGATTACAAAAATATTGTCAGCGCTTGATATGTTAAAAAATAATTCAACTTTTGCCTGCTGGAAAGGGTCCACATCGCTTTTTCTCACCTCTTTTATTTTTCCTATTATCAAGCCCTTCGGTAAAAATCCGCCAAGGCCGGAAGTTATTATTGTTTCGCCAGTCGAAATTTCAGTTCCTCTTGGAATTAAGTCGTATAAGGCATAGGAATAGCTCCCCTGCCCCCTTATAATTCCAGTCACATCATTATCGGGCGAAGAAATTTTGGCGTCAAAAACGCTTTTATGATTGGAAACAAGCATTACTTCTGAAAAATTATCATAAACCTGGCTTATTTTTCCTATTAAAACATTTTGTCCAGTGATTATAGGCATATCCTTTGAAATGCCGCTTAATAAGCCTTTGTCTATTAAAATAAATCCAGCCGAAACGTCTTTGTTTATTATTTGAGAAATTTCTAAATTAAAATTCTCCTGCAATTCGATTCCAAGCGCCTGCCGCAATGTTTCATTTTCTTTTTTTATTTCCTGCAAAGCGGAAATTTTAAAAATCAAATTTTGATTTTCATTTTCCAGCCGCTCTTTTTCTTGTTTCAAATTTTTAGTATTAAAAAACGACCATAAAAAATCAGAAGCTCTATCCCCTGCCCGCCAAAGCGGCTTTTGTATCGGACTGGAAATAAAATAAAAAAACTCCCTGATTTGTTTCTGGACAAAATTAGAAAACGTGATTATTAAAATCGCCAAAATAACAAAGATTATTTTATTTCTGTTTTTGTGTTTAGTGTTCAGCATAATGATTAAATATAAAAAGATAGTTCATTTTAATCTTTTTTTCAAAAAATAGAAATCCTTGGGCTACGCTCAAGGCGCGCAAGCGCCTTCCAAAATTTTACGAGATTATATGTTTTTGCTTCACAAAAACTTCGTAAAATTTTGGGATTTATAATCACAAATGAGGGAGAAATACAAAAACTTGTTAGTGATTATATTCTATATATAATATTTCCCTCCGCTCCGATATTCATCGGAGCTACGGGCTTGCGATTTCGGCGCAAGGAAGTATAAAAAAGCCTTCTCTCTATTGTTTCTTATGGAAATCGAAAGTTGTATTTTGGACGCATATACTCGTTTAACTAACTACTTCGTTTATCCCAGAATCCTATACATTCCGTTAGAAGCCCGATCCGCTCCGTTTAGAAAAAATTTTCCAACAGGACCCGTTCGCATGTTCGGCAAATATTTTTAGCGCTTGGCTTCTGATAGGGTCAACAACTGAAACAAACAGGGATAGTCCAATCTTTGGACTATCCCTGTTTTTAATTTTTACCGCTCTCTCTTATTTTAATTCTATCTTTGCTCCGGCCGCTTCAAACTTTTTCTTCATATCTTCCGCTTCTTCTTTTTTGGCATTTTCTTTCACTATTTGAGGTTCTTTTGCCGCGGCGTCAACCATATCTTTCGCCTCCTTCAACCCCTTACCTATTGTATCCCTTACGACTTTTATAACCTCAATCTTTTTGTCGCCCACGCCGGTCAAAATAACATTAAAGGAACTTTTTTCTTCCTTTTCTTCTGGCGATCCTCCGCTCGAAACAGGCGCTATAGCCATAACCGGAACTGACGCGGACACGCCGAATTTTTTTTCCAAAACCTTGACTAATTCAGCTAAATCAAGAACAGACATCTTTTCTACCACTTCAACAAGCTTTTGGAATTTCTCCGGCACTTCAATTTTTTCTTCGTTTTTTATTTCGTCAACCATAGTTGTCCGCTGAATTAACGCTGATTATTACGCAGATTTTACGCTGAATTTTTCAACGTTGTTTCGGCGTTGGTATCGGCGTCATATCAGCATTTATTATTTTTTAATCTTGCTTAATATATAAACTAAACTCTTTATATTCCCCTGCAACACATTTACAAATCCAAATATTGGAGCTGAAACGGTTCCAACGACCTTTAATAAAAGATATTCTCTTGAGGGCAATTTTGCCAACTCGACTATTTCTTCTATTGTCCTTAACCTTCCCTCCAGCCAGCCGCCCAAAATTTTCAAATTTTTATTTTCAAGCGAAAATTTATAAGCGACTTTAGCAGGAGAAATCTCATCTTTAAATCCGAAAATTACCGCAACCTGTCCGGATAATCCTTTTCTGACGTCTATACCCATTTTCTTATCTTTGGCGGCTATATCCAGCAATGTCTTTTTGACAACAGACATTACGCAATCAGCCGCCTTTAACGCTTCCCGCAAAGAAAAAACATCTTTTGCTTTCAACCCCTCAATCGCAACAAAAACAACTGACTTCTGCTTATCAATTTTCTCTTTTAATTCCTCTAAAATTTTCTTTTTTTGCTCTTTTGTTTGCGGCATAGAAATCCTTGGGCTTACACCCAAGGCGCTTAAGCGCCTTCCAAAATTTTACGAGATTATATGTTTTTGCTTCACAAAAACTTCGTAAAATTTTGGGATTTATAATCACAAATGAGGGAGAAATACAAAAACTTGTTAGTGATTATATTCTATATATATTTCCCTCCGCTCCGACATTCATCGGAGCTACGAGCTTGCGTTCATAACGCAAGAAAACATAAAAAAACTGCCCTCGCAGACAGCAAAAAAACTATTTTGCCTCGATGGGATTTACTCCGTCAAACGGATACCCAATGTCTACGGCTATAAATTATTATTTACTCGCTTTAACTCCAAAATTTTTGTTCTTTTCTCCAACATTTCAAAATTCTCCAAACCAACTTTATTCCTCAAAGAATTTTTGATTATATTTATATCGCTTTTGATAATCGTAATATTCACATTCATCTCGCCTATCATTTCGGTATGAGAATCTAATCTCTCGGAAAGGGAATTTAATTTATCAGTATGGGAATCTAATTTATCGGAATGGGAATTTAATTTATCAGTATGGGAATCTAATTTATCGGAATGGGAATCTAATCTCTCGGAAAGGGAATTTAATTTATCAGTATGGGAATCTA
>MHMF01000006.1:18549-36088 GCA_001821475.1 Candidatus Nealsonbacteria bacterium RIFCSPLOWO2_01_FULL_38_120
TTTAATTTATCAGTATGGGAATCTAATTTATCGGAATGGGAATCTTGTCTTTCAATAACTAAATCTATTTTTTGATTAAAATCCTCAACCAAGACATCAATATGCCTCTTTATGTCTTTATTATATTCTTTTAATATTTTCTTGATGTCCTCCGCCATGTTTTAAATATTACCTTTTTAAAAATTTGTGTCAATCCCCTATCTCGCTATTAGCGAAAAAGTGAATGGCAAATTCCCCGCCCTACTCCTCAATACAGATAAGCTTCTGTTTAATATTACATGGTTTACCATGAGAGACGGTAAAAACATCTCCAAGACCAGTAATGTTCGCAATCCCGGAAGATAATCCCGCCAAACTTACAGCTTCAGTCGCCTTGCCTTGCGGAGTATAACATTTCGGAAAAGAACCGCTGGGCACATAAGAAAAATCATATCCCTGTCCAAACTCCGCGTTTTGCGTCCAATTTTGGCATGTCGCGGTAAAACTGTAATTTTCCAAAATAGGCCTGCCTGAATAAAATGAAACTGGAATAAAAATACAGCTCTTTGCGCTTGCGTTATTAACCCTGCCGAGCCACGCTTTTCCTATATTATCAAAAAAATTTTCGCTTAATTTTAACTGATTTAAATAAACTTGATTAGATAATTTCGCCAAAAAACTACTGAATTGATTCCCAATTAAGCGATGGCATCCCACGTCCCGTTCCAAAATAAACGAAGGAACCGCTTCAACAAAAATACCTGATTGACCCCTCGGAGAATTATTTATTCTTTCTATGGCTGTCTGACTATCTTCATCTCCGCCAATAAAAGTGTCCCATTTTCCCGTTAATTTCAAATTCTCCGCTTCTTTTTGACAAATATCATCCACCTTATCCAAACCGCCCAAATTTCCATCATAATTCCCTTCTGTAATAAAAACCTTTCTTATATTTTGAAAATCGCCGGGGAGGAAAAGCCAATCGTTTTGGATTGAAATAGAATCGCACGAATCAGAAGCCGCGTAAGTAATAGCAAAAGGGCTATTCGCATAGTCAATGGCGTTATCTTTCCCCCACGGATATTCAAACACAACGAGCCAAAAATTGCCTCCGTAACCCTGTCCCGGATAAATCTCCCAATCATAGCTTCCCTGTCCAGCCGGGATATTTTTAGCTATCCAGTTTGTTTCTTTTCCACTATAAAGAGCTATTCCAACTCTATCAACGCCTTTGGCTGTCCAGCTTATTTTATATGTTTTCCCAATCTCCAACTCCTCTCCGCCGTTAGGCGCCAAAACATTTATTGACTTTGCGCCATAAAAAAAGAAAAGATAAAGAATAAAAACAAAAACAGCTAAAAAAGCTACGGCGGTTACCCATATTAATCCCTTTTCAATTGAAAATCTTCCTAAAATAATCATAAATTTATCAAAGAGCCGAGCTCCCTCGTAAAAGGAGCTCGGCTCCTTACGGCTACTTAATTCCCTGAACAGGGGGAAACTATATATCCTTTTAATTTCGTTTCCATTTTTTCAAAGTTGTCTGCTTCGTAAGCTTGAAAAGAAAAAAAATAGGCGGAAACGAAAATATTATCAATGTTGTTTTGACAATTTGTCAGCCAGCATTTATAATTGTTTCCTTCTAAAAGCTCTGCTTTATTTCCCTTGCTTACATTCCCTATTTGGATTATATCATACTTCTCCCCCACTCTGCAAAAAACAGCGAAAAATGCGGGGCCGGAAATACTGCTCCTATTTTTTATAGCCGCTGGAACGGAAAAATAATATCCATTGATTCCGATAAATTCCGGCTGGGAAGGAAGGGCTTCGGAAAGCGGAGAAACAGGAAAATCGCCTGATGACTGGGGTGGTAAAAACGTCTCTCCCCTTCTTATTAAATAAGTTACCAGAAAAAAAACCAAAACTGCGATTGAAATCGCTATAAGCGAATAAAAAGACAAAATTATATAATATCTGGCTCGTCGTTCTTCCTGCTCATCCCCGACTGATTTTAATAAAATAAGCACCCCGAAAATAAAAATAAAGAAAACAGAAAAAAAAGCCATAAGTAAAATAATAATAGGAAGATAATTAAATAAGTTATCCATTTTTCAAATTACTCCCACCCTCCTCCATCTTCGCATAGTAGGAAGATTGAAGAAGCGGTATTTTGTAATTATTTTATCACTTCAATTATTTTCAAAGCGAATTCTTCGGCGAAATCCGGGCCGCTCGCAGTGACTATATTTCTGTCCGCAATTACTGGATCTGACCGATAAACAGCCCCGCAATCTTTTAGAAGCTTAACCATTGATTTATCCAACGCCGAGCTCCAAACAGTCGCTTTTTTTCCGGAAAGAACCCTTGCTTTCGCTAAAATTGCGGGAGCTATGCAAATAGCGCCAACCGTTTTTCCGGCCTCAATCGTTTCTCTAACAATTTTATGGCAAGCCGGATTATCTATATAATCATCAGCGCCAGAACCGCCGATAAACAAAACCGCGTCGTAATTTTTTGAATTCAAATTTTCTATTAAACCATCAACTTCTGCTTCGCCTCCCGACATTCCCATTGCCTGCCCCAAAGAATCGCTGAATGTTTCAATTTTCGCGTCCGCCTCTTCCAAAGTCCGCTTTGGAATAAAATATTCCTCGTCCCTAAAATCCCGGAAAGCAATAACCATCGCCACACTTTTATTTACTAAAACTCCAGGCATATAATTTTCTTTATTATCTCTCCCCTATTATTATACTATTATATCGAATATTATAATAATCAACAAACTTTTAATCACAGGACTATTATCTCAAATATCTATTTTTGGCGGCGTTGTGCTCGGCCAGAGTCGCGCTGAAAATTGTTCTGCCTGCTGGCGTTGAGAGATAATAAAAATACGATGTCTTTTGAGGATAAATCGCGGCAATTATACTATCCAAACCAGGACTGCAAATAGGACCTTGAGGCAAACCTTTATTTTTGTAAGTATTATAAGGAGAGTCAATTTTAAGGTCTTCCAGTGAAATCTTTGTTATTTTCCCGCCCTTAATATACGCTATTGCGGCGTCAACCTGCAAAGGCATTCCTATTCCCATTCTTTTCCATAAAACCCCGGAAACTGTTTTTTTATCAGCCATTGTTCTTACTTCTTTTTCAATCAGAGAAGCCATTATAATAATATCAGAAAGCGACTTTCCTTGCGCTTCTATCTCTTCTCTTAATCCTTGCGTAATTTTTTCCTCAAAATTAGCAAGCATTTTATTCACGGCCCCAGCCACCCCTTCCTCTAAAAAAATTTCGTAAGTATCGGGAAAAAGGTAGCCCTCAATTTTTTTCTGCTTTTCAATTTCAAAAATTTTTTCAGCGCCGGCAAATCCTTTTTCCTTAAGCTCATTCTCCACATCGGATAGATCCCATCCTTCAATTATGGTAATCATTCTTTTAATTCTGTTGCCAGAAGAAATTTTTTCCGCTATTTCCGGAATAGCCATAACTCTAGACAGCTCATAATCGCCGGCCTGTAAATCATCTGCCCTGCCCGTAAAAAAAACATAAGCCTGGAATAAAAATCCGTATTTTATTAAACCCTGTTTTTGGAGATTCTCGGATATTTCTTTAGCGCCTTGTCCGCTTGAAACTACAAAAATTTCCAGCTGGACAGAGAACGGGTCTAAGGGCAGAAAAGTTTTATCCCACAAAAAAATAAAAAACAAAATAATCAACGATAAAACAAAAAACAACGCAGATAAAAGATAAAAAATGCTTTTAATTCTTAATTTATAATTCATAATTCTTTTTTACACCAAGGGCACAAACACAAACCCCGGATATTCTGTTTTTTTAAATTTTTCTTCGGAAAATTTTTCAACAACCCAAATTGATTCTCTCACGCAACATATAATTCTTCCGTCTATTTTAAGCTGTCTTTTCCATTGCTCTGAAATTTTCTCCGCCGAAGCCGAAGTCAAAATCTTATCGTACGGCGCCTCTCTTTCATATCCTTTTGAGCCATCGCCGCAAATAAATTCCACAATTCCATTTTTCACAAAATTATATTCAGCGACATTTCTCTCGCCGAACTCTTTAATATGAGGAATAATTTCAATCGCGATAATCTTTCCTTTTATTTTTGATTTCAACTCTCCACCGCTAACTATATGGGCAAGGAGAGCGCTTGTCCAGCCCGATCCGGACCCTATATCTAAAATTTTTTCTCCTGACTGGGGCTGAAGTTTTTCCAACATAAAAGCAACCACTGCAGGCTGGGAAATCGTCTGGCCAAAGCCAATGGGCAAAGCTTCGTTAATTTCAGCGAGATCTTTTGCGTCATCGGGCAAAAAATCAATCCTCTTTATCGTCCGAAATGCCTCAATTATTCTCGGCGTCTTAAGCCAACTGTTTTCTACGAGAAAATCAACTAAATCCATATATTTTTATAACAGCGCAACGGAAACATCTCCCGTTACAACTTAAAAGCTCCCGCTCCCTCCTTAATCCTCCCCCCTCTCTGATGGGGATGATTAAGGAGGGAGCGAATCAATAGCGCGGGAAGTGTTCCTATTATATTGATTAGCAACTTATTACAACTTTATTAAAGGATGCTTTAATAAAAATTTTATCTTAGGAAAAAATTTTAGCCGCGAAAAAAACAAAATCCCGTCCAGGTGGTCAACCTCGTGCTGTAAAACGCGAGCAAAAATACCATCCGCGTTGAAAATTACCTCTCTTCCGTTAATATCTGTCCCCTTAACCTCTACTTTTTTTGGCCTTTTTATTTTAAGAAAAATACTAGGAAAACTAAGGCACCCCTCTTCTAATTCTTCAATCTCTTTGCTTTTAGATATTATTTTAGGATTAATCAAAACCAAAATACGCCTACCGCCGGAATCGGTTCTTATAACAATTATCCGCTTTGAGATGCCGACTTGAGGGGCCGCCAGTCCAAACCCGCTTTCCTTTTCCATTGTCTGCGCCATATCAACAATAATATCTTTTATTTCCCTGTCAATCTTTTGGACTCCTGAACATTTCCTCCTTAAAATCGGCTCATTAAATTTTTTGATTTCCACAACCGCCATAATTTTTTATTAAATATTTTATCAACCTTTGCAATGCTTCATTTTTCCAACAGTATTTTATTTTTTAATTTGTAAAAAATACCAACGTTATTTACGCTCTTTTAATGATTTCCGCTTTATCTTATAAGAAAAGAGCAAACAAAGCTCGGAATTATTATATTTAATTTTAACACGAAAAAATCAAAACCTAAAAATAAAAATAACAAAACTTGATTTATGATTTAAGGCAAACTTTTTTGACAAAAACTCTCCCCCCGGCAAAAAACAAAGCGGGTAATATAAGCCAATAAATATAATTGATTGACAACAAAAATTTCATAAAAAGCGTGGCGCAATAAATTGCTACGCAATTTATACGCCACAACAACGTTTAAATTTTTCTAAAGGAAAAATTTATTACGCTGCGGGTCCGCCTCGACTCGAACGAGGAACAATGGTTTTGGAGACCATAATTATACCATTTAACTACGGACCCGTTATTAAAATAATATCACAATAATCCCCTTTTATCAATTTTATGCCAGAGGTCTGGCCTTTGACAACTAAAAACTCGGGCTTACTGCCCGAGTTATATCTATTGCCTGATAATTTACTTCTTACCTTCTTTGTGTAATGTGTGTTTCCTGCATGTCTTGCAGAATTTTTTCAAGGACAATTTAATTTCGGCCGCTAATTTTGATTTGCGGGTGAAATAATTTGTCTTCTTGCAGATCTCGCATTGAAGCTTTGTGAATGGTTTCTTTTTTTTTGCCATATCGTTTTTTTAACAAATTTTTAATAATTTTTAATTTATAATTCGCCTGAGCCGGAGACGAGAATCGGACTCGTGCTCTTTTTCTTACCAAGAAAATGTTTTACCACTAAACTACTCCGGCATAAAGTACTACCTACCCGCGATATATAATGCCAATGCCAAGATTCAAAGTCAACACCAAATTTATTGCCAACAGGATAAGAAAGGAAAAATCCAAATTTACAAGCATTTTTCAAAACCCATTTGTATTCTTTTGTTTTATAAAAATTTCTAATATCGGCAATTTCTTTAACTAATCTGTTAAAACCAACGGCCTGACGAGACGGATAACCGTGTTCACTACAACCGGGCAAAGTTACTCGCCGCAATGCCTTTTTCATATTCCATTTGCATTGATATAACCAGTTAAACAAAACTATCGCTTGGTAGGCAAGAGAGCGATAACAAGAGGCAACATTGACAGCGCGCCCAATTTCTTTCTTCATCAAATTATTCAAACGAACGAATGACTCGAAAACCGGTTTTGGCAGAAATTGCGTTTTTACAATCTTCGCATTTTTGCCAATAAAATATTTCCGATTTTTTATGGCTACTAAACTTTTAGGAACGGATTTAATACCGTAAAATTCAGCATAATTTTTACCGTATTCTTTTAGATTGGCAACCAAAATTTTATTGAGCAATTCACGCTCCTGAACATTCAAAATTTTATTTAAATCATTAAATAAAATTAACGGCAGCCGTTGATTTTTTTTCTTTTCGGCCGCAAATTTCTTAAAAATTATTTCTCCGATCTGTTTTTCTTTTTCAGAAAATTTCATTTTAATGTGTGGCGTAATGCTCTACCAACAGAGCTACCCAGGCATAACTTTTAGATATTTAACAAGTTCTTCTTCGTTTGACGCTATAAAATCAAAAAATGCGCATCCCCATTCGCTCATCCTTCTTGTTTCTTCCACTTTTAATCCAATCACCTTTTTACCTAATGCTTTTGCATATCCTGCCTCCAAATAAACGCCTCTTGTATCTGATAAAGCGCAAATTAATCCATCGCAATTTTTGATGACATTTAATTCTAAATCAAGCAGGTCTTTACCGGATAATTTTTGATCAGCGTCTCTCATCGGCAAAAAAATATTAAAACCGGCTTTTTCAATCACTGATGTTAAATAATTATTCCTATCCAACTTTTTTGAATCAAGTTCGTAATTCTTCAATCCTGTTTTAGCGTGTGGCGTTGCAAAATAAAACATTTTAAATTTTTAATTTTTAGCTAAATAATATAAAATCTACTTTTTAAGAATCTTTCTCTTTTTTTTACATCGACTCTATCAACATATGCTTCGCAATAAATCAGTTTCCAAGGCTTTTTCCCATTCGTCGCTATGTTTTTCCCTTTATTATGACTAATAAATCTATTCCTCAAATCGCTCGTATAACCAATATACCAACTTTTATTAATTAAACTTTCTAATAAATATGTATAAAACATTGTATAACGGTGGCGCGTAAAATGAAATTCTGATAAAAATTTCATCACGCGTCTACCGCGTAGAAAAATTTTTATATAAAATTTTTCTTTACGCGGTGGGCAGGGAGGGATTCGAACCCCCGTAGCCCGAAGGCGCCAGATTTACAGTCTAGTGCAATTGACCACTCTGCCACCTGCCCAGATGATTATTTTTATCTTAACACAATTACTTTATTTTTCAAATTTTATGATAAAATATTTTTCCCGCGTTTTTCTCGCCATTCTCTGATTTTTTTATGGTCGCCGGACAGCAAAACCTTGGGCGTTTTCCAATTTATGCCTTTACTTGGAGAAAAAACTTCGGGCCTTGTGTAATGCGGATACTCAATAAAGCCATTTTCTTCTGTGATTCTTTCTTTAAGTAAGTTCTCTTTGCCCAGCACGCCAGGAATCAAGCGGGAAACCGACTCTATTAAAATCATTGTCGGCAACTCCCCTCCCATCAAATCATAATCCCCTATTGAAATTTCCATATCAGCAATATTTTTCGCCACTCTCTCGTCAACCCCCTCATATCTTCCACAAATTAAAATCACCTGATCTAATTTGCTCAGCTGATAAGCGATTTTTTGGTTGAACTTTTTCCCCCTCGGAGTGAACAAAATTATTTTTAATTTTTGCTTGCCCGTCGCAGCCTTAGCGAAAGCGGAAGATTTTTTCAACGCCATAACCGATTTAAAAATCGGCTCAACTTTTAGCACCATTCCAAAACCCCCGCCAAAAGGCCTATCGTCAACTGTTTTATGCCTATCCCCTGCCCAATCGCGCAAATTGCGGACATTAACTTTTATCAGCTTCTTTTTTATAGCGCGGCTAATTAAGCTTTCGGACAAAAAAGATTTAAAAATATCCGGGAAAATTGTGATTACATCAAACCGCATATTTAATTTAACCGATTTAATAAAGAAATGACGCCCCATTAAGCGGCGTCATTTCTAAACGAAATCTATTTTTTCATGGAAGATTAGAGTTTCAAATCGTCCAATCCTTCCGCTGATTCTCTCGGCGCTCTGGAAACCCTGCCTCCTTCAGGCTCTTCAATCTTTAAGTTCACTCTTGCATGATTCTTCAAGCCGACAATGCGAACTAAAGATCTAATAGACCTAGCGGTAGAGCCCTCTCGGCCGATAATCTGGCCCATATCTTCGGGGTTCACTTTTAATGTAAGTAGAACTCCCATCTCGTCAACCTTCCTGTCAACTTTTACATCTTCAGGGTGGTCAACCAAGGCTCCTATTAAATACTCAAGAAAATCTTGGTCGTTAATTACTTTCGCCATAAAATCTTTCAAGTTATTTATGTAGCCCGACCTTTACTTATTATCATTATACTCTTTGCCTAAAATTGTGTCAACCACGTGTATGCGTCCATAACATATTAGACTTTTGGGGGGTTGAAAATAGATTATTAATTATGTATCGCATAGGCGGTATCATCCGTAAAAAATAATGAGGCCTTTCAGTATTGTACCATAGCAACCAGTCAATCAACTTTCTATTGAATTCGTCAATGTCGTAAGCAAGAGTTTCTTTATGCCAATCAATAAATTCTTCCTGTATTGTCCTATTAAATCTTTCCACACAGGCATTCATTTTAGGACATTTAGGGTAGTTGCGGAAGTGAATGATATTTTTATCTTTTATATATTACCTGAAATGATTTTCAAACTCTGATCCATTATCTGTCTGCATTCTTTTGATTGAAAAAGGAGAGACCATTTCCAGCTTACTGAAAAAGTCCTTGGTATTTTGCGACGAGGCGCCGGCGTAGCCGTAGGCGAATCCGAAGTCTAACTTTAGATCTATTGCCGGGACAATATATCTTTTAATGCCGTTGATAAATTTAACTATTGTGTCTATTTGTAGGAGATCCCCTACTTTTTCCGGATTGTAGTCTTTTCTTCTGAGCTTTTTCCGTTTAATTTGTTTCTTTTCAATCAAATTACCCGTCTTGCCGTAGAAAGACAATCTTTTGCCCGATAATATCCTGCCTTGCTTTTTCAAATCAGATATTATCCTGCCCATAGTAAGGATTAATATTTCTTTGATTGATTGTTCTTTGTAATATTGGTCTAAAAGAGGCTTAATTTTATCCTTGCCTAATCTTGGATGCTTGTTTCTTTGTCTAATGATAAATTTCTCAATTCTTGGATTGGTTATTATTTTCCTTTTGTTTTTTTGGACACATGGACTTCTCGTTTAAGGATTCTATCTTGGATCCTCCTTGCTTAAATTGCTTTTTCCAGAGAGAGAGTGGGCCTTTTTACCGGAAAAGCGTCGATCGTTGCCCCAAGACCGTGCTTTTCCTAAAACACTAATACTTTTGCCTTGTATTTAGATTTTTCTGTAATCATATACGAGAATCTTACAGCATCCTCGTATAGTTTGGCAAAGCCTTTTACATAATAGCCCGTCCTTATTATTTTCATACATATTAAGCTCCTCGGGAGTCTAATATATATGTGAACTTATGCACCCGTTAGAAGTCCGACCCGCCCTGTTTAGAAAAAATTTTCTAACAGGGCGGATCGGCAGACGCCTTTGGGCGTCTAACTTCTAACGGGGTCAACTATTCCGATTTTTTCTCCGCTATTGCCAAAGGAACTTGTTCTGTTGCCATAGAAGTTTCTTCTTTTTTTACAGCCGCCTCCTCTTGCGGTTTTCCAATCGCAACCGGCTGATCAGCCGTCTTCTTCTTTGATTTTTTATGAACAGCCATTTTTTTCCCTTCTACTATCTTCGCCGATACCAATAAATTAAAAACAGACGGCGAGGGTTTGGCGCCCACAGACATCCAGTATTTTATCCTCTCCCCTTCTAACTTTCTCTCTTTAGTAAGCGGATTCCAAAAACCAACCTGTTCTATAAAACGGCCTCCTCTCGGAGCCCTTTTTTTATCAGTCACAACAATCTTGAAAAACGGCTGATTTTTTTTCCCTCTTCTTAAATATCTTATAACTAACATAATAATAAATTTACCACTCTTTAATTATTAACGCGTTTTTTGCCGCATCCTCTTCTGCTTCTTGCTTTGAAAGCCCCGCTCCTTTCGCTATTAAGTCCTTCCCGAGAAAAACTCCTATCACAAATTTCTTTTCATGGTCAGGCCCGCATTCTTCTAAAACACTGTAAGCGGGAGTAACGCTTACCCGCTCCTGCGCCTCTTCTTGGAAACGCGATTTTGAATCCTTGTAAAGACCTTGCGCGACAATTCTGTCTAATTCTTTTATTAAATGGGTTGTAATGAAATTATTGCAGGAATTTATACCTTGGTCAAGATACAAAGCGCCTATGAACGACTCAAAAGTATTTGCCAGAATATACTGCCTCGCTTTTCCGCCTTCTTTTAGCTCGCCTTGGGAAAGCAAAAGAAAATCACTCAGCCCTAACTCGCTGGCTTTCTCTGAAAGAATTTTAGCGTTAACCAAAGCCGCTCTCCAACTGGTAAGCTCTCCTTCCGCTTTTTCCGGATAATGTTTATACAGATATTCCGTCACAACCTGTTCTAAAATAGCGTCTCCCAAAAACTCCAATCTCTCGTTGTGAAAAATCCAAAACTTAGGATTCTCGTTTAGGAAAGACCTATGCACGAACGCCTGAACCAACAATGCTTTATCCTTAAATAAAATATTAAATTTTTCTTCTAACTCGCTGAACTTTCTCCCGGCGGTTGAACGCAGGGATTCTAAATCTTCTTTCATTATATCATAACCTTTAATCATGAAATTCCTTCAACTCTTTATGTTTTTATTTTGGCCGTGATCTCGCTACATACCTCCCGCAAAGATAACTTTCCGCAACGAAATTTAATAATTTTGAAGCGAAAATTTGATAGAACGAGGAAGCATATATAATGGATATGCTTACGAGTTATAGGAAATTTGTAGCCAAAATTATTAAATTGCGGTAGAAATGGTTATCTTTGCAAAAGGTTTGAAACCAAAACAAAATATCTATGATATAATTGGGTCGCTCGCTCGGAAAAGGAAAATCTACGCTCGTCAGAATGAAAATTTATTTTCATTCTTCCTCGCTTGCTTTTCCTCTTCCTCTCTCGCTCACCAATTATAGTCCGGAAGGAATTTCGTAGTTCAAGGTTGCTTAAAGAACAAAAAATAAATAACAAAGAACTAATGTTCGCTGTTTTCCGGTTTCTGTTCCCTGTTTAATTCGCTATAAACAGTTCCCAATACGCCATTCACAAATCTACCCGAGCTTTCCCCTCCAAAACTTTTCGCCAGCTCAATCGCCTCATTTATCGCCACTTTGGGCGGAACCTCTTCTTTATCCTCGTATAAAAGTTCAAAAAGCCCGAGCCGCAAAATATTTCTATCAACTATTGTAATCTGGTTAATGGGCCATTCCGGCGCCGCTTTTTCTATAATTTTATCTATTTTATCTATATGAGAAATTACGCCTTCAACTAATTTTCCCGCGAATTCTTTTTCTTCAAGCCCTGGCCCAAACTCTTCCACATTCCTACTGACTATCGCTTTCAAATTGCCGGATCTTTGGGCATAAAAATCCCATTCGTATAAACTCTGCATTGCGATTGACCGCGATAAATGCCTTGAAGCCATAATACCAAATCTCTCCCCCCGCCCTTCCTCCCCTCCGATGACCATCGGAAGGGAGGATTAAAGAGGGGGTGTATAATTACTTTTTAGACATTTCTTCCATGCTCAACGGTTTTGTATTGCTCCCCCCCTTTTCTGTTTCTGCCATTTCCTTTTCTTTCTGTTTTTTCTCTTTTTTTGTAAGCTTGCTTAAAACATCAATAAATTCCTGGCCTTTATAAAATCCGCAGCTCCGACAGATAGTGTGTGGCAAAACAGGCTTTCCGCATTTCAAACAAGCTGTCAATTTGAATGGCTTGATAAAAATATGCATTCTCCGCTGGTCTCTTCTGGAACTGCTTCTTTTTCTTTTTGGAACCGCCATAGTTGTTCTGAATTATGAATCTGGAATTATGAATAACAATTTACGGATTAAAACACCGATAATAAGATTATTGCATTATCCCTAAAAAAAATCAAGCTTTTGAAAAAAATAATAAAAAGGTCCTGTAGCGCGCAACGCCACATGGCTACTTCGCTTTCTACGCGGTTACGCTGAAATCCCGTACGGGGAGATCCAAATGTGATCGCTAGCACGCGACTCAATCCCCACATCCTTGCCCATAATACTCAACTCCATTTGATTTCGATTCGCCATAGAACGAACAACAGGAACCCAACCGCCATCATTATTAAGCGTCCCATAATACGCCACGGTGTCACCAAAATTCTCATCGTGGTTGGTCGCCAAAGCAAGAAACTCTTGAAATGTTGCTGGGCGATAGCATTTGTCAAGCTATAACCGCAAAAACCTGGTCGCGAAGTCCCAATAACTCTCCGTAGCCATAAAGAAGTGATATGAGAACATGGCAATTAATATTCCTCGAAGTAGAGGAAAACAATCTTGCGATTCGCGCATCCATTCCGTAGAATCTGGCCATATCAATCATCGCATTTAATGGCATGTCGTACGGAACGAATATTTCTCCAAAATAGGTCGGTTAGAAAAACCCGCGATCGCGGGTTTTTCTAACCGACCTATTTACCAACAAAAAAACAAAACGGGCATAGCGCCCGTTTTATTTTATTTTATTTTACTTTTTTAACGACTAAAAAAATTAGTCCTTTTTCATTTTTCTTTTGAGGTCGGATAAAAGCTCAGCCGCTACATCTTTCCCGCCAATTCCGAAAGCTAATCCAGCGGCAAGCACTATAAACCAGACAATTCCCTGTGTTATGGCCGCAACAAGCTCTTTGCCTATACCTAACTGGTTAAGAATCGCAAAAATCGCAAAAATCCAAATTGACCACCTTATTATCGCGCCAGCTATCTGTCCATACCCGAATTTCGCGCCCTCAACAGTGGCTCTTACGATTTTTTCCAAAATATCCGCTATTATAACAGCCACGACAAATATAAAAGCCGCTACAATTACATTAGGGAGAAAACCAAGAACCTTGTCGGTAAGGAAAGATGTTAATTGTTGAAATCCTAAGATCTCAACTGAAGCCGCCAAAAAAACAATCACCAAAACCCACTTAAAGACAGCTCCGATAAAACTTGATGCGTCAGCGCTGATTTCTGCTTTTTCCAAAGCGGCTTTCCATCCGCCTTTTTCAAATATCTTATTAAATTTTATCCTTTTAAGCACCTCTGAAACTATTTTCCCTACTGCCAAGGCAATGATCCAGCCAATTAAAAAAACAATAATCGCCCCTATAAGTTTCGGGACAAAGGCAATAAATCCCTGCCACAGATCCTGAAGCGCGATTATCGTAATATCAATCCAATTTTTTATCATAATTTTTATATTATATTAATTATTTACAATTTATATTTTTTTGCCAAAACGACCTTTTGTTTATAATACCATATTTTCAGCATGTCAATCTACTCCCCTGTGGATAACTTTTGTGGGTCGAGCGGACATGGACAGCCGATCTCCTCATCTTGCCCGCCAAAATTTTATATTGTGGTGTTTGTTTGAAAAAGTCAGAACCCATTTTACGGAGAACCCCCACGAATGAGGACGCCCCGCCACCGCCTCGCGGACTCGGCGGACACCAAAGAAAAATGTTCCTTGCTTTTCGGATTTGCGCGCGACCGATTTCTTCTAAAGAGGAAGGGACATTTTTCTTTGGTGTTCTGCCCTCCAAGCATTCGGGCAGGTGGCGGGGCGACAATTCTATCCGCTCGGGCATGGCGGAATTCCCCCCACACCCCCCCTTCCGCCATGCCCTCGCTCGGACGGACGGGATTTTTGGCGGCGGCTAGTTTTCGTACCAAGCGCGATACCATTCGCGCAATAGAATCGCGGTTACCCATCATGCCGCCCCACGGCATCATGGGCGCAAATATTGGCGCAATCAGAATGCCTAGAATTAAACCGACAATTCCTGAAATTATTGTTTCTTGTTTCATATATTTTTAATTATCCGAGCCAAGCACGGAGTTTTGGATACTTGGAGCAAATTGGAAGATTTGAGCACCAATTTTCCAGGCCCCACACGCGACCAGCGCGGAGGCTTGTTAATAATAGCAACACAAAAATGTAAATTATATGTTCATCGACTAGATACGAGTGGGGGTTTGGATAGGGAAAATCTAGAATGGGAATGTAGTAGAGAAGCATTAAAACTGCACCAAGAATTGAACCCAACCTCACAAATATACCAAAGATTAGTGAGAGACCAAGCAGAGTCAAACCCCATTCGTTCACAAAATTTACCAGTGGCAAAATATTGGGACTTGCGAGCCATTGATAAGCTCCTACGAAAGTTTTTGCGCCCTTCAAGTATCCTCCCGCAGACCATGTCGGATCAATAACTTTTGTAATTCCCGCATAAAACATCATCCAACCCATCGAGATGCGAAGCAGAAATAATGAAATTTTTTGAAACCGTGTCATAAGCGTATTATAGCTTATAAAGTTTTCTTCCTCAACATCATAGCGTTCACTGCGACAATGACCGTGCTTAATGACATGAACACGGCCGCCAGCGCAGGTTGAAGAAAAATACCTTTGGACGCTAGCACTCCTGCCGCAAGTGGAATGGCGACAATGTTGTATCCAGTTGCCCAAAAAAGATTTTGGATCATCTTTGTGTAGGTGAGGCGGGATAATTTGATAATTTTGGCAATATCCCGCGGGTCATCTCTGACGAGAATAATTCCTGCGGATTCTATAGCCACATTTGTTCCCGCTCCTATTGCAATACCGAGATCGGCTTGCGTGAGTGCGGGCGCATCATTTACGCCATCACCAACCATTGCTACTTTCTGACCTTTTGATTGGAGTAATCTTACTTTTTCCGATTTTTGTTCGGGCAACACTTTTGCAAAATATTCATCAATACCCAATTCTCCAGCAACCCATTTAGCAACATCTTCGCTATCACCCGTAATCATCGCTGTTTTTATTCCAAAATCGCGAAGTGATTTTACTGCCTCGCGTGATTCCTCTCGGATAATGTCGGCGAGAGCGATTGCGCCAAGTAAAGAATTTTCTGTTATTACATATATAATTGTCTTCCCTTGCGCAGAAAGTTGATCAACTTTGGTCTGTGTTTGTGTATCAAGGGTAAATTTCAAATCTGACAAAAGCGTCTGACTGCCAACAAACACCCTTGACTCTTCTATGGTTGCTCTCGCTCCCTTTCCGGCTATCCGTTGAAAATTCTTTACTTGGGGGATTTTAATATTTCGTTTTTTTGCTTCAGTAACTATTGCTCGTGCAATGGGATGTTCCGATTGGCTGTCCACCGAAGCGGCGTATTGTAAAACTTTTATTTCATCTCCCGATCCGACTGGGATAATTGCATCAACGCCAAACTCTCCTTTCGTTAGTGTTCCTGTTTTGTCAAAAAGAACGACATCAATGTTGCGCGCGGCTTCAAGTGCGAGCCGTTGTTTGACTAAAAAGCCGTTCTGCGCCGCTTTTGTTGTCGAAATTGAGGCAACCAGTGGAATTGCTAAACCAAGCGCATGAGGGCAAGCGATGACAAGCACGGCAACCATGCGCTCAACAGCAAAAGCAGGGTCTGCTAAGGCAAGCCAGACCACCAACGTTACCCCGCCAACCACAACAGCGATAATAGTAAGGTAGTATGCGGCTCTATCGGACAACATTTGCAGACGCGATTTTGAACTTTGCGCTTCGGCGACAAGACGCATAACCCCCGCCAAAAAAGTATTTTCGCCTATGTTCGTTACCTTTATTTTAAGTGTGCCGTCACCATTTATCGTTCCCGCGATAACTTCACTTTCTTGTTTTTTGGGTACGGGCTTTGATTCACCAGTGGCAATTGATTCGTTTACGTCAGATACACCCTCAACCACAACTCCGTCCGTAGGAATTTTCCCGCCGGGCTTTACGAGTACCATTTCTCCACTGCGTAACTCCGCAAGCGGGACTATCTCTGTTTTATCACCTCGTATAACTTCCGCTTCATCGGGCAAAAGTTTTGACAATTCTTTAAGTGCGCTTTGCGCACCCGAAACTGCCCGCATCTCCATCCAATGACCGAGAAGCATAATAGTAATAAGTGTGGCGAGTTCCCAAAAAAGAGTTTCGGTGCCTCCCGAGAGAATAATATAAACGCTATACACATATGCAACAGATATCGCCAAAGCAATGAGCGTCATCATGCCGGGCAGTTTCGCTTTCAATTCCCGAAAGGCCGAGACGATAAATACCCAACCACCATAAAAGAAAATTATTGACGCAAGAACAAAAGGCACATACAAAGAGCCGGGGAATGTCGGGGCTTTGAATTGTAAAAGTTCTTGTACGATATCTGAATATAGAACAACGGGAATTGAAAGGACTAAACTTATCCAAAATTTATTTCTGAATATATTAGTCGAATGTCCTTTGTGTTTATTAAAATCGTCGTGCTCGCCATGTCCCACTTTCTTTTTTGTAACAGGAATAAGCCTCATCCCGCATTCTGGACATAGACCTTCCTTCCCCCGATGAATTTCGGGATGCATTGGGCATGTATAAATTTTTGTTTGCTCTTTCATACTATTTTAATAACTCATCAGCCGATACCTTAAGCGCATCAGCTAATTTTTGGATTGTCGCAAGAGTAGGATTTTTCTTGCCGTTCTCTATATTGCTGATATAACCTCGATCAACTTCTAAAGCACGAGCAATATCACCTTGCGACATCTTTTTCTTTGTTCTGATGCGCTTCATATTCTGACCTAATTTTGTAGAAATATGGTTCATAATAGATATTCACATTTTACACTTTGTTATATTTTCAGACAATGTTATACTATAATCCACTATGATATTTCTTAATTTAGCCGCCGCCAAAAATCCCGTCCGTCCAAACGAGGGCGTGGCGGAAGGAGGGGGTTGGGGGGAGGAATTCCGCCACGCCCGAGCGAAAGACAGAGGCCGTCCCCGCCGCCTTGCGGCGGGACGGCTAGAAATTAATTTCAAAAAAACCCTTTGATTTGCTCGCAAAACTGCCCGCCGAAGCGAGGGGCGAAGCCCCGAGGCAACTTCTTCGGCAAATCTGAAATGGTGGTGTTTGTTGGAAAAAGTCAGAACCCATTTTACGGAGAACCCCCACGAATGAGGACGCCCCGCCACCGCCTCGCTTCACTCAGCGACACCAAAGAAAAATGTTCC
>MHMF01000007.1 GCA_001821475.1 Candidatus Nealsonbacteria bacterium RIFCSPLOWO2_01_FULL_38_120
AAACGCAAAAAGACATTTTTCCGCTCCGAAAATTGCCGTGGCAATTCAAAAGAAGTATTCCCTAATTCTTTATAATAAAAATTAGCAATTTTTTTGCGGTTTTCATTAAATCTCTCTATTTTTTTGAATTGATTAATGGCAAGCAAAGCTAATGCATTTGGCAAGGCTTTTGGAAAATAATCAGGCCTCTCCCCTCTTTTCTCTTTCCAATGCACCGCTTTTGATAAAATATGCAACCATTGCGATAGCACTAAAAATATTTTTCCTAAGTCGCAAAAATTATAAATCGGCAGGACGACCCAGTTTATCAAAACAGGATGAAGCAGTTGCTGAAAAATCCAATAGCGAGGCGGGTAGCTAATTTCTCTCTGGAAATTTTTTATCTTTTCAGCTAAAACATCATCGTTTGTCGCGACCATTCCGCCATAAATAGAAGAAATTATTTTATCTCGAGAAAAGCTGAAAAAAGATATTTTGCCGAAAGTACCAACCTTTTTTCCTTTATATTCCGCGCCTAATGAATGGGCGCAATCCTCAATTAAAATAAGGTTATTTTCTCGGCAGATTTCCAAAATTTTATCCATATCAGCCGGCAAGCCGAAAGTGTGCTGAACCATTAAAACCCTGATTTTAGGAGTAATTTTTCTCATCAGATCATCAATATTTATATTAAAATCATCTTCATTGCAATCAACAAAAATTGGCTGAAGTCCGAGCCACAAAATCGGGTTAACCGCGGCATTGCAAGTAAGGGCCTGAAGCAAAACCTCGTCGCCCGTTTTTAGCTCTAATGACTTTAAAATCGCAAACAAGGAAGATCTTCCGCTGTTAAAAGAGATAGCGTATTTTACTCCCAAATAGTTTTTGAATTTATTTTCCAGTTCTAAAATCGCGTTGCCTTTACTCCACAGCCACGGCATAAAAATTAATTTTAAGGCAAGCCAAATATCGTCTTTTTCCGTATTCGGGCTCAAAGATATTGAAATTGGCCTAAGATATTGACAAATTTTATGCATAATTATAATATAATAGTAGCTATTTTGACCTCCTTCCTAAAGACTCCCCCTTATATCCAACCTGGGGGAGTTAAGCGCCAGATCATTGTGGTCTGGCGCTATTTCTTTCAAAAAAAATTGACAACCGCTTTTGGTAGCCTGCCCTCTAAAAGTATTACATCTGCCCTGTTTTTAAATTCCTTTATTTTTTCAATAATTTCGTTTGGATTTTCAATAAGTATAATTTTTGGGCTATCCTGTTTTATTTCCTCAAAATAATCTGCTGTAGTGATAATCGCCAAGTCGCAGACCTTGGCAATTTTTCTTCCTATTTTTCTGTGAATTTCTTTGGCGACTCCATTAAGTTCTATCAAGCACGGCATAATAATAACTTTCTTGCCTTGATACAATTTTAGATATTCCAAATCAGCCATAACGCCGTTGAAATTCGCTGAATAAGAGGCATCTAAAACAACGGGACTTTTTTTCCTCAAAAATTTCATTCCGCCTTGTTCTGGCCTAATTTTCAGGCAAGCGTTGGAAATTTCTTGCAGACGCATCCCCAATTCCTTAACGCAAACAGCGGCTAATAATATATTTATAACATTTTGCGATCCCAGCAAATTTACCTTAAAATCCGCCCAATCTCCATCTTTTGAAAATGCCCTAAACAATATAAATTCTTTTTCAACTTGCATATTCTCCGCCCAAATATCTAATTTTTCCGCCACAGAACACAATTTTTGATTTTTGATTTGTATTTTTGAGATTTGAAATTTAAGATTTAAGATTATTAACTCGTTGTCTCCATTAAAAATCGCCACTCCATCTTCTGGCAAGCTTTCAATTAGCTCAAACTTGGCATTGATAATATTCTCCTGCGAACTAAAAGTTGATAAATGCTGTTCTCCTATGCCTGTAAGAATTCCTATTTTCGGTTTCAGTATTTGGCAAACCTCTTTTATTTTGCCTCTTTCGTAAGCCCCTATTTCAGCGATCAAAATTTGATGTTCTGGCTTTAATTCTTCCAAAATTGTTTTGGCAATTCCTATTTCCGCGTTTATGTTTTTTTCCGTTTTAAGGATATTGAATTTTTGAGAAAGAATTTCCCCTAAAAATTCCTTAACCGATGTTTTGCCATAACTGCCCGTAATCCCAATGACCAAAAGGTCTTTGAAATTTTTTCGCTTTTTTTCAGCGTCCATTAAAATTTTTTTAACCGCGAAGCCTGTTGGAATCTGAATAGCCAATACAATAATGGAAGAAATTATCGGAGCCAGCAACAACAAAATCAGCAATAAAAAATAAAACCAAATATCGGACAAGGAAAAAAATAAAAATAAAATCAGCGATTCAAAAATTATCCCGGAAAATGATATGGCGATAATTTTTTTAGTCAGCTTGGGGAATCTAAATCCCTTAAAAGAAAAAAGAAATTTTCTTGCCGCTTGCGTCTCAAAATGAGCTAAAAATCTGCCCAAGTGGCATTCCTTTAACTGCCAAAGCCAAATCCAGAAAAAAAACAATTTCGCAAAAAGTAAAAACCAAATTACTGAAACTAAAAATTTCATTATATATGCTTCTTTTAGACCCATTGATTAAAAAATTTTTCTACTCCAATTTTTATATTTTAACTGCAAATTTGATAAAACTCGTCGGCTTATACTCTGTGTCGTATAAACATCCTCGTTTTATCAAATTTTTGTTCTAAAATCTAAAAATTTCGTCACGAAAATTTTTAATCAATGTGTTTAATTATGATTTTAGCCAATTCTTCTGGACAATCGGAATAAGAGCTGTGGCCGGATTTTTTTAAAATTTCCAGTATTGAACCTTTTATTTTTTTGTTAATCAGGAGGGCGTCTTTCATCGGAGTGATTCTGTCTTTTTCCCCCCAGATAATTATTGTCGGGTCTTTAATTTGCGATAAAATAGATTCAGACGGATAATCTTTGTTAACTAATTGCAGATAAATTTCCCTCATTATGCCTTTAGTGGAGATGTAATCGCTTTTGACTATAAACCTATAAAATATCTTCTTTAAATAAAAATAACCCGGGATAAAAGAAAAAATTTTAAGCGCCTTGGAAACAATATAAAAAATGCGGGTTTTAAATAATCTTCTCCTATAACATGCCGCTCCCACCAAAAAAAGCTTTTCAATTCTTTCGGGAAATCTCAAATCGCATTTTGCGGCAATGGCTCCGCCGAAAGAATGGCCTAATATATAAAATTTATCAACACCTATTTTATTCACAAAATCAACAATAAAATCGCAATAATTATCTAATGACCATGCTATTTTCGGCTGTTCGCTTTTGCCGAAGCCCGGCAAATCAGGAATAATAACATTAATTCCTTTCTCGGCTAAAATATCCGCGACATATTGCCATTTTTCTTTGCGCGAACCCCAGCCATGCAAAATAAGGAATGGTTTCCCCTCCCCTGTTTTCAGATAATTTATGTTTAAATCTTTTACAACAATATTTTCCTCCTTCATCCATTTTTAATAACATTAAATCCTGTATATTTTTTCAAAACTTTCGGCATTTTAACGCTTCCGTCTTTTTGCTGATATTGTTCTAATATAGCTGGAATTAAACGGCTGGTAGCCAATCCAGAACCATTTAAGGTATGAACAAAATCATTCTTATTATTTTTGCTATTTCTGTATTTTATATTCCCCCTTCTTGCCTGGTAGTCCAAAGCATTTGAAATGCTACTTACTTCTTTGTAGATATTCATACTGGGAATCCATGCCTCTATATCTATTGTCTTTGCCATAGCAGAACTTGCGTCTCCAGCCGCTAATTTAACTGATTGGAAATGCAAGCCAAGCCCTGATGTCAATTTTTCAGCGTTTTTCACTAATTCGTTAAACGCCTCCCACGATTTTTCCGGCAAAGTAAATTGAAACATTTCAATCTTGTTGAATTGATGCCCTCTTATTATTCCTCTTTCCTCTTTTCTGTAGCCCCCGGCCTCTCTCCTAAAACATGCTGAATAAGCAAAGTATTTTATTGGCAAGGATTTTTCTTCTAAAATTTCATCTCTATGATAATTTCCTATCATCATTTCGCTTGTGGCATTCAAGCATAATTTGTCTTGAGTCCAAAATAAGTCATCTCTAAATTTTGGCAGATGTCCTGAGGTATAAGCCGATTTTTCTGTCAATAAAAACGGCGGGATTAAAAAAGTATATTTATTTTTCCTATGAAAATCAATAAAATAATTTAATAAAGCCCATTCCAATAATGCTCCTTTGCCTTTGTAAACCCAAAATCCGCTTCCCGACATCTTAGCCCCTCTTTCATAATCAATAAGTTCCAAATCGTTTGCCAATTGTATATGATCTCTCGGAGTAAATTTAAATTTAAATTTTTTTCCAAAAATTTTTAAAACTTTATTATTTTCTTTACCACCTGCCACAACATCTTCGGCAACGATATTAGGAAGCTCTGAAACCTTATTTTTCAATTCTTTATCAACCTCAAATAGTTGCCTGTCTATTTTTTTTATTTTGTTGCTTACAATTCTCAATTGTTGAATTGTTTCCGGATCAGGTTTTGCGTTTGAATATTTGTTTATTTCTGCTTTTAATTTTTCAACCTCAACTATAAGGCGGCGTCTTGCGTTGTCTGTCTCTATAATTTCATCTAAATTAAAATCTTTTTCGCAGCCCCTCTTTGAAAGAGATTTTTGGATGTCCTCTTTTTTCTCTCTTATGAGTTTAATATCCAACATAATGCTAAAATTACAAATCCAAAATTATAAATCCCAAATAAATTAAAAATTCAAAACTTTTCTCTCTTTTCAATCTCTCTGTCGCGAAGTTTGAAATTTGAAAATTGTGATTTATTTGGAATTTATAATTTTGATATTTGGATTTAGACTTTTTTCATCTTCATTGCCGGAAACAAAATTATTTCTCTAAGCGAGTGTGAATTAGTTAGCAATACTACAAGTCGATCAACTCCCATTCCAAGCCCAGCCGCCGAAGGCATTCCATATTCCAGCGCCTCAATAAAATCCTTATCCATTCTTTGCGCATCCTCAAAGCCCGCCTTAAAAATTTTCTCCTGTTCTCTAAATCTCTCTTCTTGAACTATAGGGTTATTAAGTTCTGAAAACGCTTTGACCAATTCCATGCCAGCGGCTAATAATTGGAAGCTTGCTGATTTTCGAGGATTGTCATCTAACGCCTTAGCTAAAGGAAAAGCGCTTACGGGATAATGAATTATAAATGTCGGCTGGCATATCTTCTGTCTGCAATATTTCTTATATATCTCGTCAGCGATTTCGCTTTTTCCACCTATGGGCTTAACGTCCATTTTTTTAGCCCGGTTTTTTAATTCTTCCAAATTTATTTCGTCCAAATCAATGCCAGTGTATTTTTTGAAAATTTCACCAAATTCTACTCTTGGAAAAGGCGGCTTGAAATCAAGCTCTTTGTCTTCGTATTTTATTTTATAGCCCCCGAAAAATTTCTTCACTAAGCAGGGAATCATTTCTTCTATGAATTTCATTAAATCTTTATAATCCGCGTAAGCCCAGTATAATTCCAGCATTGAAAAATCAGGATTGTGCGCTTTGTCTACCCCTTCATTCCTGAAACACCTTCCTATTTCATAAATCTTTTCAAATCCCCCAACTAAAAGCCGTTTCAAATATAATTCAGGCGAGATACGAAGATACAAATCCATATCCATAACGTTTAAATGGGTCTTGAATGGCTTTGCCGAAGCGCCTCCGTAAATCGGCTGAAGTATCGGAGTTTCCACTTCCAAAAATCCTTTATATTCCAAAAAATAGCGGATTTCTTTAATAATATTTGAACGAACTTCAAATTTTTTCTTAACCTCCGGATTAAAAATTAAATCCAAATATCTCTTGCGGTATCTCTCCTCAATGTTCTGAAGTCCATGCCATTTTTCTGGCAAAGGCAAAAGCGATTTTGTGAGCATATTGTAGTCCGCAGTTTCTAGTGTTTTTTCTCCTTTTTTCGTCAAAAATAATATTCCTCTCGCTTCAATAAAATCGCCGATGTCAAAATTATCAATAAAAAATTGAAAACTGCTCTCCCCTATCCCGTCTTTTTTTAGCAAAATCTGGATTTTTCCGGAAACGTCTTCAATATCGCAAAAAACAAGGCCTCCATGCTGTCTTTGGGAAATAATTCTGCCTGTTAAAACAATTTCTTTTAATTCAGTGGAAAGTTTGTCAAAATTTTCAAGGGCATCTTCGCAACTATGCGTTCTTTTCGTTTTTCCCGGATAAGCCAAAATTCCGGTGGATTCAATCGCCTTTAATTTCGCAAGTCTAATTTTTCTTATTTCTTCAATCGTGCTCATATTAAACCTATTGCGCAATAATCTTTCTGCCGCAAATTTAATATTTTAGCTACAAAGTCAGAAAATATTCAATTTTCGCTACGAAAATTATTACGCAATATGTTTATTATATTTTAGCCTTTATTAAAATCTTTTGCAATAATATATATTTCTTTGCTTTGCCTTAAAACCGCCTTGGGCTTAAACCTTGTTGAAAAATTAAAATCTTTTTTAATTTCTTTGAAAAAATCATCGGATTCCGATCCTTCAAAAATTTTACAAACAAAATTTCCGCTCGGCATTAAAACGATTTTTGCTATTTCAAAAGCCCTAACGCAAAGTTCTAATGATTTACCGCTGTCAACGTTTTTTATTCCCGTTGTCTTGGGCGCCAAATCAGAGACAACCAGATCAAAATTTTTCTCTTTCAGGATTTCTTCCATTACGTCTTTTTTTTCAAAAAAAATATTTTTTGCCAATTCTATTTTTATATCATCAAAATCAATGCCAAAAACAACTCCCTCATCCCCCGTTCTTTCTGAAATATATAAAAGCCAAGAACCCGGAGCGCATCCCAAATCCAAAATCTTGTCTCCTTTTTTAATGAGGCGAAACTTTTCATCTATTTCTTTCAGTTTGTAGACCGAACGCGCCGGGTAACCTTCTTTTTTTGCTTTTTCCGTCCAAAATTCGTTTTTCAAATTTTTCCTGAACATAGTTCTAAGTTCAAAATTAAAAGCGAAAAGCTACAATTCAAAACCTTAAAATCACTTCCTCCATCACTTTCTTCTTCCTATCCGATGATCATCGGAGGGGATGATTAAGGAGGAGGTAGTTTTGAGTTAGTTAAAAAAAGAGGGCTTGATTGCAGCAATACAATTAAGCCCTATAACAATGCGCTGAGAATCACTTATACCAAATATCCAAAAGCATCTGGCAGAAAACATCAAGCGATTCTCTTTGGGCTTTGGCGGAACGAGTTGTCCACATTTCAGGATGCTTGTTGCCAGGAATATCTCCGGAGCCGCAAACTTCAAGAACGAAAATAAAATCATTGCTACGTTGTATTCGCCGCAAGAAATTTAGCATTCTTATCACGTTTTTGTCGCCGGGAAGAATAGACGAGTGATGCGCTACCTTCCCTTCGCAAATTTCGTGCCATTCGCCGCATCCGCATGAGCCGGCAATATGGTAGATATAAATATCTGGCCCCAAACATTCAATCTCTTCTTCCAAACTGCCGAAAGGAGCCGTTACTATAGGTGTAAATTCTTTCCTTAAAAAAAGCCCGCACTCTTTAATCAACTTCCCTTCCTCAATTGAAAGGTTTGGTGGTATTTTTCCTTCCAATTTGTCGTAAAAGCCGGAGCGTTGCGCGAAACCAAGCGCGATAGACAAATGCTCAAAATCAACCACAATATCGCAATCTGCCCCTCGTCTTAAAAAAAGCAAGCTGTCGCTCAAACTGCCAACCCTTATGCAAAGGCATGTTTCCATAACTTGCTGTCCGTCGTCTCCTTGAAAAAAATTCGCAGGTGGCTGGTAAATATTCGTAAAAGGAGTATTTTCAATTGCCACTCTTACGGACGGCCCGAAAAATTTCTTCAGGTCGCGCGCTATTTCAACAGTGCGGTTGAGGGCGTCGCCGTATTCGCCGGCTCCAAATCTTGAGATATATCTTTTTTCCCGGGAAGGCGGCTCCTCTTTATTTCCTCCCAACCTCATTCCGTGCAGAACGACATAATAAGGACTTGGATGCAGATATGTGATTCGGTTAAGTAAAAGTTTCGCCCAATTGCGGCTTTCCGGTGCGCACATCAAATTCACGAAATCGTAAGGCAGATGAATCGCGAATGGAAGATCGATTTTCACGCCGCGATCTCCAATAAAATCTTTTATTTCAAACCCGAATTCAACTCCCCTCTTTGTGAGTTCC
This sequence comes from Candidatus Nealsonbacteria bacterium RIFCSPLOWO2_01_FULL_38_120, assembly GCA_001821475.1. GTDB lineage: Bacteria > Patescibacteriota > Minisyncoccia > Minisyncoccales > GWA2-38-27 > GWA2-38-27. The sequence continues at coordinate 8,262 of MHMF01000007.1, forward strand.
TTGCACGCATCCATCTCAAACCAATTACTCTTCTCTTGCAACTGCATTACATTTGCCGGCATAAATACTTTCATACATCATCCTTTCATAGAAAAACCATATATAATCCGCATTTAGTTTGTTATAAAAACCGCCTTTGTCTGCAGTCTGTTTCTTGCCTTTATTCGCCGTATGCTTTGCGTATGCCTCATAATTGTAGCAAATTTGCGGCTGAAATTTGGAGAAAAGACCTGAAAATTCTTTTTTTATTGGGCATTTCATAATTCAAAGTAAATATTAAAAGAACTATTCTTGACATTATCACGAATAAATTTTTTTGCAACTATTAGCTATGTTAAAAATTATCGCCAATTAAAAACCACGATCGTGGTTTTTAATTGGCGATAAAATAATATGACGGGATATAATCCCGCCATATTGCGCAATCCCGCCATATTATGATCCCAAAAAAAAACAAATTAAATTTTTACCCTCTTTTAAATCCCAATTTTCCAATATATTCCTGCGCTTTTATTTTCGCGCATCTAAATTGGAGAATTTTTTTTGCTTTGAATTGGCGGTATATTTTATTCCTCATATCTAGCCACTCTTCAAATCGGATTATCCTTGCTCTGAAAAGCCAGACCAGAGACAAAGCTATAACCAAAGGCAAAAAGAAGGAATCAAAGAAAATATTATTAGTCAAGCCTGTTGAAATATCAGTCGGCGATTCTTTTTTTACAACAACTTTAGCAGTGTCTGAACTTGAAGAGCTGGTAGAATAAACCAACGCTGTATTGATAAGCTGAGTATCTCCAACGCTAAACATATTTTTATTCGCCACCTCTGCGTCAAAAGTGATTGTTTTTGATTGATAACTATTAAAAGTTCCTAAATTCAACCCGGCGATCAAATCAGAGGACTGATAAACGCCGTCAATTTTAAGATTGTCCCTAAAAATTATCCTGTTTGGCAAGGCGTCTTTCAGAATTACATCTTGGACAGCAGAACTGTCGGCAGTGATTTTGATTGAAAATGAAAGCATTTCTCCTGGGTCGGCCGAAACAGAATCAAGCCAAGCTGTGCCGTCTGAAGTATTGCGGACTAATTTCTCAATTGTCAAATTTCCTTGTGGAACAGGCGTTACATTGACAATGACGCTATCAGAAGCAGAACCGCCGTCTCCTGAACAAATAATCATATAAGTTCTTGATAAAACCGCATTTCCGGCTGATTCGTTTCCGGATGTCGCTTTTGTCCCTGACCAACCGCCTGAGGCATAACAGGAATTGGCGTTAGTTGACGTCCATGATAAATTAACAAGAGAATTATACGCAACATTAATTGCTCCGTCATAGCCGTTTACTTTAATATCAACCGTAGGCAAAATCGGAACTGGCGTCTGATCCTTAATCTTAACATTCATAGAATCAAAATCACTCAAACCATAAGGATCGCTGACAGTCAAAATACAAACATAATTCATGTCCACAAAAACTGAAGGAGCGTTAAAAGTCGGCTGGCTGATATTGGGATTAGATAATGTTCCTCCTCCGCAAGACCAGGAATAGGTTATTAAGTCATTATCAGGGTCAGTGCCAGAACCCTCTAAAACAACTGATGCCAATTCTGCGACCTCTTTATCTTGTCCTGCATTTGCAATAGGAGGCATATTCTGGGTTACATTGACTGAGACGTTGTCTGTTGCGATCCCTCCCTGTCCAGCGCAGGAAATAGTATAGACCTTTGAAAAAGTAAGATTTCCAGTTGATTCAGATCCTGATGTTGCTTTTATCCCCGACCAATTTCCATATGCTTGGCAGGATGTTGCGTTAGTTGAAGTCCATGACAAGCTCGCTGGAGAATTATAAGCGATAGAAACAGGTCCGTCTGAACTATTCGCCTTGATATCAACTGTGGGCGAAACTATATTGCATTTTGTGGCGAAAGCCATATCTTGCCCATAATAAATAATTCCATTATCGTCTTTGGCTACTGCTCTGAAATGATAATTAGCGCAAGGAGTAAGTCCTGAAATATCCGCAGTAAAAGGCCCGTATTGAGGATAATTTTTCTGCTCAGAAGTTACTTGGCCATAAGATGTGGTCGTTCCGTATTGGAACCAGACAGTTGCTTTTTCCAATATCCCGCAAAGAGTTATTTGCCCCTTTAAGGTGGCAGATGTCTGTGTTATATTGCTTGCGCTTAAAGTATTTATATTAATAGGGGAAGAGCAGGCAAAAATTAAAACCGGCGCCATAATCCCGGTTAAAAATAAAATCGCAAAAATTGATTTTTTTATAGTTGAATTTTTTGTTTTGTTTTGTGTTTGCATATAAATCATTCCCTACAATTTCTACAATACTTATTAAAGATAAGATCGCATTTTTAATAAGTATATAAGATTTTTTATGGGAAATATTATTATACTTTTTTCAGCTGCAAATTTGCTACAATTATTCGCCGTATGCTTTGCATATGCCTCATAATTATAGCAAATTTTCGTTTTGAAATTTAGAAAAAGGACCAAGAAAGCATTTCGTAATTCAAAGTAATATAGAATTATATTAGAATTAAATAAGATTAAATTTCGGCTTTTGCCTCCACAGCTATTCTTTTGTAATCCTTGCCCGGAGGCCAGCAAGAAATTAAGATTAGCACATTGTCGGAAGCTGTCAATGGTTTTGGCAAGTCCTCTCCTCTATCAAGAAAATATTTGCTTTGAACATTGTAAGTTATTTTCTGGCAATTATAATAAACAAAAATCTCTTCGCCGGCTTGAAGTTTGTTTAAGTTGCTGAATATCCAGTCGTATTTTGTTTTCGGCCAGTTCAATGGCGCGCTGTGACCTAAAATTAAAGTCTGCCCCGGCTCGCCAGGCATTGCGGAGTCGGGAAAATGAACAACCCCATTGTCTAAAGCCCCATAAACATCATTTTCTTTGTCTGTGAAAATCAAAGGCGCTGAAATTTCTATTTTAGGAATTTCTATCTGACTTGGACTGTCGCAAACTTCTTTTTCAACCGCCTTATTTCCGACTAACTGGTCTGCCTTGGCTATATTCTCTCCCCTACCAAAAAAATCAAAAGCTATTCCGGAAATAGCCCTATAATTAAAAATCCAGGAAACATCTGCCCAATTAATAAAAAGAAAAGCCGCCAAAAAGAAAAAAGCAAAATATTTCAAAAGCAATTTTATATTCTTTTTGTTCATAACATTGATGTATTTCAATATGACGGGAGCATCTCCCGTCAATCGTGACGGGAAATGCTCCCGTCATATTGGCAAATTTTATTATTTTTTATAACGCATTTTTCTAAAATCGTCAACTATTGACAAAACCAATGCTTCAGTTGCGGCTACTCGGTGGGTTGTCCATAGCAACAATCCGCGCCAAACTATAAAGGCTCTTAAAGTAGAAATACTTTGAGAGCCTATTTTTTTGCTTTAATTATTCCCCTCAAAACCGCTTCCGCTATCTCCCTTACCAGTGTCAAAGTCAGCTTCTCTTTTTATTTCTTCAAATTCGTTTTCAATGGCCTTGAGCCGTTCGCGACTGATTTTTATAAGGGCAACCGCATCCTTAACTTTTTTCAAGCCCTCTTCTACATCTATTTCTTCTTGTTTGTCAAACCAGTCGGTAATATCAGAGAGCCGCCTCAAATTTTCGGTTAAATTTTCACCCGCAGTTTTTTCTTTAATCATCTTTTTTTATATGGTCCCTATTGTTTTTATTAATACTTTTTATCTCTGACGAAATCTCGCCATCGCTTAGGGTAATATCTATATTTTCTCCGACCTTTGTCGCCTCAACTGTTTTTATAATTTTTTCTCTAACCATTGCGAT
>MHMF01000008.1:0-1468 GCA_001821475.1 Candidatus Nealsonbacteria bacterium RIFCSPLOWO2_01_FULL_38_120
TATAGTTCTCGTCCTCGGTTTCGTTCGGTTTTAAGTTTTGAGTTGTGATTTTGAGTTTGCGACGCCTTCTGCGGAGCTTCGTGTCTCCTGTTACGCACTGACCCTCAACATGAAGTTTTGCCAAAGGATTAGTCGCGCCAACTCCGACATATCCGCTATTCAAAATAGTCATTGCTTCCGTTGCTCCATTGCTTCCAACAAGGAAATGCATATCAGCGCCTGTCGTTCCAATTCCTGTTGTTGTCTGCAAATATAAATCAGTTGTGGTGGCTGCGCCTCCAATCAGCTTGGGGAAGAACACATTTCCACTGCTTGCTCCGATTGTAAGGTCTCCTGTGGCGTTGGTAGTAAAATCAGAATACACTGTGCCATCAGCATAAGTAAGCCGCAGTTGGGCGCCTGTGGTGGCGAGTGAATCCAGCCGAGCGTCCGGGCCGGTTGTTCCAATGCCAAGGTTGCCATTGATATATGTATTGTGAGCCACAATCCCATTGCCGATGAAGTTGTGAGTTCCTTCCACTTCTATGTCATAGACCTGCTCTATTCCTTTTTGTTCAATTTTATCTACCATTGTCCAGACAAAATCGCTATCATTACCGCCCCCCATTGACAACACCCCTTGATTGGAATACACTAAAGACAGTAATGTTCCCCCGAATAATTCGGGGGTATTTTTTTGTCCAAGCTCTACCAATTTTCTCATTTTTTCAAAAGTAAAATATTTGCCTTGTTTTAATTCAATAGCTAGATTATCCTTAAACGCAAGGAAAAGAATTTGCTTTTTCTTCTTCCATACATCGTCTCTCAAACCAACAAAATCACTGTCTCCAGAAACAATTATAATCGAATCAAGATTTTCAAGATTATTAAGCGCATCTCTCGTAATTTCCACATCAAAATTACCTTTCCGGACGACCCGTTCAATTTCACCGCCATCATTAAAACTGATTCTTTCAAAAATATATTTAAGTGGCTTAGTTATTACATTAACTTTGCCCTCTATTTTTTTTAAATATTTTTGGGTCTTGGAATAAGCCGGCTCATCAGATTCTTTCGGAATAGCTATATAATAATTCATAAATTCAACCTGAAAATCTTTTTTCAATAATGCTGCAAGCTTTTCGTAATCTACCTTCCACTTTTTCTTTCTCTGAGCATAAAACATATTGGCGTCGTCAATAAAGACCCCTACCTTTGGCTTGAGCTCCGCAACATAATCACCTTCTTTCATATTTTCAGCCGCAATCCAGCCAGCGCCGTTAATGATTGACGGATGTTTTGTTAGGCGGCCATTCGCAGACATTACCAAATACGGATGATTTCCGGTAGTGCGGATTGTCTTGCCCGAAGCGGTTGTAAGCTTATAAATCTGCTTCACTCCCATATCCATCAAGGCATTGACTTTGCTCCAAACAAGCTTGCCTGTATTCTCGTCCAAGGTCTGAATCTCGTCTCCGGGTTTAACATC
>MHMF01000008.1:1476-14616 GCA_001821475.1 Candidatus Nealsonbacteria bacterium RIFCSPLOWO2_01_FULL_38_120
TGAAATTTGAGATTTGAGTTTGCGACGCCTTCTGCGGAGCATCGTGTCTCCAGTAACGCACTGCCCCTCAACATGAAGTTTTGCCAAAGGATTAATTGCGCCAATGCCAGCGAATAAAGTTGTAAAAGCGCCTGTACTTGGGGTGGATGTTCCGATAGCGTCTGGTGTTGCCCAAGTATAGCCAGCTAACTTTTTTGCTTCAAAGGCGGCTGGAACTGCTCCAAATAATTTTCTCGGAGAAAATGATTCTTCATAAGTTCCGTCGCAGGCAGGATCGTATTCCACTTGCAAATACAAGGCCGACTGATTAAAATTTACGGACGACAAAACCGTGTTACTTCCAAGTAAGACAGAGAATAAGCCGCTGGTGGTAACAATATAAGAAGTTGACGCTTTCCATTCTTCGCTCCAGATTGAAGAACCGCCTGCGCTCGCGGTATACAAAGAAAACTTCATGCAATTGTTGCCGTCCGCAACAGATAAATTTGAACTGTTGGTCAACTTCCCCTGAAAATTTATTTGTTCATTGAAAGCGGCGTTTACAGAAACAGCAAAACCACCTAACATCGTCAGGATTATCATTGCTATTAAATTTTTCTTTACGCTTCTAAACATTATAATAAATTTTTACTTTTGATTTTCTGTGAATACGGTAAATAATTTCAATAGCCACGGCAACTATCAACGCGAATAAAAGCTCTCTCTTAACTTTTTCCTGCCAAGGAAGCATATTGAAAATGGAAGCTGTTTGCAAAATTACGAGCTTTGCCCCAATTTCTTTCATCTTCTGATTTTTATAATCCATCACAATCACGGATAGTGGGTAATCAGCAATTTCTTCCGGAGGAACCAATGTCGTTTCGTAGGCTGTCTTGTCTTTATTTATTCTCAAAAGAAAGGAAAAATATTTATTTTCTTGTCCTTGTCCTGCCGCTGACTTTTCCAAAGTTATCATTATTGTTTTCAGGACTTCAGGAACTTTTTCATAATCAATTGATATGGTCAGAGGCAGTCCCTCTAAAACGCCAATAAGATTGCTTTCTGAAACGCGGAGTTTTCTGTTATTTTGGATAAAATCAAAGTCATCAAGTTTTATTTTTTGGACTTCCTCTGGCGCAGGGACAACAACTGGAACAATCAGAGGCGGAATAATGTCGGGCTGATGCGGAGTCGCGGCGGAAATAGCGCCTGAAGAATAATTGTTATTTTTGTCATAAGTGAAAACGGCGTAATAGTATGGCTTGTTATTTTCCAGCCCCGTGTCAACAAATTTTTCGCCCTTGCCCAAATAGACAATAATTCCGTCAAATGGGTCTATCGGATAGAATTTTTCGCTCCTTACAACTTTGACTTGAATAAAATCGCTGTCCGGCGGATTCTGCCATTTCAGATCAACCATTCCATCGTTCGGAATTATTTCAAAATTACTTACATTGGCAGGCGGAATAATATCGGGCAAATCCAAAGTATTAAATGAATTGCCGCTGCTTTCTATTTTATTCTGGTTGACGTCTCTGCAAATAATACTGAAGCGATAATTCGTCCCGGCTAATAATTCGCTAATGGCAATCAAATGTTTTATTTTCAAAAAACTTTCCGTCGCGCTTCCGTCTCCGTATTCAAGCGATCTTCCCCACGATAAATCGCAAGCAGACGGCTCATTCGTGTCCCAGGAAATTTCAACGGAAGTCATAGTAATATTCCCGACAGAAATACTGAATATCCAGGATGGTGTAATATCAGCAAAAAATCTTTCTGTCTGCGGAGCAGATTTGCAATCCGACTGACAGTTATTGCTATTCTCCGCTCTTGCCGATTCGCAAATGCCGTTATTATTGCAACTGCAATCCAAGGTGCAATTATCCCAATTCTCTCCGCCATCCAGATCACATCTCCCGTTTGGGCAAGTGGAAGTAACTATCACTCCCACATTTGCGGAATCAGTCGTAGCTAAAACAAAATCGCTTGAATTATTAAAAACAAAACTGCTTAAAAAGAGCAATCCAGCCAGTATTATTATTGCTGATAATATTTTCATTGAACATCTCATTTTGAAATTAACCTCATCATTCTAATTCCTATTAAATTACAATTTCAAAATTACAAATTACAAATAAATCCAAAATTATAAATTCAAAACTGCTTACCTTTTTGATTTTTGGTTGCCAAGACACTTTTTGAATTTTTGATTTTGGTCATTGTAATTTATTTGTGATTTGTGATTTTGGATTTGGTGCTTACAGCATCACTGCCGTTGCTGTGATTACCGCCCGGTATGTGTCGCCCAGAAGCGATCCTGTTTCATTATTCGGAACGCCGTCCTCGTTGTAAAGCTGGGCTTTTAATTTTAATGTCGTGGCTGTTCCTGACGGCTGATTAGGCGAAACAGAACTCGCTATCGCTTCATCCGTTGTTGAAAAATAGTACCAGCATTTGTCCGCGGTATTGTTTGAACCTGTCGCGCAGACAGAGCCGTTGTCTCTGAATTTCTGGACAACACCGCTTCCTTCCGGGCTGTATCCGAATTCAGCCACGCTGTCTAAAATCGCCCATTCGTAATCAGGAACTCCTGCTGACGCCTCTGTGTAATCCGCGAAACTATCACCCAATGTTTGCCCAGTTAAAGCCGGAGAAGCTGACGCTTTTACGCTGAAATTGTAGCCAGCCGGATTATCAGTTATCGTTGTCCATGCAATGCTTCCCGTGGCGATTCCGCCCGCAATTCCAGGGATAGTTCCTAAATCAATATCATCAGGCGAAGAAATTGTCAGAGAAAATTCAGTTGACATCTGGCGATAGCCGGCTCTCAAATTGTAATTCGCGCTCGTCGCAACGCCCGTAGCAATCCCACCCGCGCTGTCCTGCGTTTTATAATTTGTTGACGCGGAACTGTCGCTCCCTCCGACATTAACATCTTCCGACTGAATTTTATAATTCCCGCTCTGCATAGCGGCATCAACAAAAAACCTTGTTAACAGCAATCCGAATATTATAATAATTGTTCTCAAATATTTTACCATCGTATTTTACAAAATTTCCAATTTTTAATTCCAAATTTTTAAATAATTTTTAAATGTCCCAATTTTTTATGACGACGGGTTCGGTTTAAAAATTTAAACATTAAATCATTATTTATAAAATTAAAAATTGCTTTTGGATTTTTATTTTCTCTTGATGATAAAAATTATCGCCCCTAATAAAATAATCAACCCCGCTCCTCCAATTGCCAGCATTTTCCACGGCAAAACCCAAAAATAAATCATCTCCTCGTCAATAATATCTTGATAGCCCCTGTTAACTTTCAAGGTTGCTTCGTATCTGCCGAAAAGCCATGGCTTATCCCATTGTATTTCGCGCGTTCTTACAGAATCAGGCATTACGAACCAAGGATCCACCTCTATTTTTCCAACCTCTCTGCCGAATATATTTTTTATTCCGATAATCCCGTAAGGAACCAAATGAACATTTCCTTTGTTTTCTATAGCCGCGCTGAAAAGAATATGCCCTTTCTTATAAAATAACTTTTCTGTGCGGAAATCTTTCAACACAGCTTGCTCTATGGCATTTCCGCTGATTCTCACGAAAAACAGCGCTCCTAATCTTGAAACAACTTTTACTTCTGTCCCCATTCCAGCTGATTGCTCTTCGGAAGGATTTGTTTCCACAAGCGCGGAACCGTAAAGCCCCCCTGGCTCAATATTCTGGGGAATTGAAATTTCAACCGGAATTGTTATTTTTTCTCCGTATTTTAAGGTGAATTCCGAAACTTCCGGCTTTAAATAATTTTTCAAAGAATAAAGACCCTCTTCTCCTCCCAAAAAAACAATAGGATTTTCCGGCTCGTAAGAACCCTTGAAATCCTCAATTTCAATTTTGAAATTCATTTCAGCGCCGGTTCTATTTGTGACTGAAATCACTTTCGTAATTTTTTCTCCGGGCTCCATCCATAATTCTATTTTGCCGGGACTTAAAACAAAATCTCCAACAAGAGTTCCAGCCAAATTTATTTTTTCAATCTGATATGCGAATATTCTTGCCGGAAAAATAATCAAAGGAGAAATAATCAAAACCGCCAAAGCCAGCCCCCTTAAAAAATATTCCGCTAATTTTTCTTTTTCCTTCAAATTTTTTTCCATTTGATTATTGTGTGCCCACCTATTGCCTACCTTGTGTGCCTACCTGGTAGGCACACAATGCGATTGCTCGCATTTAATCATTTAATCAATTAATTTTTATCATTTATCGGCACCATCATATACATATATTCTCCTCCTTCTTTGCTTTTGAATACCGGAATAATAATCCCTGACTCTTTATTTCTCGGCGCGACCACAACTTCATCAGAGAAAAATGACTTTATCTTTTCTTTTGTTTTTTCCTCATCGTTTTCAATCGGAATAACAACTATCCCCTCTGTATTTTGAGAGGCCATAGACGAAAGATTTTCTACTTCCACTATTTGGTTAATCGGCGGGTTGGTCAAGATATCGGGTATTTCATATAAAAAAGCAAAAACATCTCTTGTTTTTTCAGAAATCGCAAAAGTTAAATTATCAAATGTTTCAACTATTCCTTCCTTCAAAGAAAGCAACATATTGCCCGAACTTTGTATAAAATCATCCGTAAATGATTTGATTGAATCGCCGAAAGAAAAAACTTTATTTCTGAACGTTTCAAAAATCCAACGACTATAATCGGTAAAGGCGCTGGCTTGCAATACGAGAGCTGTTTTCCCCGCTAAAACATTATCAATGGCAAAAGATGAAATCTTGCTTGCCTGAAAAGATAAATCCTTTGCCCCGGCAAACGACCCTTCTATAATTTCGTTTCCAGCGCCGCCTACAATATATGTAAGAACGGACGCGCTATCTATAGCTCCATTGAAATCTTTGACTGAAGCCGCCATCAGCGAATCGCCGGAATTTCCAATATCGTTAGCGATGCTCCCGGCAACGCCGAAAACAGCGGAATAAGAATTTATCCCGTCCCTGATATTTCTCGCCACAAAGCAATCTAAAAGCTTGTCGCCTGCATAATTAATATTTTCAACTCCTTCTTTGGCATCGCGCGCCGTTGCTAAAATACTTTTGCTCGAAATTCCTGCAACTTCTTTAATAATTGTAATTTCCGCTTCTCCGACATTTTCAGCTATCGCATTGATATTGTTTGAAAAAACAAACGCTGATTTTTTAGAAACTTCTATAATTCCGCTTGCGACAAAATCTCCCGCATCGTTTACAATCATAGCCAGTTCGTTCGCTAAACCAACAACTTCCACAAAACCTTCCGCGGAATAAATAATAAATTTATCTCCTGCCCCTCCGATATTAATTGCTAATTGAATAGCCGACCCGGCAACTTCAATCAAACCTTCCGCGGAAGAATTGATAAATTGCAAGGCAATAACATCTCCTGCCGCGGAAACTATTTTTACGACAGAATTAGATTGCCAGAAAACTTTTAACAAAAATGAATTTCCAAAAACGCACCCCGCTACTATTAATACAGAGACGAGAGCCGTGGCAAACCCAAAACCTAATTGATTTTTGAAAAATTCCGAGGACGGGAAATTAAATATAACTTCTTGTATCTTTCCAAAAAATCCTAATTCGCCGATTGGAAGATTCTCGGGAGGAGCGATTTTTTTAGTAAATGATTTAAATGCTTCTGCTCCGTTAATTTTATTTTCTTTTCTTTCTATGCATTCATCAATATATTCTTTATATTGTTCAACTGTCGCGACATATTCGTCCAGCCACTCTTTTTTAGTCATCCAATTTCTGCCTAATTTTACAGCTTTTAATTTGCCTGTTCTTGCGCGCAAACTCAAATACTCCTGCGAATATTGGCAATATGTAGTTGCTTCATGGAGAGATATATATTTATTGACTAAATCTTGTTTATTCATATCTATATCGGATACACCGTTTCAATTGTTTAATATACTAAAAATGCAACCAAAAAATCGGCTGATTATTATATTATCGCCGACTCATAAATTAGTGTCAATCGCCTATCCTGTGTATAACTATCGGATATCCGATACACATAGTAATCTCAAAAATCAAATCTCAGATCTCAAAATTGTGGCGTCGTTTCGCGACAATTATAAGCGTAAACCGCAAAACGAAAAATGCAAAACCAATGTGTCGCTTCGCGACAATTCACAAGATATGAATTAGTCATTAGACAAACTAAGACATTTATTAGATTAGCTAATGACTAATTCATATACTTTTTTAATTTTTGAGATTTGATTTTTAATTTTTATTTGTGCGCTCTTATGCTTTGCAAGATTCCCAACCCAATACAAAAGAAAATCAAGTTTGACCCGCCATAACTTACCAATGGCAGAGAGATTCCAATCACCGGCAGAATGCTAAGATTCATTCCGACATTAATTATAATATGAAAAAATAAAATAATCGCCATGCCCGAAGCGAAAAGACGGGGAAAATTTGATTCAGCTGAAAGGCTTATTCTTATAATCCTCCAAAGCAAAATTAAGAATAGAATAAGAAGAACCGATATACCCATAAACCCTAATTCTTCGGCAATAGCAGAGAATATAAAGTCTGTATGAGGCTCTGGCAGAAAACCGTACATTGCCTGAGATCCATTAGTAAACCCCTTGCCGAATAACCCGCCTGAGCCGATCGCAATTTTGGCCTGTGTCTGATGCCAGCTTATGCCAAGCGGCTCAACTTGAGGACTGAAAAAACTTATTATTCTCGCTTGCTGATAATCTTTCAACAGGAAAAGCCATGCGAGCGATAAAATTAAAATCATTGCAAAGCATAAAATTAAAAAATGTTTTAGTTTTATACCGGAGATTATCAGCACCCCGACCCAGAGCGCCGCTAAGATCATTGCCGACCCGAAATTCGGCTGGAAAAAAATCAAAACCGAGGGCAGAATCAGATAAAAACTGGAGAGAAATATATGTCTTAATTTATACATCTCTATGTGCCTCATTGAAAAATATTTTGCCAGCAGTATTGTCAATATTACTTTCATTGGCTCTACCGGATCAAGAGAAAAAAATCCGAATTTATACCAACCTTTTATACCTCGTGTCTCCGGAGCTAATAAAAAAAGCCCTACCAACAAAAGAATACAGATAAAATATGCGGCTAAAATAAAGTAAGGGCTCTGGCGAAAAATCCGCCAATCAAAAAAACCGATAAGGAAAATAAAAAAAATTCCAAAGGCGAAAAAAATAATCTGCTTTTCAAAATATATAAAATCTCCCCTTGAAATAGAAAAACTATAAATTGAAGCCAGTCCAATTCCAAAAATAAAAAAAACCGTAGCCAGCATAATCCAATCAATTTTTTTCAAATAATCAACCATATTTTTTAATCTCTATGCTATTGAGGGTAAAATTTCCTTTTTCATCCCGCGCTCTCCCCTTTCTCCCCAACCATCCTCCCATCCGATGACCATCGGAGGGGAATATTAAAGAGGTGATTATCTATATCAATATCCCTATATTAGCGTTTATCCAATTTTCATATTCCGGAAACGCGTCAATCAAACGGACAAGTATTTCTTTCGGCTCTTCCCTATCGTTAAAATTCTCTATATGGAATTTAATTAAGTCCGCGGAAAAAGAAAAAATTCTCTGAAGGTCTTGCCTTGAATATGTTTTATTCACCCTGATTACGGTAAGCTCTCCAATTAAATATTTTTTAAAATTTTCAGCGGCCTTGTCCTTCTCGTCCGCCCTTGAATAAACTACCCCCATCTGCTTCCAGATAGAAATCCTGTCTCTCCCGCTAAGATCAAAATATTTTTGGAAAAAATAATCGCTTTCTTGAAAATTTTTCTGATATATCCTTAAAACGCCAAGCATTTGATAAGGCGCGGCTTTTTCTTTATTAAAGTTTACTGCTTCATTCAAAATCCTTTCCATTTCTTTAAGATTATTTTCGTCCCCGGAAATCAGATATTCTTTTTCATTAATTATCGCCAGCATCTTATAATAAGTAATCTGCCGCCTATCCGGAATTTCCAATGATTTTTCAACAGACGCTTTTAATCCGGAAAGAATTTTAATCATCCTTTCAGATAAGCCTTGAGGCAGGGTATTATTGTTAAGCAATAAAAGCGTTCTTTCTATAAATTCTTTTTTGAAATCATTGTTTAATAATGTTGCCCTGCCCACTCCTTTGTAAAAATAAGAAATGGTTTTTTCGTAGTCCTTGGCCTCAAGATTATATACGCCTTTCACAAAGTCCATGCAAGCAATAGTCGGTTTTAAGTTTAATGAATAAATAGTTAAAATAGAAACAGCGATTAGCGGAAAAATAATAATTGCTTTCAATAAATAATTTCCCCGCTTCTCCGCAGGCCGTCGTTCGGGCTTGTTAAAATAAAAATTATTAATAAATCCCATCGCAAGAAAAAAAATAAAATATGTCCCTATGGTGTCAAAAATAAATAAATTTTGGACAAAATAAGAAATAAAAAGAGCCATTAAAAATAGATTCCCGGCTGGATTTTTTCTATAATTTTTGATAAGACAATAAAAAATCGCGGAAAACAATCCAATATACGCCAGTATTCCAATTGTTCCGTTTGTCGCCATAATTTCCAAGACCTTATTGTGCGGCCTGTCAAAAAAAATGCTTTCAGGAATATAATCAAGATATTCCTCCCTGAAATATTTATCAAAAAGAAAACTATATGACTCCGGACCCCAGCCGAGAATAGGCCTGTCCCGCCATGCGGAAATGGCTATTTTCCAGCCAGCCAAACGACCGGAATATAAAATTGAATTCACATCAAATAAAGTGGAAACTTTCTTAATCAAGCGGTTTTCAGAAAGAAAAAAACCCTCCTGATTAAGCGTGAAAAAAAGCCCGGCTATGGATAAAAATAGAAACCCCGCTAAAACCGCTTTTTTCGCTTTTAAGGAGAAAAAAGACAGGCGTGAAAGCTGAACCGCAAAGAAAAAAATAACGCCTGCTCCAAAACCAATCCACGAAGCTCTGGTTTCTGATAATATAAGGGATAAGATATTCAAAGCAGAAATAAATATTAAAATATTTTTCCATCTTTTATTTTTTTCCAAAGTATACAGATAAAATACAAGAAAAATGTTTAATACAATATATGGAGCGAAGAAGTCGGGGTTAGTCCATGTTCCGGATATCCTATGAGGAAGGGCTACCCCGTAAAAAGAGAATGGATTGCTTTTATAAAAAGGAAGCGTCCCGATTTTTTGGAGTATTCCGGCAAAGCTTGAAAGCGCGCCTACTATCACGGTTATTTTTAAAAATTTCGTCCAATCATTTATTTTAGAAAAAACAGCTACGACGATAATCAAAAAAACCAGAAAATGCAAATGCAAGACCAATCCTTCCGCCCTATATAAGTCTCCAAAAAAACTGCGATAAAAATTCACTCCCAACAGGGCTGATAAAAATAAAATCCCAAAAAAAATAATATTTGCCCAAATTAAAAATGAGAAACCGGGAAGATATTTCTGGTTTATATAAACCAACAACAAGTAAAGGATAAAAATTATTTCTACTAAAATTCTAAAAAATACCGCTTTAGGCCAATTAGAAAGAGTAATGCCAAAGGGACCCAATACCAAAGGCATAAAAATAGTCAGAATCACGCCCCATTTTATCCATTTTAATAATGTCGCTTCGTATTTCATAAAATCATTTCCGAAAATTCTTTTTCGTTTATTATTTTCACCCCGAGTTTTTTACCGTTTTCGTATTTTGAACCAGGCTCTAATCCGGCAACCAGAAAATCAGTATTTTTTGAAACCGACTCCGAAACATCTCCGCCCAACGCCCTAATCTTTTCTTTCGCTTGTTTCCTAGTTTGGCCAACTAAAATGCCGGTAATAACAAATGTTTTGCCACTTAGTTTCTGATTTTTATTCTCTTTTTTGGTATATCGGATAGATATTCCCGCTGTTTTAAGCTTATTTAAAAATTCCAAATTAGCTTTCCTTGAAAACCAAACAAAAATTGAATTTGCCACTATTGGCCCTATATCTTTTATGCTTTGGAAATCTTCTAACTTCGCCCTCTCCATATTTTCAATGTTTCTAAAATGATCAGCTAAATCAAATGCGGTTTCCTCGCCCACATTTCTAATCCCCAAGCTATAAATAAATTTTGGAAGATCAACATTCTTTCTGTTTTGTATTGATTTTATTAAATTAGCGGCTGATTTTTCGGCGAATCTTTCTAACGGCGCGAGATCCCCCTCTGCTATCCCAAATAAATCTGCCGGGTCGGAGACAAGCCCTTCGTCAAGCAATCTATCGGCTATTTTCGGCCCCAATCCCCTGACATCAAACGCCTTTTTTGAAACAAAATGATAAAAATATTCTTTTTTTTGAGCAAAACAATCCTGATTGGAACAACGATAAATAATTTCCTTGCTCGGCTTTACAATTTTGCTTCCGCAAACAGGACAAACATTCGGCATTTTAAAATCTTTTTCCTTGCCTGTTCTTAATTCAGGCAATACTTTTATGATATCCGGCACCACATCTCCAGCTCTTCCGACAATTACCGTATCCCCGATTTTAACGCCCAGCCGCATTATCTCGTCTTGGTTGTGCAATGTTGCTCTGGAAACCACCACTCCTCCCACGGAAATAGGCTTTAAACGCGCCACGGGCGTTAGAGCGCCTGTCCTGCCTATTTGGACTTTAATATCTTCTACAACGGTTGTAGCTTGTTTTACAGGAAATTTATAGGCGATAGCTCCTCTTGGAGCTTTGCCTACAACTCCTAATTTTTCAAAAATTCTGTTTGAATTAACAATAACCACAATTCCGTCAATATCATAAGGAATTTTTTCTCTGATTTTTTGGCATTCCTTGTGAAATTGGAAAACTTCCCGCAAATTAAAACAGTATCTATTATAAAAATTTGTCTTGAAACCAAGTTTCTTTAATAATTTATGTTTTTCTTCGTGGGTTTCCAATCCAAAATCAGTGATTAAATCATAGGCGAAAGAATCTAATCGCCGGATAGCTGTAATTTTAGGATTCAATTGCCTTATAGATCCAGCCGCCAAATTTCTCGGATTGGCGTAGACGGGCAGTCCTGATTTTTCCTGTTCTATATTAACTTTTCCAAATTCTTTTTTAGATATGAATACTTCTCCGCGAACTATAAACGACCCATCGCCCCCTTTTCCCCGCGCCAATTCCAATGGAATCGCTTCAACAGTTTTTAAATTTTGAGTAACATTCTCGCCAATTTCGCCGTCCCCTCTTGTAGAGCCAACAGATAAAACTCCTTTTTCATAAACCAATTCTATTGCCAGCCCGTCTATTTTTAATTCGCAATAAAAATCAATTTTTTCCACTTCATCTCTTGTTAAAAGCTTGGAAACCCTTTTTAGCCAGCCATCCATATCCTGTTCAGAAAAAGCGTCATTAAAAGAAAGCATCTGCTTTGAATGTTTCGCCTTTTCAAATTTATCCAATGGCTTCCCTGCCACTCTCTGGGTTGGAGAATCAAAAGTAATTAGTTCCGGAAACTGCGTTTCCAAATCAAAAAGCTCTTTTTTTAAAGAATCAAGGGCTGAATCCGAAATTTCCTGACGGTCCAGAACATGGTAAAGATACCTGTTATGGTTAATTATTTTTTTCAACCTTTCAACTCGCTGTTTCGCTTCTTTTTTTGTCATAAAAAATATTTAATTTTTACAAATCGGCTGTAGTAAATTTCCGTCGATCGTGGTAATTTTACTACAACCAAATTTATTTATAATTCAAAATAATATTTCTTGATTTGAAATTTTTTTTCGCTCGTGGGTTGAAAAAATATGTATTTTCCCATAAACGCCGTCATACCCTGGTTCTGCCTGAATCTTGCCCTCCCTTACTCTTATTATGCCTTCCGCAATTTCAGGCAATGTTGAAGCATTTAACTCCCGAATCGGAACATTTAATAAAACCTCAAACTCGCTTCCTGAATTATTTATTAATTTATGATATTCTATCCCGACTTGCTTTGCTATTACTGTCTTCCCGAGCGCTTCAGCGATTATTTCCATAAGCGGAACAAGGGATTTAAATGGTATTGCGCCCTTTAGTTTGCTTCCAATGGGTCTATCGGATAACTCCTGAACTCTATTTAAGACTCCAATAGTAAGCGGTTTTCCGCAATTAGGGCAGATATTGCTGTATTTCTTGGATTGTTGAGGCGAAAAACTCAATCCGCAAGCCCGATGGCCGTCATAGTGGTATTTTCCTTCCTCCGGGAAAAATTCTATTGTATAAAGGAATTTTTCAGGGTCTTTGTTTTTAATCGCCTCAATAATATTATAATAGCTTAAATCAGCATTGAAAACATTCGCCTCTCTGCCTATTTTTTGGGGCGAATGGCAGTCGCTGTTGGATATTAAAGCGATTTTATCAAGATTTGATATACGCCAATTCATTTCAGGGTTTGAAGATAGTCCAGTTTCGCAAGCAAAAATATATTTTGAATAATCCTCAAAACACTCTTCAATTGAATCAAACCCTGATTTTGAGCCAAAAAGCGAAAACCAAGGCGTCCAAATATGAGCCGGCACGATTAAGCAATCGGACGAAACGTCTAAAACAATTTTTGCCAAATCCTTGGCGTCTAATCCTAAAATAGGCCTGCCGTCGGATTTTAAATTTCCTATTTTGGCTAAATTTTTATTAATTTTTTCGCAAGCATCAAGCGAAGGAGAAAATACAACGATGTGTATTTTTCTGACTTTCCCGTTTTTAGAATAAATGCAACTTATTTCAGCGGTTAATATAAAACTGGTTTCTCCGCATGATTTTAATTTATACAAACCTTGTTCCGTTGGAATTAAATTTTTCTTCAAATTTAAAAACCACTCCGGGTGAGTAAAGTCACCTGCGCTCAAAACATTTATGCCTTTTATTTTTGCCCACTTATCCAAATGCTCTAAATCCATATCCTTGCTTGTCGCCCTGGAATATTTTGAGTGAATATGAAAATCAGCAATAATTCGCATAATAATAATGAAGATATACTTACTTTGAATTACGAAATGCCAAATAAAAAAAGAATTTCGTGGTCTTTTTTCCAAATTTCAGCCGCAAATTTGCTATAATTACGAAGGGAGGGAGGAGTAAACGAAAACACATTTTCG
>MHMF01000009.1:0-999 GCA_001821475.1 Candidatus Nealsonbacteria bacterium RIFCSPLOWO2_01_FULL_38_120
TTTATTTTTCAACTTTTTTCATCGTAGTAAAATTCCTCCGATCGGAGGAATTTTACTACGATGAAATACGACGCTATTTGACAAAAAAACTCAAAAAACTATTATTAATATAATGACTCAAATAGCTATAAAAAAATTCAATCGGGATATTTTAGGCCTAAAAAAAGAAGTAAGAATGCTTCGCTCTTTTCTTATTGGAAACTTATTAAAAGATAATGAAGGAGAATATAAACAGAAATTTATTAGAACAATTCTAATGGCCTCAAAAGAAAATGCAAAGTTTGTTTTCAAAAATGGTGAAATTTTTTTGGGACAATTGCAAAAAAAAAATTTATGATTTTGTTAATTTACGGCAACCATTTTTTGAAGTCCGCTAAAAAACTCCCTAAAAATATTCAGGAAAAATTAAAAATACAATTAGATGCTTTATCGCAAAATACTTTTTATCCTTTACCGCATACAAAACCGCTTGCCCATCAATTAGTTGGATTATATTCTTTTAGAATTACTCGCGACTAGCGGGTAATTTTTCAGTTTGAAAACCCGAAAATAATAAAACTGATCGAAATTGGATATAGAAAGGATATATATAAATAATAATGATATGGAAATATTTTCGGAAAACAAAAAGGCCTATTTCAATTATGAAATAAAAGAAAAATTCCGGGCCGGGGTTGTTTTAACCGGCCAGGAAGTAAAATCAATACGGCTGGGCAGAATAAGCTTGGCTGGTTCTTATGTTGTTTTCAAAGACAGCCAGATCTATTTAATCGGAGCGAAAATCCCCGCATATCAGCCGAAAAACGCGAGCGCAAACTATAATCCGGAAAGACCGAGAAAACTTCTTTTGAATAAATCCGAAATAAATTACCTAATCGGAAAATCAAGTGAAAAAGGCTTGACTTTGATACCCATTAAGGTCTATACTGAAAATGCAAAAATAAAACTTGAATTCGGGATAGCAAGAGGCAAGAAAAAATACGACAAAAAAGAAACCAT
>MHMF01000009.1:1007-12642 GCA_001821475.1 Candidatus Nealsonbacteria bacterium RIFCSPLOWO2_01_FULL_38_120
TAACAAACCTGCGTTAGCATACGTTTAACGCCATCTTCACCGCTAACTCCCAATAGGCGGATGAAGGTGTCATATTATTGGGATAGATGATTTTTCGCCCCTAAAATCATTGAGGCAATGGGGATAAGATAATTAATTTTTTTCTGCTTCATATTTAATTATCCGAAAATAAAAACAGAATAAACTTGTAGAATTATTTTAGCCGATCTTTTGGACGGGGCTTCAACGCCCCCATCTCCACACAAATTAAAATTCAGAGATTAGCAGCTACCTTAAATTGCAAAATTTCTTCAACTCTTTGTATTTTGGTTTTGACCGCAAAGTTGCTGTAACTAGTCGGCTTATTAGAGAGTAAAAGGAAAAGCAAGCGAGGAAGAATGAAAATAAATTTTCATTCTGACGAGCGTAGATTTTCCTTTTACGAACGAGTGAAACAAGTATATAAATACTTTGTATAAACCTCCTCGTTCTATCAACTTTTCGTCCGAAAACAAAAACAAAAAAGTTCGGAAGGAATTTCGCAGTTCAAAGTAGCCGAAGAAGCGTAGTTTATAATATAATCAGAACAAATAAAAAATCTGCACAAGAGAACCTACATAAACAACCAAATAAGGGCGAAGGAAGTGCGAGTAATTGACGAAACAGGCAAACAGCTGGGGATTTTGCCGATTTTTCAGGCGATCCAAATCGCGCAAAAGCGGAATCTTGATTTAATCCAAGTTACCGAAAAGGTGGAGCCGCCGGTTTGCAAAATAATAGAGCGCGGAAAATACATATACCAGCAACAGAAAAAAGAAAAAGACGCTCTTCGCCATAAAGGCGGAGAATTAAAAGGCATCCGCCTTACTTTCGGGATATCAGAGCATGATATGGATGTGCGGGCATCTCAGTCGGAAAAATTCCTGAAAGCAGGCGACTCTGTCCGAATAGAAATGCGCCTATTCGGCAGAGAAAAAGCCCATCAGGATTTCGCGAGGGAAAAAATAAAAAAATTCATTGGACTGATGGAAAAAAGATTACCAATAAGAACAGATAGAGAATTAAAAAAAGAGCCAAGGGGCTTCACAATGATTATTACAAAAAAATAATGTTATTGAAATTTTGCGCCAAGCGCAAAATACAAAGTAAATAGTATTAAATAAAAATGAAAACAAGGAAATCATTTGTAAAAAGGTTTAAGATAACCAAAACCGGCAAAGTCCTGAGAAGGGCAACCGGTCAAAACCATTTTCGGGCGAAGCAAACAGGAAAGCAAAGAAGAAAAGGCAGGAAATGGATTGCGGTTTCTCTGCCGACAGCCAATAAAATTAAAAAACTAATCGGAAAGATATGAAAAGGTATGCCTAGAGTTAAAAGGGGCGTAACAGCCCATCACAGAAGAAAAAGATTATTGAAATACACGAAAGGTTTCCGTTGGGGAAGAAAATCAAAATTCCGTCTCGCAAAAGAGGCGGTTATTCACGCGTGGAAATACGCGTACAGGGATAGAAGAAATAAAAAGAGAGCTTTCAGGGCGCTCTGGCAGATACACATAAACGCCGCTTGCCGGGCGCAGGGTTTGCAGTACAGCCGTTTTATCCATATGCTTAAAGAAAAAAATATCGCCATTGACAGAAAAATTCTTTCCGAATTGACCAAAAGCCAGCCGGACATATTTAAAAAAATCGTTGAAGAAGCGACCTCTAAATCTAAATGATGTTGTGCGGCTATCTGGTGGCCACAAGCGTGTTGCCACCAGATAGCCGCACCGACGCAAATAAAACTAAAAGTCCTCCGATGTCCATCGGAGGACTTTTAGTTTTTACTTCTAAGCCCAAGATGATGGCAATTTTTAAAGCCGCGATTGCCGAAGATCAGAGAATATGAAAGTCCGAACACAAGTCGCTGAAAATCAATAATGCCCATCGGACATTAAAACCAACTATCGTAATTTTTAACGACGGAATGAAAAAACACAATTATTATTTTTTTAATTATTTCTGTTTTTGACGGAAAAATTCCAGACGGGAAAAAATTGCCGAATCGTAAGGAAAAATTTTTGCCGCTTGTTCAAGAAGCGAAATCGCTTCGCCATATCTTTCTTCGCCGATATAAATATCGCTCAAATTAATATAGGCAAGATAATAACCGGAAAGCTCTATCGCTTTTTTATACTCTAAGATCGCTTCTTCTGCCTCTCCCCTTCTCTGGAAAATCGCCCCTAAATTATTATGGGAAACCCCGTATTTTGGCTCAATTTCAATCGCCTTCGCAAACGCTTTCCCTGCCTCTTCATATCTCCCCTGCCGGAATAATTCCACTCCCAGATTATTTTGCAGAAGAAAACTTTCCGGAGACAGATTTGCGTCATGCTGATAAAAATCCAATGGCTTTTGCCATAATTCATTCCGCGCCATAACAGTTCGCCCAAAAAAACAAAAAATAATTAATAAAAACAAGGCAACAACCGCCCTCAGAAAACTCGGGGTCTCTTTGATTAAAAAAACCAACCCTAAGGCGGATAAAATAAAAATGCCAATGGCTGGAAAATAAAGATACCTCTCTGCCATTGCCTGGCCCGTGATAAATACTACATTTAATACGGGAAAAATGCCGATTAAAAACCAAAACCCTAAAAAAGAAATTACCGGACTTGCTTTTTTATGGAGCCATAAAAACACAACTGCCAATAATATCAAAACAGAAACAGAAATAATGAAACGGTAATCCGTTAATCCCTTAATCACGAATTGGCGGTCAGTGAAAAGAGGAACCGGGAAAATTATTATTTTCAAATAATCTGCCAGAGAAGTTATGGCGGTCAAAAAACGCTCCGGCAAAGACGCTTTTGCCATTAAAGAAAGAGTTGAGCCAAAATAAATTTTAGCGATTAAAAAGCGAAAAAAAACATAAATAATCGCTGGAATAAAAAATACCTCAATGAATTTATAAATACTTGAAATACTTTTGCGAAAAAAATAAAACAGGTAGACTAGAAAAGTCAAAGGAAAAACAAAAAACGACTCCTTGGTAAATAAGGTCAGGAAAAATAAAATTTGGGCTCCAGCTAAAAATTTCCAATTGCCGAAATTATCTTCAGTCCAAAGAAATAAAAACAAGAGCGCCCCAAGCGCAAATGATGTTGCCATTAAGTCTCCCTGAGAAGCAAGCCAGGAAATCGCTTCCGCATTTGCGGGATGAAAAGCAAATAAAAAACTCGCCAGAAAAGCGCAAAGCCCCGAAGGCAAAATCGGAAAATGCCTACACGCGATTTTCCTTGCCAAAAAATAGACAAAGGCGATGTTAATAAAATGAAAAACAAGGCTTATTATATGAAAGCCAGTTGGATCGGAACCAAAAAAAATATATTCAAAGCGGTAAAGCAAAATAACCAGCGGCCTGTAAAAAGAATTTCCGCCGGGTCCGTTTCCGCCCATCATTACCGATGTCGTGAAAATATCCTTCAAAAATCCTCCTTCTGTGACAAATTTATTGCCCAAAATCTGGACTTCGTCGTCCCAGATAAAAGGGATAATAAAAGAGCTTGAATAAATTATCAAGGTTAAAAAAAATATTAAGCCGATTTGAAAAACCGGCTGTTTTAATACTTTAAATAATTTCTTTTCGGATTTCATCTGGCAATGAAATAAAACACCTTGTCTCGCAAAACAAGCGATCGCTTATTTTGCGAGACAAGATTAAACAACTATCCTATCGCTTAAAATAGCCTAATAGATTATTTAATTTCTGACTGTTCACAATATCCTCCTTTTCCGCCCAGCCGCGTCTCGCCTGAGCTATCCCGTATTTAATATTGCCCAAATGGATCTTGTCATGGCTGTCGGTATTGATTGCCATTTTTACTCCCGCTTCTTTCGCTTTTCTGATATTAATATCTTTCAAGTCCAGCCGGTCGGGCGAGGAATTTATTTCTAAAATTATTCCGGTTTCTTTAGCAACCATTAAGATTTTATCAAAATCAATTTGACACTCGTCTCTTTCTTGGATAAGCCGTCCTGTAGGATGGGAAATAATATCAATGTTCGGATTTCTCATTGCTTTTATTATTCTTTCCGTCATTTTTTCTTTTTCCATTTTAAGCCCGGAATGGACGCCGGCAATAACAAAATCAAGTTGCGCCAAGACATCATCGCTGATATCAACCGATCCGTCAGCCAGTATGTTTGTTTCACAACCTTGAATAATGCGGAATTTCCTCCTTCGTTCTCCCCCCACCTCCGCGGAGGAATGGGATGGAAGCGGGAAACTATTATTTAACTTTTCAATCTCCTTTTTCTGCAAAAGTAATTGCTTTTCATCCAATCCCTGCTCTATCCTTAAAAATTTTGTGTGGTCGGAAATGCCAATATATTCATAGCCCATTTCAATAGCCGCCTGAGCCATTTGTTCAATTGAATTTTCTCCGCCATCCCAGCTGGAATGGCAATGCAAATCGCCTTTAATATCATCGTATCCCACAAGTTCTGGTAATTTTCCCGCTATAGCCGCTTCTATTTCTCCGGAATTTTCCCTTATTTCAGGTGGAATCCAAGCAAGACCTATTGCTCTATAAATATCCTGCTCAGTTTTGCCAGCGATCATTTTTTTCCCGCGGAAAACGCCATATTCATTCAGCTTTAACCCTTTTTCTATGGCAATCCGCCGTGTCGCGATATTGTGTTCTTTAGAACCGGTAAAATATTGCAAAGCGGAGCCGAAACTTTTTTCCGGAATAATTCTCAAATCAATATCAAATCCGCTTTTCGTTCTTATGGAAACTCTTTTTAATCCTTTACTCCAAACCTTAACCGTTTCTGGCAAAGCAGAAAAAAAATCAGCCAGTTTTTTCGGATTTTTTGAAACCGCCAAAATATCAACATCTCCGATGGTTTCTCTCATCCTTCTCGCAGAGCCTGCCATAGTTATCTCTAAAACATATTCTAATCCAGAAAGCTTTTTCAAAATATCTTCCACTGACGGCATTATTTTCCCCAAAAGAAATCTGCCTTTGCTTTTTTTAACAAACTCTATGCCATCCAAAATATTTTTTCCGCTCTTTTCTCCAAACCCTTCCAATCCGGCGATTTCCCCGGATTTGGCTTTTTTCTCCAAATCCTTTAAATTTTTAATTTTCAATTTTTGGTAAAGCTGTTTTATTTTCCGCGGGCCAATGCCATCTACCGACATTAATTTTTCCAAATCCACCGGCGTTTCTTTTTTCAATCTTTCATAGCGCAAAATTTTTCCAGTTTTAATATATTCCTCTATTTTCAAAGCCAAATTTTTCCCCACCCCGGGTATCTCTTCCAGCGCTTTTAGTCCCCATTTTTTATAAATCTCCTCTATATCTTCTTTGGTCGCCTCTACCCCAACCGCCGCTTTTCTGTAAGCAAATGGCTTAAAATCAATTTCCTCCATTTCAAAATAATCCGCCATTTCATAAAATATTTTTGCGATTTCCAAATTTTTCATCTGCTATTGATACTTATAAAATAATATAATATGATTAAAATATCGTGAAAACCCACTAGTAATAATTACTGAAAGGAAATCACATGGCAAGATCTTTCGACTTAAATTGGGAAAAAATGCGGGCTATGATAAAAGTTGCGAGACACTTTACGATCTATGCTGCCCATAGCAGACATGGTCACCAGGGATTAATAGATGAACGATCAGTAAGTACCAAAATCCGTAAGGCCGCCAAGAGAATTTATAGCGCCAAAACTATAGACGAGTTGAAAATCTTTCTTAAGGGACGCTTTTACACTCCTTGGGAGACGCTTTTCTTAGGCACCGATACTCTTACGACTCTCTCCCGCTCCCCATAGATGCCAACCTAATTTGGCATCTTTTTTTATTTTTAAAAAACTTGACAAGGTTCCTTAATTTGCTACAATGACAATAATGGCAATAGTTCGTACATCACGGACTAAAGTTGCGTGTCACAGAAAGAGTTCTTGAAAAAGGACTCTTTTTGTTTTACAATTATTGCGTGGACCTGGGCCTGTGGTGTATGTAGTAACATATTGCCTTTGACACGCAACGAAGCGGGTGCGAACCCCGCCAGGTCCACACCAGAAAGTCTTTTGATTTTTTTCAAGGGGCTTTTTGTTTTGCTAACACCTACATCGCAACATACGGCGGGAAATGAAGCGTAGTTTTATTATCTGGACTTATTTCTTTGCGGATAGACAAGATGACAAAAGCGGAAATTAAATTCAAAAGCCAAGCCGCGATAAAAATCGCGTTAAACCCGAAAAGGGCGGAAATAATCCCGCCGCAAGCGCCTGTGATTCCAACCCCAATGCCCAAAGAAGTGCTGTCCAGTCCCCACTCAAACGCTTCTCTGCCCTTGTCTATGTGCCTCCCGAAAATAGCGTACCAGGAAGGTATCATCATCGCCATCCCGAGAGCGTGAATGGTGTTAAAAAGATAAATATGCCAAGGACTGGAAGAAATCATAAATCCCAAAGGCGCCAAGCTGACGATAAGCGTCCCTAAAAACATAAATATAAAATCATCTTTCTCTCCGCGATTCTTATCCAAATATCTGCCGATAGGAATCTGCAAAGACGATTTTGTTATCCAATAAAAAAGCGCCGCGAATCCGGCGACTTTTGCCGCCTGAATGGTATCTCCCGCCGTGATTCTCTGAACTATGAAAATCGCGAAAATAGGAGACAGAAATCCCCAGCCGGCATTCAAAAAAAAATCGCTTACCATTAAAATCCTGATAACCTTGTTGATATTTTTAAACATAGGGCACTCGTAGTAATACTATGAGGACATTCCCCGTAGTTATTTATATCGCTTATGATTCTCCGTACTCCACTTTTTTAATTTTATAAATTATTTTTTTAGGATGAGAAACAACAATCTCGTCTCCTGGCTTGTGCCCTAAAAACGCCACGCCCACCGGCGACTCATTGCTTATTCTTCCTATAGACGGATCCGCTTCCAAAGTTCCCACAATCATAAATTCCTCTTTTTCTCCCTCAACTTCCACTGCCACTTTTGCCCCTATATTGACAGACCCCGCTTGCTCGGGCGAAGGCGATTTTATTATTTCTTTATTTTTGAAAATATTTTCTAATTCAATGATGCGATTTTCCAGCCGTTCTAAATCCTCTTGAAAAGAAACATACTCCGGGTTTAAATCCTCGGATTCTAAAAGTTTAGGGACTTCATTATCGGTCATAGCTACCCTTATTTTTTTCAGCGATTCGTATTCTTTCTCTAAATTTTCCAGTCCTTTTCTAGTTAGATAAAATTTTTTTCCCTCCTCCATATTTTTGAAAATAATTTTTAACGAGATTTCGTAGTTAAAAATAGGTTATGATATTTTATTTTATTCCATCAAAACCATTTGTCAATCCACCTAACTGAAACAAAAAACCGCTCCTTATGAAAAATAAGGAACGGCTTTTTGCCAATATATCGGGACATGCTCCCGCTATATTGACGATAAAAGATATTAGTAGTCCATCGGCGGCATAGAAGGCATGCCTTTTTTACTTCCGCCTTCTTCTGGTTTCTCCGCCACAACGCATTCAGTGGTTAAGAACATGCTTGCCGCTGAAGCCGCGTTCTGCAAGGCAGACCGCACAACTTTGGTCGGATCCACAATGCCCGTTGTCAGCAAATCTTCATAAACCATTTTCTCGGCATTAAATCCGAAACCGCCCTGCCCTTCCTTAACTTTCTGAACAACAATAGCTCCGTCTATTCCCGCATTCTGACTTATCTGGCGAATCGGTTCTTCCAACGCTCTTTTTAGAATATTCAGCCCGGTTTTTTCATCGCCGTTTATGTCTAACCCTTCTAAAACCAAACTTGCTCTTATTAATGCCACTCCTCCGCCCGGAACAATACCCTCTTCAACTGCCGCCTTTGTCGCAGAAAGCGCGTCTTCAGTTTTGTGTTGTCTTGCTTTTTGCTCAACTTCTGTCGCAGCTCCAACTTTGATAACCGCCACTCCTCCTGCTAATTTAGCCAGCCGCTCCTGTAATTTTTCCTTGTCAAATTCCGAACTGGAAGCGCTTATCTCGTTTTTTATTTGAGCCACTCTTGCTTCAATTTTTTCTTTATCGCCTTTGCCTTCAATAATAGTGGTGTTTTCTTTCGTCGCAACGACTCTTCTCGCTGAACCAAGCATATTCAGATCAATTTTTTCAAGCTTTATTCCTTTTTCCTCAGAGATTACCGTTGCTCCGGTAACCGCGGCGATATCTTCCAGCATTTCTTTTTTTCTGTCGCCAAATCCCGGCGCCTTTATAGCCAAAGCGTTAAAAATTCCGCGAAGTTTGTTCACAACTAAAGTTGCAAGAGCATCGCCTTCAATCTCATCGGCAATAATAACTATTTCCTTTTTTCCTGTCTGCACGACTTTTTCCAAAACAGGCAAAATTTCATTCAAGGCTGTTATTTTTCTGTCAGCGATTAAAATATACGGCTCTTCATAAATCGCTTCCATTCTCTCAGAATCAGTAATCATATATGGAGAGATATATCCCCTATCAAACTGCAAGCCCTTCACAATATCCTTCTGAATCCCGAATGTTTTTGATTCCTCAACCGTTATTACTCCGTCTTTGCCGACCTCAGCCATCACCTCGGCAATCAAACCGCCTATTTCCCCGCTCTCGGCTGAAATAGTCGCCACCTGCGCCATTTCTTCTTTTGTTGTTATTTTTTTCGCCATTCCTTTCAGCTGCTCAATCAATTTTTCAACTCCTTTTTCAATGCCTCTTTTCAGCGCTAAAGGATTAGCGCCGGCAACCACATTTCTCAGTCCTTCTGTAATCATCGCCTGCGCCAAAATAATAGCCGTGGTCGTCCCGTCTCCGGCAATGTCATTAGTTTTCTCCGCCACCTCTTTAACGATCTCTACTCCCATATTTTCAATCTTGTCTTCCAGCTCTATTTCTTTGGCAATGGTCACTCCGTCGTTTGTAATGGTGGGCGAACCGAAACCTTTATCCAAGGCAACATTCCTGCCCTTAGGCCCGATAGTTATTTTCACGGCGTTGGCAAGTTTGTCAGCCCCGGCTTTCAATTTTTTTCTCGCGTCTTCATCAAACAAAATCTGTTTAGCCATAAGTTTAGTTACGAATTACGAATTTTTACTAATATACGAAAACATTTTTGTATATTAATATTTTTTTGTATTTCGTAGCATTATTCTATTATAGCAAGAATGTCTTCCTCTTTTGCTATTAAATATTCTTTATTTTCAACCTTTATTTCGCTTGGCCCGTATTTTGTGAACAAAACCTTGTCTCCCGGCTTTATATCCAGTGTCAAAATTTTACCCGAAGCCGTCTTTCTGCCCGGACCCACAGCGATTACCCTACCCTGTTCTGGCCTTTCCTTCTCGGCTGTTTCTGGAAGCAAAATTCCACTTATTGTCTTGTCCTCTCCCTTTGAGGGCTCAATAAGGATGTAATTAGATAATGGTTTTATATTCATAATTTTTTTTACAACCCTGAATTGCAAAATTTCTTCAACTCTTTGTGTTTTTATTTAGTCTGCGCCTTTGCAAAAATTTCTCGGCAGACTTCATTCTGTAGTATGCCTTAAAATTTTTGCTTCGGCTCGCCTTCAAATAAAAACAAAATCGTTTGGAAAAAATTTTGCGATTCAAGGTTGTTTCTATTTTGCCTAGTTTTAGTTATATTTAATTTATTTATCAATCGCGACCTTTGAGTGCTAATTTAATATTTCTATTTTAGAAATCCCAAGCTCTTTGTCAACCCCCTATCGCCATTTTACCTCTTTTTACTTCCCTCCCCCTTTTCGCGCTATTTTTTTATCGTCAATTAAAAACCACGATCGTGGTTTTTAATTGACGATAATTTTTACTTGTTATGTTAAAATAAAAACATATAATGGAATAATATAAATACTTTGAAATACGAAATACCAAATAAAAAAGAGAATTTCCTGATCTTTTCTCCAAATTTCAGCCGCAAATTCGCTATAACTCGTAAGCATATCCGATGGATATGCTTCCTCGTTCTATCAAATTTTCGCTCTGAAATTTGGAAAAAGGACCAAAAAAGCATTTCGCAATTCAAAGTA
The DNA here is from genome assembly GCA_001821475.1 of Candidatus Nealsonbacteria bacterium RIFCSPLOWO2_01_FULL_38_120. Lineage (GTDB taxonomy): Bacteria > Patescibacteriota > Minisyncoccia > Minisyncoccales > GWA2-38-27 > GWA2-38-27. The sequence goes on from MHMF01000009.1 coordinate 11,070, forward strand.
AATAAATATTGGCATAAAATATTTACGGCATGAATAAATATTATTTGGAAATTTTAAGAGAAATAAAAAGAAAAGCAAACCCGCCAGCAACGCTTCGCGTAGCGATGCGGGCCGGCGTAGCGATGCGGACAGGGGAAATTGCTTGGGTTAAAAAGTATATGGGCACTAATAAAATTTTCTATTGCCTGAAATCCGCTACAAAGAAAAAAATCGCCAAAGATTGGATAAAAAACCATCTTGATATTTCCTTATCAGATTATATTGAACTACTTAATTCTTTATTCGCCGGAAAATCGCATGAAGAAATATGTATTGCCAGTTTATTGCTTCAATTTTTGCCAAAATTAAGAAAACAACTCAACCCAAAAAATTTAGACAAATGGATAGATAACGCCTGTGGCTGGGGAGAGATTGATTCCATCTGCCAATCCAATTTTTCTTCCGAAGAATTGCTGGGCGACTGGAAAATTTGGAAGAAATTATTATCAAAATTTTCAAAAGACAAAAATATAAGCAAAAGGCGAGCAAGTTTGGTTTTGTTGACTAAGCCGACAAAAACTTCCAAAAACCCGAAGTTATCCGGCTTGGCTTTTGATAATATTGATAAATTAAAATTTGAAAAAGATATTTTGATCACCAAAGCCGTATCCTGGCTTTTAAGAAGTTTAATAAGCCATCATCCGGACAAAGTAAAATCCTATTTGAAAAAGAATAGAAACACCTTGCCAAAAATCGCAATTCGCGAGACTGAGAGGAAGCTCCTCACCGGCAGAAAATGAACTTTCCATTATTGACTACGAAAACAAGCGATCGCGTTTTAGCGTAGTCAAGATAATTCGGGAATAAAACCGAATTCCAAGCTACTCCCCCTTCACTTAAGTTTTATATATTATAAATTTAGACCATGTCTTAATGGAAAGCGAAGCAACCTTCCAGCAACGACATCTGAAACGAACGGATGGTATCCGACGAATATCGGATGAGCGAGCGAGGAATAAACAAAACTTCTCAACGGGGAATTTTGCGGTCGTTGCTGGAAGGTTGCCGAAGCGATTGACCTATTTCAAAAATAATGATACCTTATAATAATATATGAATATGCTCATCAAATTGCTCTTTAATGTCATTGCCGGAACATTAGGAATTTATTTGGCTTACCGGTTTGTGCCCGGCGTGTTTTTTTCGGGAAATATAAAAACGCTTATAATAATCGGCTGTATTTTGGGAATTATAAATCTTTTCATAAAGCCGATTTTAAAAATAATATCCCTTCCTTTAAGGATTATCACTTTCGGACTATTTACTTTATTTATAAATATGGGGCTGGTCTGGCTGATGGAAATTATTTTCAACCAAAATCTTGACATCAAGGGCATAATTCCCTTATTCTGGACAACTATCATAATCTGCGCGTTAAATTTCTTCTTCCGGCTTTTCTTCCCTAAAAAATTAAAAAAATAGAACACGAATTAAAAATGCGGAACGAAAATCTTAAAATTACGGTGTCGCTTCGCAACAATATATATCATTAATTATGACGGGGACATTCCTCGCCATAACTATGGCGAGGAAT
>MHMF01000009.1:12650-24001 GCA_001821475.1 Candidatus Nealsonbacteria bacterium RIFCSPLOWO2_01_FULL_38_120
GAGGAATGTCCCCGTCATAATTAATACCTTATTTTTGCATTTTTCACTTTAAGTTTTGAGTTTCATTATTATGCAATTATTCTTATCTATCGCTCAAATCGCCACAGCTATCGCGCTTTCAATACTTATCCTTGTCCAACAAAGGGGCACTGCCCTTGGTTCTGCTTTCGGCGGAGACAGCGGCGGGGTCTACGCCACAAGGCGCGGAATTCAGAAAAATATTTTTTGGCTTACAATCGGATTCGGCGTTTTATTTATTATTTTAGCTATCCTTAACCTCATTTCCTAACACCGACTCGAGATAAAAAATATAAATGTTTTCTTTTCAAAAAAATAAACAAATTTCAGAACCAGCAGATCCTTCATCGAGAAGAAATGTTTTGCGGCTGTTTAAATGGAAAATAAAATTGCCGAAAATAAAACAATGGATACGGCTTCCTTTTATTTTATCAACAAAAGAAAAATTATTTTTCTTTTCGTTTTCTATTTTATTCCTCTGTTCTTTTGTATTTCTCTCCGTTAACGGTTATTTTAAAAATACTAAAATAAATCCAGCCCGAGGCGGTATATATATAGAAGGCGTAGTCGGCCAACCAGGATTTGTAAATCCTATTTACGCGGACTCAGACATTGACCGCGACATCAGCCAGCTTATTTTTTCCGGCCTAATGAAATACGGAAAAAATTTGGAAATCATACCCGATCTTGTTGAAAAATACGAAATTGAAGACAATGGAAAAACATATAAATTCTTTCTCAGGGACAATCTTTTCTGGCAGGATAAAACTCCGCTTACAGCTGATGATATTATTTTTACAATAAAGACAATCCAGAATCCTGACTTTAAAAGCCCGTTTCAAGCGAATTGGGTCGGAGTGGAAGCAGAAAAAATAAGCGAAAATATTTTGAAATTAAAACTCAAAATGCCTTATGTGGCGTTCCTTGAAAATTGCGTTCTAAAAATACTGCCAAAGCATACCATGGAAAGCATCCCTGCCGAAAGGTTCCCTTTTATAAGGCCAATCGGTTCCGGCCCTTATAAATTAAAAGAGGAAATAAAACAAGGCAAAGATGGCCAAACAAAATCACTTACGCTCTCGGAAAATCCGTATTATTTCGACGAAAAACCAAAAATCTCGGAAATAAAATTTATCTTTTACGACAAAGACGAAGATGTAGCGAAAGCGTTTGGAGCGGGAAAGATAGACGGAGCTTCTTTGGCATCCCCCTATGCGTTAGACGAAAAATTAATAAGATATTCTTTCCCATTGCCGAGATATTTTTCAGTTTTCTTCAACCCGGAAAAATCAAAAGTCCTGGCTGACAAACAAATAAAGCTCGCCTTGAACTACGGCACTGATAAAAAATCTCTCGTGGAAAAAATATTCGGCTCAGTGGACCAGGCTCTAATTATTGATTCGCCGCTTCTGCCTGATTTTTACGGATTCCCCCAGCCCTCTAAAATTTACGAATACGACCTTGAGAAAGCGAAAAACATTCTTGAGCAAGCAGAATTTAAAGACGAAAATCAAAATGGCTTGCGGGAAAAAATAACAAAGAAAGAACCTGCTTTCGTATTTGGAAAAGAATTAAAAAGCGGGTCTAGCGGAAAAGATGTCACAGAGCTCCAAAAATGCATGGTAAAATTTCCGGAAATCTATCCTGAGGGAGAAATAACCGGATATTTCGCCAAAAAAACAGAAGAAGCGATAATTCGTTTTCAGGAGAAATACTCCAAAGAAATCTTGGAGCCGTGGGGTTTCAGAAGCGGCACAGGAATAGTAAGCAAAACCACTCGGGCGAAATTAAACGAAATCTGCGCAGAAAAAACAGAGGACTCGCTCCCCTTAAAAATCTCAATAACAACCGTAGACCAAGATTTGATGAAAAAAACAGCAGAGGCGTTGAAAGAGCAGTGGAAAGCGCTGGGAGTTGAGGTTGAAATAAAAACATTGCCCATTTCCCGGCTAGAGTTGGAAGTCATTAAAACAAGAGAATACGAGTGCCTGCTGTTCGGAGAAGTTCTCGGGATAATACCCGACCCTCTCCCCTTCTGGCATTCCTCACAGAAAAAAGATCCTGGTCTTAATTTGGCGATTTATGAAAATAAAAAAGCAGACAAACTATTGGAAGATATCAGAAAATCAGCCGACATTTTTTCCCAAACGGATAAATTCGCAGAACTTCAAAATATATTGATTGACGACGCTCCGGCTGTTTTCCTTTATAGCCCTGACTATATTTATTTGGTCGCGGCGAAAATAAAAGGCATAAATTCTGAAAAAATCCTTGACCCCTCAAAAAGATTTATAGGAGTTGAAAATTGGTACATCAAAACAAAAAGAGTATGGAAATAGTAACAAAAAATTCAAAACCCAATATACGATATCTAAATGATATGAAAGATGTAATTTTTGACAAAGAGTGGCTGAAAAGCGCGCCAAATTTAGAATTGTATTATATGTACAGAGGGGTTAAAAAAAAAGACGAGTTAAGATATGACATCACTATAATTCCTTCCTTGATGCTGGGAAAAGAATATAATAAAACAAAAGGTCACGAACATATTGAAAATTTCAAAGAAATTTATACGGTACTGAAAGGCGAAGCGATTTATTTAATGCAAAAAAGGAAAGAAAAAGAAATAACAGACGCCTATGCGGTCAAGGCAAGAAAAGGAGACGCTGTAATCATCCCTGCCGGCTACGGCCATTTCACCATAAACCCGAACGCTAAAGATTTAAAAATGGCGAACTGGATGGCGGACAATGTTAAAAGCGATTATTCGCCGATTGAGAAAATGGCAGGTGCTTGTTATTTTTATACGACCAGCGGCTGGATAAAAAATAAAAGCTACAGCGAAGTTCCGGAACTTCGCTTTGAAAAGCCCTTAAAATCCCTGCCAAAAAATCTGGACTTCCTGAAAAATAAATAAGAAACCTCAAAGGAGCATAGCTCCCTCATTAAAGGAGCTCGGTTCCTTTTTAAGCGGACGTGGCGGAATTGGCAGACGCGGCGGCTTCAGGAGCCGTTGGGAGCAATCCCTTGAGAGTTCAACTCTCTCCGTCCGCACAAAAAAAGAATAAAAAAATATCTAATAATAAATAATAAAAGGAGCCGAGCTCCTTACAATTTTTATGAGAGAACAAAAAAAACCAACTCTAAAAATAATTCCTCTCGGAGGATGCGAAGAAGTCGGAAGAAATATGACTGTTTTTGAATATGGCGACGATGTCGTTATAATTGATATGGGCATCCAATTTCCGGAAGAAGATATGCCCGGCATTGATTATGTCATTCCCAACATCAGCTATCTTATAGAGAACAAAAAAAAAGTTCAGGCGGTAATATTTTCTCATGGCCATTTGGACCACATAGGAGCCGCTCCCATATTATTAAAAAAGCTTGGCAATCCTCTAATCATAGGCAGACCGCTTACAATAGAAATGATAAAGCACCGCCAGGAGGATTTTGAAAGAAACAGCTCCAAAAATCTGAATGTCCTTTACTTGAAAGACATAAATGAAAAAATAAATCTCGGCTCTTTCACAACGAGTTTTTTCCCGGTTGACCACGCTATCATAGACGCAATGGGAATAATTCTCCAGACGCCTGTCGCGACAATAGTGCATCCCGGCGACTGGATGATAGAGCATAGGCCAGCAGAGCAAGGCGTAATTGATTATAGTTTTCTTTCAAAACTAAGAAGACCGGTAGTTTTGATGCTTGAAAGCTTGGGCGCCATCAACAGCAAAAAACCAGTCACAGAAGAAGAAATGCTGAGAAATCTTTACAACCTTATCGGCTCGGCCAAAGGCAGAGTTATAATAACTACTTTTTCTTCCCAGTTGCAGAGGATAAAACAAATTTTAGAATACGCCGGGGAAATAGGCAAAAAAGTCGCTTTTGACGGATTTTCAATGAAGCTTAATGTGGAGATAGCGAAGAATTTGGGATATATAAAAATAAGGAAAGATGTGGAAATCCCTATAAACAGAATAAACGAATACCCGGACGAAAAAATAATTATAATATGCACGGGGGGCCAAGGGGAAGAAATGTCGGTCCTGCCCAGAATCGCCAGCGGCAACCATCGCTTTGTAAGGATTAAAAAAACAGACACCGTAATCTTTTCTTCTTCAATAGTTCCAGGCAATGAGCGGACAATCCAGCGGCTCAAAGATACTATTTACCGGCTTTCTGACAATGTTTATCATAGTGAAATTATGGATGTGCATACATCGGGGCACAGCAATATCTGGGATATGGAAGATATAATAAAACAAATAGAGCCGACCTATTTTATACCGGTCTATGCCAACCATTTTATATTGAAAGAAGCTGCGAAAATAGCTCTGAAAGCGGGCGTGCCAAAAGAAAAAATAATAGTTCCTGATAACGGCTCTGTTATAAAAATCACGGAAAACGGGTTAAAAGTAATGAACGAAAAAGTTCCGACGAATTATATTTTTGTTGACGGACTCGGAGTCGGAGATGTCGGAGAAGTTGTGCTAAGGGACAGGCAAATGCTTGCCCAAGATGGAATGTTTGTTGTTGTGGCGATCGTAGACAGAGCCACTGGAAAAGTAAGGGGCTCTCCTGATATAATATCAAGAGGTTTTGTATATCTAAGGGAATCAAAGGACTTGCTTGGCCAGACTAGAAGAAAGGTAATCAACATTGTAGACAAAACAACTGGCAGAGGAGGCGTAGCGAATTGGACTTATGTCAAAGATGAAATTAAAGAAAAGCTCGGCCAATTCCTGTTTTCTAGAACCGAAAGAAGGCCCATTATACTGCCAGTAATTATTGAGGTATAATTAAAAATTCCAAATTCCAAATAAATTACAATTTTCAAAATCCAAAATCAAAAATACCCCCACCCTTCCTCCCCTCCGATAACCATCGGAGAGGAGGATTGAAGAGGGGGTGAAGTTTTGAATTTTGGATTTGTAATTTTGGATTTATTTGAGATTTTAAATTTTGAATTTAATAATATGCGAATTCTATCTGGCGTTCAGCCAACCGGTTCAATCCACATAGGAAATTATCTGGGCGCTACAAAGCAATGGATTGAATTGCAAAAAAACAATGAGTGCGTATTTTTCATAGCTGATCTGCATTCTCTTACTACCCCCCACAACTCCGCAGATCTCCAAAAAAATATCTTGGAAGTGGCAGTCGCTCATCTTGCCGCGGGCATTGATCCGCAAAAAAGCGTATTTTTTATTCAATCAAAAATTAAAGAGCATACCGAACTTTGCTGGCTCTTAAACACTGTCTGCCCGATCGGAGATCTTCAAAGAATGACCCAATACAAAGAGAAGGCAAGACAATTCAAAAAAGACATTAATGCCGGACTTCTGAATTATCCAATTTTGCAAGCCGCTGATATTCTGCTCTATAAAACAGAAGCTGTGCCAGTGGGCAAGGACCAAGTCCAACACATTGAACTTGCAAGAACCATTGCCAAAAAATTTAATCAGAAATTCGGCAAAGTTTTCACCGAACCAAAAGCAATGCTTTCAAAATTCGGCGCCAAAATTATGGCATTAGATAATCCGAAGAAAAAAATGTCAAAATCGCTTGACCCAAAAGGATGCATATTTCTCTTTGACGAACCGGAAGAAATAAAAAAGAAAATAATGTCCGCTGTTACGGATATGGGCAAAGAAATAAAATACAACCCCGCAAAAAAACCTGGCGTTTCAAACCTTCTTACAATTTACAGCTTATTCAGCGAAAAACCGATAAAAGAAATAGAATATTCTTTCAAGGGTAAAGGATACGCCCAATTTAAAAATTTGTTGGCTGAACTTTTAATCAACTCATTAGAACCATTCCGTCGGAAAAGAAAAGAACTTCTCGCGAGAGATATTTATATCCACGAAACCCTAAAATTAGGCGCCAAAAGAGCTCAAATTATAGCGGAAAGCGTAATGCTTGAAGTCCGCCAAAAAATGGGCTTAATATAAACCAATAAGAACAAACCCGCTATTAGAAAACATTCAATTTAAAAAAGGAGCTCGGCTCCTTTTTTAAATTGTTTCTAATAATATATTTTAAGCCATTTGTCTTTAATTCAAGCGATCGCTTGAATTAAAGACAAACAACCAAAAAAAGTATTAAATTCTCTTATGCCGAAGACAAGCGATAAGCTCGTTTTTAATTAGACAAACATTGACTTTTATTGCGTAATATAACAACATACCCTTACATTAGATAATGTGTATAATAAAAAATATTCTTTCTCAAAAAAGAGAGGTTATATATGAGAGCGGAAATGATTGGATGTATTTTTGGATTTTTAGCAATGATCGGTGTAATACCATATGGCATAAGAGTTTTCCAAGGCAAAATTCACCCCAATCTCACTATCTGGTCGCTCTGGACGATTATTGGCTTAACTGACCTTTTTATAATTTCAACCCTTCTTGTCAAAAAAAACAAAAGCGGAGTATATCAGCCACGATCGTGGCTGATATACTCCGCTTTTTCTCTATTGTTATAACTATAAAATGATTATAAATTAAAAATTTTCAACAATTTTTCGGCGCCTTCTAACTTTTCTACAGTTAAAATAATTAAATGTTTTTCCTCTAATCCAAAGAATCCTCTCAATAATTTAACTTCTTCGTCGCAAGGATATGGATAAATCCAAACACTTTTTTGAAATTGCCTAAAGCCCATTCCTTTTAATTTACTTCTAAAAAGATCTCTTTTAATTCTGCGATTTTCCGGGATATCAAATATTATAACCCGCCATTTTTTATCCCATTTTTTCTGTTTTTTAATATACAGCTCGTCTATTTGATATTTTCCCGCTATTAATTCTCCTTTTTTTGTTAGTCGCATATAAAAATTCTTACCGTCTTTTTCTATTATAATCAAACCCCTCTTTCTCAAATAAGAAAAAGTGTCTTTTATTTTTCTTCTAAATATTGGCCTACCTTCAAAAAAATTTTTATAAAATTTTAACCAAAAATAAGGTGATTGAGCCGCAATAAAAACAGCGCCGCCAATTAATAATCTTCTTAAAATAAGTTTAGCCATTCCACTTCTTTTTCTTGGCATTTTAATTTCAAAATAGACAAAGCGGAGTATATCAGCAACGATCGTGGCTGATATACTCCGCTTTGCGATTATTTTAATTTTCTATCGTCTCTTTTTATCTTTCTATTTTTCCAATTAAACCAACCAACTCATTCTTCTTTTCTTCCAATAATGGCTGGGTTTTGGCTTCTATGGTCAGTCGCAGAAACGGCTCGGTTTGGGATGGCCGGATATTAAACCACCAATCGCTATACTCAACTGTGATGCCGTCTAAAAAATCCTGTTTTCCGTTTGAATATTTTTTTCTGATTTTTTTTAATATCTTTTCTTTATCGCTAACCTCAAAATTAATTTCAGCCGCCTTGGCGTAGGGAGAAAAATCTTTGACAAGCTCAGAAACTTTTCTTTCCGATTCAGAAATTATTTCCAATAAAACCAAGAAAGAAATAAAACCTGAGTCCAGATAAAAATTATCTTTAAAACTATAATGGCCAGACAACTCTCCTCCCATAATGCCGTTATTCTCTAATATCCCTCTCTGGACATTAACAAACCCGACTTTTGTCCTAATGGGTTTACCTCCCCACTCTTTGATAAATTCCGGCACGGCCTTGGAACAAATTAAATTATAAGCCACTCCCTTGCCCGGATATTTTTTCAAAAAGTATTTTGCCAAAAGTAAAAGCGTAATATCCGCCCGGATAAACTCCCCTTTCTCGTCTAATAGAAAAATTCTGTCAGCGTCGCCGTCAAAAATAACGCCGAAATCCGCGTTTTGGCTTTTTATTTCCCGGCTGATTTGGACGGTTGACTCTTTTAATAAAGGGTTGGGAGGATGAGCCGGAAAATTCCCGTCTAAATTAAAATTTAAGGGAATAATTTTAATCGACAATTTTTTTTCAATCATCGGGATAGCTTTTCCAGCCATTCCATTGCCGGCGTCTATTATAATTTTGAACGGTTTTATTTTTTTCGCGTCAATAAAAGAAAAGATATGATTTAGAAAATTCTGCCAGATGTCTATTCTTCTAATCTCGCCCTTATTCTTGTTGTCCGAAAAATTACCGATTTCAACCATCTCTTTTATTTCTTCTCCGGGAACCACTCTTACCGTTCTGCCTTCTCTTTTGACCAGCTTAAAACCGTTGTACTCTTTAGGATTATGGCTTGCGGTTATCGCGACGCCAGCGCCATAATCATAACCGCCCACAATAAAATACACGCATTCTACTGGAACTTGGCCGATATCGTAAACATCAACGCCTTGATCGGTTATTCCCTTAATCAAAGCTTCTGAAAGAACAGGCGAAGAAAGCCGCATATCCCTGCCAACCGCCACTTTTTTCGCTTTTGCGAATATGGCAAAAGCCCGCCCGATTTTATAAGCAACTTTTTCGTCTAACTTTGAAGGATAAATTCCCCGAATATCGTATGACCGGAATATTGAAAGATTTATTTCCTTGTTTTTTTTATATTTCATATTTTTTGGAATCTACACACTCGCTCTTCCTCTACAAAGGGAAAAGGATTGAATAAAGTGTGAATTCCAAGTTATAAATTCCAAGTTACAAGTTATTGACTTCCCTGTGAATTTATTATAACATTTATTATAACATAAGAATTAGGGAAATAAACTACTTGGATTATGAGAAAATACGAACTGGCTTGCATCATAAACGTTGAATTGTCGGAAACCGAGTTGGCGACGGCTATAAAAAAAATAACAGGTTTTGTCGCGGAGGAAGAAGGAAAAATTGAGAAAGAAATGGCTCCGCAGAAAAGAGGGTTGAAATACCCGATCCGCAAAAAATCCGAATCGTTTTTATTCTCAACCGATTTTTTGTTAAATCCTGAAAAACTGGAACATTTAACCAAAAAATTAAAAACAGAAGCCCAGATTCTTCGCTTTATGGTGCTAAAAAAGAAAAAAAAATCCGAAGCCCCTATCCGCCGAAGGAAAAAAGCCGTCCCCCTAAAATCGGAAAAAGAAAAGACGCATTTTGCAGAGAAGAATAAAGTTGACATAATGGAAATAGACAAAAAAATTGACGAAATTTTAAGCGAATAAAATGCCAATATATCGGGAGCATATCCCGCTGTAATTATAGCGGGACATGCTCCCGCTAACATTATCATGAATCTAAATAAAGTATTTTTAATCGGCCGGCTTACCCAAAATCCAGAAGCAAAAACAATACCTTCAGGACAAATGGTTTGTTCTTTCGGATTAGCAACGAGCCGCACATGGACTAACACCGCGACAAATCAAAAAGAGGAAAAAACCGAATTTCACAATATCGTTTTATGGCGCCGGCTGGCTGAAATCGCCTCCCAATATCTTACAAAAGGAAGCTTGGTAATGATTGAAGGGCGAATTCAAACAAGAAGCTGGCAAGACAAATCCGGAATTAAAAAATATAGGACGGAAATAATCGGAGAAAATATGCAAATGGGACCTAAGCCCGCTTCCTCGGGAAATTATAATTTTAAGCAAGGATTTCAGAAACCAGCTGAAAAACCGCAAGCCCAGCCCCAGTCGCAAGAAGAAATCCCGATTATTGAAGAAAACATTCCGCCGGTTATTAATATCCAGGAAAAAGGCGAAGAAGAAGAAATTGATGTAAAAGATATACCATTTTAAACTTAAAACTCAAAGTTCAAAACTAAAAACCACAACCTTAAAACTCAAAACCTTTTTACTATCATAATACTTGTATTTTAATTCAGTTTTAGGTTTTGAGTTGTGGTTTTACGCTTTGAGTTTTGAGATTTGAGCTAAATAATTATGAATTGCTATTTTTGTCAAAAAAATATTAAAGAAATAAATTTCAAAGAAACTGTGATTCTTAGAAAATTTATCACAGGATTGGGAAAAATCCGGGCGAAAAAAAGAACCGGCGTCTGCGCCTCCCATCAAAGAAAACTCAGCCGTTCAATAAAACAAGCAAGACATCTTGGCTTGCTTTCAGCGACTGAAAAATAAAAAAACCTATTCCAATAAAAAAACACTCCTCCGATGGACATCGGATGAGTGTTTTTTTATATGCCAAATACTAAGTTGTGTTATTGTCCGACATTCACACCATTGTGTGACTGTCTGACAATAACACAATTTCCTTTCCGAATAAGGGATTATTCCGCTATGGCCATCTCCCCTTTTATTATTTCTTCTTTTATTTTTTTTGCGACATCTTTGTTTTCCGCCAAGAATTTTTTCGCGCCATCCATCCCCTGCCCTAATTTCACATCTCCGTATTGAAACCAGCTGCCCGTTCTTTTTATAATTTCTTTTTTCAACGCCGTATTTATCACATCCGCCAAATAAGAAATGCCCTCGTTGTAATAAACATCAAATTCCGTAACCTTAAAAGGCGCCGCCACTTTATTTTTTACTATTTTGGCGCGAATGCGACTTCCCACTATTTCATCGCCCTGTTTTATCTGGGCAATCCTCCGCAAATTTATCCTTACTGAAGAATAAAATTTTAAAGCAAGCCCGCCCGGAGTCGTTTCCGGGTCTCCAAATAACACTCCTATTTTCATTCTGGTTTGATTTAAAAATAAAACAATGGTTTTTGTCTTGGCGATAACTGCCGAGAGTTTCCGCAGAGCAGACGACATCAACCGCGCCTGAAGTCCTATTTGAAATTCACCCATTTCTCCGGCAATCTCGGCCTTTGGAGCTAATGCGGCTACCGAATCAACAACTATAACATCAACGCTACTTGACCTTACCAATGTTTCAACAATTTGAAGCGCCTGTTCACCGGAATCCGGCTGAGAAATCAAAAGGTCGTCAACACTTACTCCGATTTTCCTCGCGTAATCCGGGTCTAAAGCATGCTCCACATCAATAAAAGCCGCCACGCCTCCTTTTTTCTGGGCTTCTGAACAGATGTGTAAAGCCAATGTGCTTTTGCCGGTTGATTCTGGACCGAAAATTTCAATTACCCTGCCTCTTGGAATCCCCCCCACGCCTAAAGATAAATCAAGGGAAATAGAACCTGTTGGAATGACATCTATGTCAACCGCCTTGACTTCATTCAATTTTATTATCGCTCCTTCACCGAACCGCTGTTTTATTTCATCAACAGCTTCCTGTAAATTACTGCTTACCGCCGGCGCCTCATCTTTCTTCTCTTTTTCTTTTTTAGGAAAACCCATATATTTTATTATAATTATTTTTAATAAGAGGTAAAATTTTTATAATCGGCAACGAGGGAAAAATGAAAATTTATTTTCATTTTAACCGAGTGAACCGATTTCAAGAAATGTTGCAGTCGCAATATTTCTTATAA
>MHMF01000009.1:24035-40132 GCA_001821475.1 Candidatus Nealsonbacteria bacterium RIFCSPLOWO2_01_FULL_38_120
TGCAGTCGCAATATTTCTTATAATCGGCAACGAGGGAAAAATGAAAATTTATTTTCATTTTAACCGAGTGAACCGATTTCAAGAAATGTCGCGACTGCGACATTTCTTATACTTTTTCCCAATCGCCTTTGTCGCCATTGCCCGCGCCATCTTCTTTCACAGTTGGAATCCCGCCTTGTTGCGAAGCGAACCCGCCCTGACTTGGATGCAAATCCGGAGCGCCCACCCTTGTTCCAAAATCATATTCTTCGGACGCCAAAGTCGTTCCGCCAAAAACCTCTCTCGGTTTGGCTCCATCAGAATGGCCGACAATTCCTTTTTCCTCTAGAACATCAAGCAAGCGCGCCGCTCGGGCGTAACCAATTCTCAGCCGCCTCTGCAATAAAGACGCTGACGCTTTTTTCATTTCAACGACTGTTCTTTTCGCTTCTTCAAAAAGCGGGTCATTGCCCTGTTCATAAAAATCCCCTCCGCCGGCAGACATTCCTTCGCTTTCGGAATCCTCCAAGCCCCTATTCAATTCCTCAATCAAGTCATCATCCATTATTGTTCCCAATTCCTCTCCTTTTTCAACAACATATTTCACAACTTTCCGGACTTCTTTTTCAGACACATAAGCCCCTTGAATTCTTTTCGGCTTGCCCACATCGGCTGAAAGATAAAGCATATCCCCGGCGCCTATAAGCCGCTCCGCTCCAGAACAATCAAGAATAGTTCTTGAATCAATTTGCGACGCCACTTGAAAAGTAATTCTCGTTGTTATATTCGCTTTTATAAGCCCGGTAATTACTTCAACAGAAGGCCTCTGAGTCGCAACAACCAAATGTATTCCGACTGCTCTTGCCATCTGCGCCAGCCGCACAATCGTCGCCTCAATCTCTCTGCCTTTGGCTGCCATCAAATCCGCCAGCTCGTCAATTATAACCACGATATACGGCAAAGGGCTGTCTCCGGCTTTCAGCGCGTTTCCATTATAAGTTCCGATATCCCGAGCTTTCGCAGACGCCAAAACATCAAACCTTCTCTCCATTTCCTTAGTAAGCCACCTCAAAGCATTCACAGTTTGGTGGGCGCCGTAAATCACCGGACACAAAAGATGAGGCAAATTTTCATAGACCGGAAACTCAACTCTTTTGGGATCAACCAAAATAAGACGCAAACTCTCCGGGCTAGCGCTTTTTGAAGTAGTGCTTGGTTGGTAAAGCAAACTTAAAATAAGATTATTAAGAAAAATTGTTTTGCCTGTGCCGGTGCTCCCTGCGACAAGCATATGAGGCATACGCGTTAAGTCGGCGTAAAAAGGAGTCCCCGAAACATCTTTGCCTAAAGCCAAAATTAAATTTGAAGTTGACTTCTGAAAATTAGGATTTTCAATCATATTCCTCAAACCAACTTTCGCTCTTAGTTTGTTCGGCATTTCAATTCCCACCAGCGACCGTCCCGGTATCGGCGCTTCAATCCTGATAGGATGGCTTGCTAAAGACAAAGCCAAATCATTTGATAAAGAAGTGATTTTTGAAAGCTTTATTCCTTCGGCCGGCTTAAATGTATACTGAGTCACGGTCGGCCCCACATTAACTTCCGACATCACAACATCAATGCCGAAATTCTGAAGCGTCTTTTTTATGACAGCGGAATTTACTTTCGTGTCTCCGCTATTAGGCACGCCTTGGTCCGGCTCAAGAAAATCAACTGGCGGCGGTTGATAAGAGAAAATATTTCCTTCGCCCGCTGGTTTGACTATTGCGACTCTCGCGTTCGCTAATTGTTTTTCAATCGGCTTTGTTTCCTTCGGCAGTTCCGGTGAAATTTCTGTAACCTTAAATCTCGGCGCAAAAATTTTTCTGATTATTGAATCTTTTTTGGGATTCTCTGTTCTTTTGCCCTCATCGGAAAACTTCGGGGAATCCGCTTCCTTATCGGCATATTCTTCCGCCCTATGGCTTTTTCCCGGCCTTAGAAAATACCAAAAAATAGCGACTCCGGCAATAACCATTGCCAAAAAAACCAGCAAAGAAGCCCAAAATCCAAAATACCTTAAAAACGGCCAAGACGCTACAACGCCTAACCAGCCCCCATACTTCAACTCCGGGCTGAAAATGCTTAAAAATCCAGTTGAGCCTAAAATAAAAACCGCTATGGCCACCATGACCTGCCAAAATATCTTGCTCTCGCGGTTGAAAATGCTGAAATCCGAATTGTGCCTCAAAAAAGACAAGCCGCCTAAAATTAGAATTAAAGGAATTATGAAAACCGCAACGCCGATTAAAAATCGGCTGGCAGACATAAAAACAAGTCCAGCCCTGCCCGCCTTGTTAAAAAAACTCAAAGCAATAATAAGCCCGACAACGATCATAAAAATCCCCCAGATTGTTTGCTTTATTTCTTGGGGCAGAGAAAACCTACCCCGCCTTTTTCCGCCGCCAAATCCATCTCTAAATTTTCCGCGATTATTCTTTCCCACAGCTTCTATTATAGCATTATTTTTTTATTAATTTCAAGTTTGCAATTAACGCCTTTTGACAGCAATCTCTTAATTGCTATGATTAAAATAGTTTTACAGTACGCTCCGATGCAAATCGGAGCAGTTTTTGTTGCATATCTAATCCTGTTTAATTTTACTAAAAAAGAAAATTCCTTTTATAAATTTAACATATCTTTAAGCTTACCCTTAACTTGGTTGAAATCATTCCTGAAACCCTGGCAAAAATCATTGGGGGCTTCGTTTATTTTTTTATTTGATCGATGGTCATTTTTCTAAAAGATACTAATTCGTGATTAAGTTTCGGCTCTTCATCTCTATCGGATAAAAAAACTCCACAAAATATCTTAAACTTTTTACCATTATGTTTATTCTCTTAATAAAATTTATCTAACATTACAAGGGAGCATTTAAGCCCCGTCTCCTTCATTAGCTCCCTTGATGCAACTTGTTCGTAACTTTCTCCAAAGTATACATTCCCAAAAGCCGATAAATCATATTTATCAGCATCAATCTTTTTATGAGAACCTCTTTTGCATACAATAAAAATTAGTGAGTCCCATTAAAGATTTTTTACTATCAGCGCGCTCAGCTATTATTTCAGCGGCTGTTTTGCCGCTTACGGCAAAATGCATTTTATTTTGAACCGTTTTGAAAAACAATTCCGTTTCTTTAACGTCTTTGCGATAATTAATACTGGTCGCGTAAATGTCCGTCACTTTTTGATATAACATTCTTTCGCTTGAACGAATATCTCTAATGCGTTCTAAAAGCTCCTCAAAATAGCGTGATTTATAACCGCCTTGCTTCAACCGCGCATCGTCCATTGTAAAACCCTTATTATGTATTCCCTTAAATGATCGTTCGCCCATTGACGAAATAATATGCCACAATCAGAGTTCACGCGAAATCCCACAGCGACAATAACCTCCAACCCGTACATCTTAGTTTTGTATTTCTTCCTATCCGAAGCAGTTATTAAAAAATCCTTAATAGCTTAACTCGAATCAAGTTCTCTTGATTGAAATATGTTTTTAAGATGTGTATTAATATTCGCGACAGTTGTCTGAAATAGCTCCGCCATAAGCTTTTGCGTAAGCCATACATTTTCATATTCAAATCTAACTTCAACGCGAGTTTTTCCGTCTTCGGTTTGATAAATAATGATTTTCGATTTTTCACTATTTTTTACCATAAATAAAAAGCGTCAACTTTGATTTTTTAATTCTATCTTAATTTAACTAATTTTAACATAAAAATCGCTCCGATGTCCATCGGAGCGATTTTTATGCCCTATTTAACTCCCTTCGTATTCTATTTTTTGAAACCCGTGCCGGCTGGAATGAGCTTGCCTATAATTACATTTTCTTTTAGCCCTTTCAACTTATCTTCCTTGCCCTGCAAAGACGCTTTAATCAAAACGCGCGATGTTTCTTGAAAAGAAGCTGAAGACAAGAAAGAATCCGTTGTAAGAGAAACCCTTGTTATGCCAAGCAAGATATTCACGGCTTTTGCCTGATTTTTCTTTTCTTTCTTTAGGCGTAAATTTTCTTCAATAAATACCGCTCTTTCCACCACTTCTCCTGCGGAAAACAAACTTTCCCCCGGGTCTTTTATTTTAACTCTTGAAAACATCTGGCGGATTATAATCTCAATATGCTTGTCGTGTATAGGCGCTCCCTGGGAAGCGTAAATCCGCTGAATTTCTTTCAGCACATATGCCTGAACAGCTTCTTTTCCCCTTGTCTTAAATGTCTCTTTCAAATCAAGGTTTCCCTCGCAAAGTTGCTGACCCTTGCTGATTTTCTGCCCTTTTTCCACTAAAATAGCTGTTTTAGGCGGTATTTTATACTCAATAATATCTTCTTTCGCTACTTTTTTGGATTTTGATTTATTATCCTCCGGCTTGTCCGCAGTAACTTTAGCGGAAGCATTGGCAGAGGAGGACTCTGCCGAAGAATTGTCAATTTTAATCCGTATAATTCTGTCTTCTGTAATCTCAATAATTTGGCCTTCATAGTGGGAAATCTCCGCCTTGCCACCCGGGATTCTTGCTTCAAAGACTTCCTGAACTCTTGGCAATCCGAAAGTGATATCGCCGCCGCCCGCCACTCCGCCGGTATGGAAAGTTCTCATAGTAAGCTGGGTTCCCGGCTCCCCGATCGCCTGAGCCGCAACGACTCCCACCGCTTGCCCCAGCTTAACCAGCGCGTTATGCCCCAAATCCCATCCATAACACTTCTGGCAAATCCCTCTCACTGATTTACAGTTTATCGGAGAACGGACTTTGATTTTTTCTATCCCCCCTTCAATAATTCTCCTCGTAGCTTTCCAGTCAATCAGCTCTCCTTTTTTAACAATAATTTCCTCTCCTAATTTAATATCTTCCAAAACAGTCCTGCCCAAAATCTTGTAAGAAAAATTCTGACCGATTTCATCGGCGTCTTTCTTTTTTGTTTCAATTCCGTTTTGGTCTCCGCAATCTTCGTCATGGACAATAACATCGTGAGACACATCAACCAGCCGCCTCGTAAGATATCCAGCAGTGGAAGTTCTCAAAGCGGTGTCAGCCGTTCCTTTTCTTGCTCCGTGAGTTGAAATAAAATATTCCAGCACATCAAATCCCTCCTTAAAAGAGCTCTTTACCGGCAGTTCAATAATCTGACCCGCAGGATTTATAACCAAGCCCTTCATTCCGGCCATCTGAACCGGCTGAGTCCAAGAACCCCTTGCCCCGGAATCAACAATAGTGAAAACAGGTCCTGTCGGAGGAAGCGACTTTGGCACCAATTTTTCAATCTCGGATTTCGCCCTTGTCCAAACCTCAATTACCTTTCCGCTTTTCTCGTCTCTTGAAAGCAGACCTTTTTTATAATGACCCTCTATTGTTTCAATCTCTTTCTCCGCAAATTTTATTACAGCGTCTTTGCCTGCTGGAACTATCAAGTCATCCATGCCCCATGTGATGCCGGAAATTGTGGCGGATTCAAACCCCAATGATTTTATCTTGTCCAATGTCTCTTCAATAATCTCCCGTCCGTAGCGGTCAATCACATCGCCCACCAGCTTCTCAATTTTTTTTGAATCCATTGTATCGTTAACAAAAACATAGTCATCAGGCAATGCCTCGTTAAACATAGCTCTGCCTAAAGATGTTTCAACTAAAATATACTCAACTTTAGCGGTTTTTTCTTTTTCTTTTTCTTTTCCCTGTATTTGAGCCGCAGGCATTCTGATTTTTATTTTTGCGCGCAAATCAAGTTCTCCTTCTTCTTTCGCCATAATCGCTTCGCTTACATTGGAAAAAACTTTTCCCTCTCCTAATCCATTTTCTTTTATTTTCGTAAGCCAATAACATCCCAAAATAATATCTTGGCTCGGAGACACGATAGGAACCCCTGTTGCCGGCTTCAGCAAGTTCAAACTGGAAAGCATTATTTCTCTCGCTTCTTTCTGCGCTTCATCGCTCAGAGGAAGATGAACAGCCATCTGATCTCCGTCAAAGTCAGCGTTAAACGCTTTGCACACCATCGGATGCACTCTTATTGATTCTCCTTCAACCAGCAATGGCTGGAACGCCTGTATCCCAAGACGGTGAAGAGTGGGCGCCCTGTTCAACAAAACCACTTTATCTTTCGCCACCTCTTCCAATATAGCCCAGACCTCGTCTGTTTCCTGTTCAATCAAACGGGAAGCGCTCCGCACATTATAGACCAATTCTCTATCAAGAATTTTTTTAATTACAAAGGGCTTGAATAATTCCAATGCCATTTTTTTTGGTAAACCGCACTGATGCAATTTTAATTCCGGACCCACAACAATTACCGATCTGCCTGAATAATCAACTCTTTTCCCAAGCAGATTCTGGCGGAACCTTCCTTGCTTCCCCTTTAATATGTCAGCCAATGATTTCAAAAGCCGACGGCCTCCGGTGGTGGCAGTGGTTAGCACGCCTTTTCTCATTCCATTGTCAATTAAAGCGTCAACCGCTTCCTGCAACATTCTTTTCTCATTTCTTACAATTACTTCCGGCGCTGAAATTTCCAAAAGATATTTCAGCCGGTTGTTCCTATTTATGACTCTCCTGTAAAGATCATTCAAATCCGAAGACGCGTAACGGCCTCCGTCTAGTTGCACCATAGGCCTCAAATCAGGAGGCAGAATCGGCAAAACATTCAAGAACATCCATTCTGATTTCACCCCTGACTTTTGGATGCTCTTCAAAAATATTAGCCGCCTCATTTTTTTCCGTTTTTCAAGAGCCGAGACCTTTTCTATCTCCACTTTTGAATCCTCGATTTCTTTTTTTAAATCAATTTTTTCGCATATTTTTCTCAAAACCTCGGCGCCTGTGCCAGCTTCAAAAATTTCTCCATATTTCAAAGAATAATTATAATATTCAACTTCTGAAATAACTTTCATCGGGCTTATGGATAAAACCTCTTCTTTCGCCCTGTCTCTGGCAATTCTTAAATCTTCTAAATCGCCAGACAATTCATCATCCTCCTTGTCCGCCTTCTTGTTGTCTTTCAATTGTCTTTCAATTGTTTTCTCGCCAGTCATAGTTTTAGCAGGGGCGGATTTACCCCTACTTTCTTCCTCCCCCCCTTTGAGAGGAATTTTCCCCACATCTCCTCCCTTCCGATGGTCATCGGAGGGGAGGATTGAGGAGGGGGTTGATCCCTCTCCGCTTTCACTCTTTAATCCTTTTATTTTATGTTTGTATTCTTTTTCAATTTCTCCCAAAATATTTTTCTTCGCCTCTCCGTTCACGCTGGTTATAATATAAGCGGCAAAATAAATTACCTTTTCCAATTGCTGCATCGGAATATCCAAAGCCATTCCTATTCTTGAGGGAATCCCCCTTAAAAACCAAATATGAGAAACCGGGCAAGCCAATTTTATATGCCCCATTCTTTCTCTTCTTACCGACGATTTAGTAACCTCAACTCCGCAACGGTCGCAAACAACTCCCTTGTATCTTATCCTTCTGTATTTTCCGCAATAGCATTCGTAATCCTTTTCCGGGCCAAAAATCCGCTCGCAAAAAAGCCCATCCTTTTCCGCCCTTTGAGTGCGGTAGTTTATTGTTTCCGGCTTAGTTACTTCGCCATGGCTCCAATTTAAGATATCCTCCGGCGAAGCAAGCTTTACTCTTATGGCTTCTAAATCAAATACACGCATAGATTAGCTACGAAATACGAATTTTTACGAATATACGAATATGAAAGCGCTTTTTCGTATATTTGTATATTTTCGTATTTCGTAGCATTATTCTTTTGTTTTCTCCTTCACTTCAATACTCATCCCCAGCGCTTTTAATTCCGACACAAGCAAATTAAAAGACGCCGGAATATTCGGATTCCTTATAGGCTCTCCTTTTAATATTGATTCGTAAGCCGCCGCTCTGCCAATAACATCGTCTGATTTTATGGTAAGCATTTCCTGCAGAATATTTGCCACGCCATAACCCTCCAAAGCCCAGACCTCCATCTCCCCGAATCTCTGTCCTCCAAACTGAGCTTTTCCTCCTAATGGCTGTTGGGTAATCAGCGAATAAGGTCCGACTGAACGCATATGGATTTTATCCTCAACCATATGTATCAGCTTTATCATATACATATATCCGACAGTGATTTTTTCCGGGAAAGGAAAACCAGTCCTGCCGTCAAAAAGCGTTAATTTCCCATCCAAAGGAAAACCCGCTTTTCCAAGCTCTTCTTTTATATCCGCTTCTGTCGCTCCTGCCATTGAAGGCGACACAGCGATATATCCAAGTTTATGCGCCGCCAAGCCCAAATGATTTTCCAAAATCTGGCCTATATTCATTCTGGAAACAACTCCCAATGGATTTAAAATTATATCCACTGGCGTGCCGTCTTCCAAAAAAGGCATTTCTTCTTCTGGCGCAACCCGGGAAATTACTCCTTTGTTTCCATGCCTTCCTGCCAGCTTGTCTCCTGTCTGAATCTTTCTGGTTACCGCGATTTCAACCTCAATTCTTTTTATTATCCCCGGCTCCAATTTATGCCCCAAGTCCCTTGAAAATATTTTCACCCCAGTCACCCTGCCTCTTTTTCCATGCTCCATCAAAAGAGAAGTATCTTTTACATCTCTGGCTTTCTCGCCGAAAATCGCGCGCAAAAGCCGCTCTTCGGCAGTAAGTCCCGCCTCTCCTTTCGGAGAAATTTTTCCAACCAAAATATCATTAGGACCGGCTTCGGCGCCTACCATAATAATTCCTTCCTCGTCAAGATTTTTTAATTTTTCTTCCGAAACATTGGGAATATCACAAGTTATAATCTCAGGACCTAATTTTGTCTCTCGGACATCGCAAGCGAAATTTTCAATATGTATTGACGCGAAATAATCATTTTTAACAAGCCGCTCAGAAAGAATTATCGCGTCTTCATAATTAGACCCCTGCCAAGACAGAAAAGCCGCCAAAACATTTTGTCCCAAGGCAAGCCGACCATGAGAAATAGCTCCGCCGTCAGCCAAAACATCTCCTTTTTTGACCATCTGCCCTTTTTTAACCGTCGGCCTCTGGTGAAAACAAGTATATTGATTCGTCCGTACAAAAGTTTTTAATTCGTATGTCTTGATTTGTTTATTGCCCGCCTCCCCCACCCTTCCTCCCCTCCGATGACCATCAGATGGGAGGATTGAGGAGAGGGATTTCACCTGTATTCTTATTCCATCGACTGCCGTCACCTCTCCGGCTTCTTCCGCTAAAATCTCCTGGCCGGAATCTCGGGCAATCCGCTCCTCCACTCCTGTGCCGACTAATGGCACTTCCGGATTTATCACTGGCACCGCCTGCCTCTGCATATTGGAACCCATTAAAGCTCTGTTAGCGTCGTCGTTCTGTAAAAACGGAATCAGCGATGTGCCGACTGAAATACACTGCTCCGGCGAAACATCAATATAATCAATTTTATCAATATCTATCAAGCCCGGCTCTCCCTTCACTCTCGCTTCAACCTTTGAAGGCAGGATCTGGGGCAAAATTTTTCCGTTATCGTCAATAGGCACTCCGCCGTGCGCGATATTATGCCTCTCTTCTTCAAAAGCATTGAGATAATGTATATCCGAAGTAACCCTCCCTTTTTCAACCTTAAAATAAGGCGTTTCAATAAATCCGTAGGGATTTATTTTTGCGAAACCGGCCAAATGATTTACCAATCCGATATTGGGACCTTCAGGCGTTTGAATCGGGCAGATTCTGCCGTAGTGTGAGGGTTGGACATCTCGGACTTCAAAGCCAGCTCTTTCCCGCGCCAACCCGCCGGGACCCGTCGCAGACAACCTTCTTTTATGCTCTAATTCTGCCAAAGGATTCTCATTATCCATAAATTGGCAAAGCTGAGAAGAAGTAAAAAACTCCCTGATTACAGCCATCACGGGCCTCGGATTAACCACTTGAATCGGTGAAATATCATGCATATCTAAAGTTGACATCCTGTCCTTTATAATCCTTTCCATCCTCATCAGCCCGATTCTTAAGCGATTCTGTATAACCTCCGCTACAGTCCTTACCCTCCTGTTCCCCAAATGGTCAATCTCGTCCGGCTTTGCTTCCGGATTATTATTGAGCCGTATAATTTCCCTAACCACCTCAATCAAGTCCTCTGGCTTTAATATTCTATCCTCCGGCGCAATTTCCACATCTTTTTTTTGAATTTTCTTGCCCGCCAACTTGTCCGCATTAATCCTTCCTCCCCCGCCATTCTCCCCATCTTTGAAGGGGATAATTGAGGACGGAAATTTTAATTTCGGCAACCGCTGTTGCATTCTCCATCTCCCCACTTTTGACAAATCATATCTTTCAAAATTAAAAAACATGCTTTCAATAAGCTCTTTTGCCGTATCCGGCGTAACCAAATCGCCTGGCCTCAACCTTTTATATATTTCAACAAATGCCTCGCCCTGATTTTCAGCAGTGTCTTTGGCAACCGTTTCTTCTATAAATTTAATCTCTGATTCCCTCTCCAAATCCTGAAAAATTTCTTTTATTTTTTCATTGTCAGAAATATTGCAAAGCGCTTTCAGTAAAACAGTCACCGGCACTTTCCTCTTCCTGTCAATCTTTACATTTATAACCCCGTTCGGTTCTGTTTCAAATTCCAGCCAAGCGCCTCGGTTCGGAATAATTTTCGCTCCAAACAAATTCCTGCCTCTATATGACTCAAGCGAAAAAAAAGCGCCAGGCGAACGGATAAGCTGGGCTATTGCCGCCCTCTCAATTCCGTTAACAATAAAAGTTCCCCTCTCTGTCATTAAAGGGAAGTCAGCCAAATAAACTTCCTGTTCTTTTACCTCTTTTGTTCTCAAATTTACCAGCTTTGCCCTTACCCGCAAAGCTGCTTCGTAAGAATCGTTATTTTTTTTCGCCTCTAAATCTGATTCGTATTTCGGCTTGTCCAACCGATAGTCCAGAAACCAAAGCTCAATTTCTTTTTTCGCGTAATCGCGGATGGGAAATATCTCTGAAAAGAGTTCTCTTATTCCATCCCGCCAAAGCCAATTCCAGCTTTCCTTTTGCAAGCCCAATAAATAAGGAAGCTCTAACGAAACTTTTGATTTAGAAAAATTTTTAATTTCCATAAAAGTAAAGTTAGGGGAGTTAGGGGGAGGTAAGGGGCGGTTAGGAAAGATGAGGAACTCCCCCGCCTCCCCTCCGATGACCATCGGAGGGGATGATTGAGGAGGGGGTCCGCCCCCTTATTTCCTCTACTACCTTTACCTTCCCTAACTTGCTCCCGCAGAATTACTTCCCTCGCAAAATTTATCATGAGATTAGCTCATGACAGATTATTTTATTCTAAAAAGAAAACAAAAAATAGCCCTCAAACTCCGTGGGGCAAAATAATATTTAATTACTTAGGCGAAAAAAATAAAAAATAAATATGCGAAAGAGATATTTCTATGAAAAATATCTCTAAATTAGTATATCAAATTATCCAATCTCAACCAATCTATATCTTAATCCATACAAGAAAAAAAGTCAACGCGCCCGCCCGCGCCGCAACGTTTCGCAAGCCGACCCGTAGCAATGCAACGGCTTCAGGCAGGCGAGCGTAGCAATGCGGGCGGGCAACCATTTTGTCATCGCTAGTTTCAAAATTTTTAATTTTTAATTTCTAAACTAAACCCGCCGTCATTAAAAATTAAGACATTTAGAAATTATTTAAAAATTCAAAATTCAAAATTCAAAATTAGTTACTTGCTTCCCTCTGGCGATTCTTCTTCAACCGTAGGAGCGGGCGGAACAGCCCGATCTCCTATTCCGCTCAATGCTGGTTTGCCTGCTTTCAGATTTTCCAAAATCTTTGACACCTGTTCATTGTCAGGATTCAAAGAAACAACTTTTTTCATCGTCTCTGTGGCATTATCTTTTTTACCGGTCTTGTCATAACTCAACGACAAAAGATACAAGGCATTGGAATGATTCGGGCTCAACGCCGCAGTCCTGCCAAGCTCCAAAACCGCGTTATCATAATCCCCCTGCCTATAAAGCATAGCCCCTAATTGAAAAGCCAAATCAGAGTCAGACAAATTTATATTCCTTGCTATAATCATTTCGTTAAGCGCTTCTTCTTTTTTCTCCTGCACTTCGTATACCAAAGCCATCTGTAAATGCGCCAGAGCGTAATCCTGCTTCAGCATTATCGCTTTTTCAAGATAAACGCGGGCTGTTTCAATAAATTGGGCTTTTTCTGTTTTTTTATCTTCGCCGAGCAAACCAGCATCTTTTATTGTGGATGCCGCGGATTGAACCAAGAAATATGGATTCGCCGGTTCAAGATTCAACGCCTCTTCGTACGCTTTCACGGACCAATCGCCGGATGCGCCGACAACGCCTATTAAATTCTGATAAACAAATCCCCGCACAGACCAATTGGCGACATTTTTCGGATTTAAATCAGTCGCGGCTTTCACCGAATTAACCGCTCCGCCAATTAACGCCTTTGCTGTCTGGCTCGCCTGCTCTTGAGTGATGTCTTTTTTCGCCAGCGCTTCGTTTATATTATTAAGATATGTCTGCGAAAGCTCTCTTAAATATAAATCGGAACTAGGATTTATCCGGACAGCGTTTTCTATGGCGGCAATCGCCTGCTCATTTTTGCCCTGCTGAATCAATTGTTCTCCTTTTGTATAATAAACTTCGGCCGCATATCTCTGTCCCTCCATTATAAACATACCGAGACAGAATATAAAAACAACAGTGAGCGCAAAGGTAGTCCCCAGCCCGGCAAGAGAAGACGACTTGAGTAAAATGGTTTTCTTAAAAGGAGAATACAAGCCCGCTAAGATAGCAACAAACAAAAACCAAAGAAAATCCAAAGAAAGGTTTGAATTGCCTAAAAAATAAGCAACGCAAAGCACAATAAATCCCGCAAAAACGCCTACTCCCAAATTCGTAAAAATCGTGGTCCCTTCCAATTTCTGGACAATAGTTTTCTTTGATGATTTTCTGCCAGAACCTGTTGTCGCAACCGCTGACGCGGCTACTGCTGCGGTCGCTGGACCAACCGCCTCAGTCGTTGCGTCGTCGCTTTCTAATTCATGATTCATACTTCCTAATTCCCCATTTTTCTTCTTTTTCAGAAGGGCCACAACTCCATAATACACACCCGCCCCCATCAAGCCCAGAAAAGAAAGCGCCCCTAAAATTCCTGTTGTCGGAATCAAAGTTAGAATCTTTGAACTCCCCTCCCCGAATCTTATATTCCAAAACTGGGTCTGGTTGAAATCAGGGCTCTTAAATTTTGAAAAATCATACGCGAAAGTTCCTGGTCCTGATCCGATTATCGCCAAATTGCTTTTCAGCGCTTCCTTTGCTATATCAAAACCCACTCTCTGGCTAATAGACAGCTCAATCGGAGTTGATGGAAACCCGGGCAAACTGAACTTAAAAAAGAAAAACATGCTTGCCAAAGCAAGAATAAACATCGGCAGAATAATCCACCGGCCTTCAAACGATTCTCTCTTTTGGCATCCGAAAGTAATCGCCAAGGTTGAACCTAACATCGTCAAAATCCAAGCAGTCGGAAAATTCACCAAAACTAACAAAGCTAAAGCCATTGCCAGGCATACCGCGAAAAAAATCTTGAAATATTTTTTAACGCCTGAAGCGATAAAAGCTATAATCAAAGGAATAATCCCTGCGCTAAATATCGCTAGTCCGTTCATTGTGCCCACTGTGTTAAAACCCGCATCCTGACTAAAATTAAATGGCAATATAAATTTTCCGAATACCTGCAAAATCCCGATTAACATCGCCAATAAGCCGGAAAAGCAAGCTAAAATAGCGATATTCAGCATCTCCTTTTTACCGAGCGTATTTACTGCCATAACAGCAAATAATCCGAGATAGAATAAAGTCATAAAACTCTCTCCTGTCGGTTGCGGCCAGCCCCAAAAACTTCCGTAAGGCCACCAGGAAAAAATAGAAGAAATAAAATAGACAACAACGAAAACAGCGAGCGGGATATAGAGCCATGAAAAAGTTATTTCAAATTTTCCCGAGATAAGAGCTTTCATTAGCCGGCTTAGAATCGTGAGCGACACCAAAAACATCAAAAGCGCCTGCTTATTAAAATCCAAAACATTTGAAGTCCATGGCAGGAAAAAAATCGGCAACAGGAAAACCAAAATATAAATTGATATTTTGGAAATCTTTTCGCAGATCTCCGCCATTTTATAATTTTTTTTCATCGTCTCCGCATTTGTATTTACCATATGTTTTCACCCTGTTAAATAATTCCGTTAAAAACGGAATTACCGCGAAAATGTATTTAACAAAGTGATTTTTTTAGTTAATTTATTATTTTTAATAGTTTATTTAATTAATTATATACTATCTAAACTTAATCAAAAGTGTGGATAACTATTGCGTAGGTATTGTGTCCCTACCTGGTAGGCACACAAGCATATATTTATTTATTCTATCACCAGCTTGCCCATAATTTCGCGGATATTACGCACCAACAGAGCATCGCGCGCCACTTCTTTATATGCTTCTAAATTCGTGAACATTTCTCCAAAAATTTCTCTATCGATAATTTCCATTCTCCTTTTGCCAAAGCTTTCCCCTAAACTGCAAAAAGGATAATCCATCGCAAATTCAAACGCTTTATCAAATTCTTTTAAGGCGCCCTCTATGCCGCCCGGGTAAAGCTCAAAAACATTAAGCACTTGGATATAAATATCAATATACTGAAGGACATTCGCCTCTTTTATTATTTTTGATTTGTAGGTGCCCTGGAATATCCTGCCCGACTCGCCATATTTAGCATTAATATAATTAGTGTAGCCCTCTCCAAGTTTATGCATAAATTTAGTTATTCCTCCTTTTATAATTTCTCTCATGAGCAAATGGAAATGATTGGTCTTCAAACAATAAGTTAAAATTTTCACTAATGGTTTTTGGGGCGCCCAATTTTTAGGCCATTCAAAATGATCGCATTCGTCATCTCTATTCAAAAAAAACAATTGGCGGAGTATATTCTTCGACGGTTCCTCATTATTAAAATAACGAATCATTTTCATGAAACGCCACTTGTCGCTGTCGTTATAGAATATGTCCATTTTTCGGTTACCCCGATTATAAACATGAACATAATCCCGCTCAACAAATTCTCTTTTCATAATACTTGTGTGCCTACCAGATAGGCACATACATATACATGCATAATTACTCCGTCGGGCTTGTGGTTTCCAGCATTGACTCGTTCGGCAAATCAACCTGCGTCATTTCCACCGCCGGCTCAAAAATTTCTACGGGAGCATTTCCTACAACGCCTGCGGGAGATGTTCCCGCAGAAATTGTCGGCTCCACTTCTATGCTCTCCCCTGGCCCCTGATTCGGATAAAGACAATCTCCGCTGTCTTCCGTGGCGTCAGGATTAAAATTCAACGCTTGCGAATCAAGACAACCCTTGACTCTCTCCTCGGATATGACGGGAACATTTCCCGCCACATTGGCGGGAGATGTTCCCGTAGAATTTTCACTCACTTTATCGCACTCGCCTTTTGCTTTCACCCAGTCCCCGTTCTTAATCCATGCGCAATAAATCTCGCCAGTCGCGGAATCCACCATTTCCATTTTTTCAATGCGCGCTGTTTTGGCGTTAAATCTATCAACAACAACCTGTTTCAGCGACGCGACTCCGTCTTCCAGCACCATGCCCAATTCGGCCAATACGGCTTTCACTTTCTGTGCCAGCCAGCTAAGAACTCCGCCGCCAGCGCCAGACCCTATCGTAGCATCGCCAGTCGCGCTGTTCGCGCCTAATGCGGTAATGCTCCCATCTGCCACAATCATATATTCCTTAACAAAATCCATTCCAAAAGCCTCGTCTATAAATTTGGAGAGCTGTTCCATCTCAACTCTCAATCTTTTTCCTGTAACGGAATTTTCTGAAGAAAATATCCACTCGCCGGTAACCGAGTCATGCGGGGTCTGAAGGGTATTGTTACCTGAAGAATCCATCCAGTAGCCCTCGCCTCCGGAAGAAAAAAGATGGCTTACATTGGCAATCGCAGTCGGAGTAGCCGCAGAATCGGATAGCGACAAAACAGAACTTCCCGCCCCTCCGCCCGGATTAGT
>MHMF01000010.1 GCA_001821475.1 Candidatus Nealsonbacteria bacterium RIFCSPLOWO2_01_FULL_38_120
CAGAGTTTCCTCGTTGCGCCTCTGCGTTATCGCGGAGTTGCAGATTCTGCAAGGAGAAAAGGGCGAGAAGGGTATTTCCTTTTTCGGGAAGGCGATATTCTCCGTTGATGAGGGGGAGGATGTCATCAGGGTTAATACCTACACCTACGCGATTGAATCGCATAAGTCGTAGCGTCCCTCGTCGGCTAAAACAAGGGAGAGGCAACAAGCTTCTCCTTTTTTGATTTGAAAAATTGAAAAATATAGCGCAATAAGCTATAATTAAATTATATGGAAATGAATGTGAGACAAAAAAAGAAGATTAGAAAAATAGCTGAAAAATATCATTTGAAACTGATTTTGCTTTTTGGTTCCCGCGCTAATGGCAGAATCCACAAAGAAAGCGATTTTGATGTTGCTTATCTGCCTAAAAAAAATCTTGCCTTTGACCAAGAAAATTATCTGAATTATGAATTTACGAATATTTTTCAACACGACAGAGTGGATACGGTTGATATGAGAAAAGCGCCGCCCCTTCTTCTTTGCGCTATTTTCCGCGAATGCCAGATATTATTTAAGGAAGATAATTTAATTTTTCCAACTTATAGGGCATACGCTTTTAAGAAATATATTGAAGCAAAACCGCTTTTAGAGTCGTCATTTAGAAAATAACTAAAAATATATGACATTTGAACAATTATTTGTTAATAAAAAAATTAAAGATATAGAAAGTTATATTATAGAAACAAAAAACTTTTTAAGGTTTTCTGATGAAGAAATTTTGGAAGATTCTGGGAAAATGCATATTGCGGAACGGCTTTTGCAGTTAATTGTTGACGCAATGCTGGACATAAATCAGCATGTAATCAAGGAGCAGGGATTGGAAATGGCAGAAGATTTTCAGAATACTTTCTATATTTTATCGGGAAATCATATTTTGCCAGAAGATTTTGCCGCTAAAATCGCTCCTGTCGTGGCGGTAAGAAATAGAATAGTCCACGGTTATGAATCTTTGGATAAAAAATTGTTTATCAAAAATTTGAGAAAAAATTATTCCGACTTTGGTAAATATGTCAATCTTATTAAAAAATATTCAAGAAATTGACATTGTGAATGTTTTAGAGTAAATTAAAATCATTATGATTAAATCAATTCAATTATAAAATTTATGCTGAATCAAGAGGAAAAAATAAAAATAATTGAGAAGAGCAAGGTTCATAATAAAGACACCGGGTCGTCCGATGTCCAAATCGCTTTGCTTTCGGAAGAAATAACAAAACTGCTTTTGCATTTGAAAAAGCACCCGAAGGACTTCCTTTCAAAAAGAGGTCTGTTGAAAATGGTTTCCAAAAGAAGGAAGTTGCTGAAATATCTCCAGAGCGAAGATCCGGCAAGATACGAGGAAGCGATAAAAAGCGCGGGGCTTAAACGATAATTTCGCAATATGGTTATTAAACATATTGGTCAAAGAGTCGGGGTGTTGATTGATGTCCAGAATATGTATTATTCTGCCCGCAATCTTTACAATTCCCGCGTTAATTTTAGAGAGATTTTGAAGTTGGCGGTAAGCCAGAGAAATCTTATCCGGGCTTTCGCTTATGTGGTACGCACGAAAACCGGAGAGGAAAAGCCCTTTTTTGAAGCGCTTTCAAAATTAGGCATAGAGACAAGGATAAGGGATTTGCAGGAATTTTACGGAGGACAGAAAAAAGCGGATTGGGATGTTGGCATCGTCATAGACGCTATAAGAATGGCTCCGAGCGTTGATGTTTTAGTGCTGGTTTCAGGCGACGGAGATTTTATATCTTTGGTTGAGTATCTGAAAAATCAAGGAAAAAGGGTTGAGGTTATCGCTTTCGGACGGTCCGCCTCTGCTCATTTAGGGGAAATCGCTGACGAATATATTGACTTAGAATCAGAGCCGGCAAAATATCTTTTGAAAAAATAATAGAAAGTTGTGTGCCTACCTGGTAGGCACACAAATAAAGCAAATTGAAAAAAATATATGAAATTTGAATTAAAATTGGGCGAGAAAATTTTGATGGCGGAGATAAATGATTTAGCGGAGCAGGCGAGCGGAAGCGCGATAGTTCAGTTGGGAGACACATTAGTTCTTGCAGCTTGTGTAATGAGCAAGGAGACCCGCGAGGATTTGGATTTTTTTCCTTTAACAGTTGAGTATCAGGAAAAATACTACGCTGCTGGAAAAATAAAAGGACCGCGCTATATAAAACGGGAAAGCAGGCCGTCTGATGAAGCGATTTGCAACAGTCGTCTTATTGACAGGGCGATAAGGCCTCTTTTTCCAGAGTGTCTAAAAAATGATGTCCAAGTTGTGGCGACTGTGCTCTCATGGGATGCTGAAAACGACCCTGACACAATAGGGCTTATATCCGCCTCGCTTGCTTTGGCTGTTTCTAATATCCCATGGGGCGGGCCTGTGGCGGCGGTAAGAGTGGGCAGGAAAGAAGGTAAATTTATCTTAAATCCGAACTACGGAGAAAGGGAGCGGTGCGATTTGGATATATTATTTGCCGGAGTTATTGAAAAGGGAAAATTGCTGGTTAATATGATAGAGGGCGGCTCGGAAGAGGCGGAAGATAGCGCGGTTTTGGAAGCGTTTGATTTCGCGGAGAAATATCTGAAAGACATTGTTTTGTTCCAGGAGGAGATAATAAAAAAAATAGGCAAGAAAAAATCAGTAATTAAAGCGCTGGAAAAAGACAGCGACTTTGAAAAAGAAATTCAGAATTTTTTGGGAGAAAAGTTAGAGAAAGTTCTTTACCAGAAAGATAAAAGCAAACGGGAAGATGATGTATTTAATTTGGAAAACGACTTGATTTCATTTATTGAAGAAAAGTATCCTAACGGGGGAAAGAAAA
Source organism: Candidatus Nealsonbacteria bacterium RIFCSPLOWO2_01_FULL_38_120 (assembly GCA_001821475.1). Lineage (GTDB taxonomy): Bacteria > Patescibacteriota > Minisyncoccia > Minisyncoccales > GWA2-38-27 > GWA2-38-27. The sequence continues at coordinate 2,862 of MHMF01000010.1, forward strand.
AATATGTCCGCGATTATTTTGAAAAAGAAATTGACAGGGTTATAAAAGGAAATATATTAAAAAATGACAGACGGCCCGATTTGAGAAAATTAGACGAGGTAAGGGAAATTGGCTGCCAAGTAGCGATTCTACCGAGGACCCACGGCTCTGGCTTGTTTATGCGGGGCCAAACAAAAGCGCTTTCTATTTTAACTTTGGGCGCGCCTGGCGACCAGCAGATTTTGGAAGGAATGGAAATTTGCGGGAAGAAAAGATATATGCATCATTATAATTTCCCGCCTTATTGTTCGGGCGAAACAGGCCCTATGCGTGGGCCTGGCAGACGGGAAATCGGGCACGGCATGCTGGCTGAAAAAGCGATCTTGCCTTTGATCCCGAGCATTGATGAATTTCCATACACAATAAGAGTTGTGACAGAAATACTTTCTTCTAACGGTTCAACTTCCATGGCTTCTGTTTCAAGTTCTTCTCTTGCTTTAATGGATGCTGGAGTTCCTGTGAGAGCTCCGGCAGCAGGCATTGCTATTGGATTAGTGCATGACAAAGAGACAGGCGAATTCAAAATTCTTACTGATATTCAGGGGCCTGAAGATCACTACGGAGAAATGGATTTCAAGGTAGCCGGCACAAAAAAAGGAATTACAGCTATTCAGATGGATGTCAAAACAAAAGGCATAAGCAGGGAAATAATGGAACAAGCGCTTTTGAGAGCCAATAAAGCGCGGCTGGAAATTTTGGAAAAGATCGAAGAAGTTATAGCTGGTCCAAGAAAAAAGCTTTCCCCTTTTGCGCCTCGGATTATTACTATACAGATAAATCCGGAAAAGATAAGAGAGGTTATCGGCGCGGGCGGAAAAATAATAAATAAAATTATCAGCGAAACTGGAGCGACAATTGATATTGACGATACTGGTTTAATATTCATCACCGCCGTCAAAGAGGAATCAGCGAAAGCCGCTGAAGAGTGGATAAAAAATATTACAAGGGAGGTAAAAGTTGGCGAGATTTTTGAGGGCAGGGTGGAAAGGATTATGACTTTCGGCGCTTTCGTGGAAATTTTGCCGGGCCAGGACGGATTAATTCATATTTCTAAATTATCCGACAAAAGAGTGGACAGAGTTGAAGATATTGTGAATATCGGAGATATGGTAACTGTTAAAGTAATTTTAATTGACGACTTGGGTAGGATTAATCTTGCTCTGGTGCAAAAGTAGAAAAGCGGCACTTTCCAATAATTCTTTAAAAATGGTATAATAAAAATAATTATAATGGAGATAATTATTTTTTATCCATTTTTTTCTTATGCCCGAAGAAATTATAATCCCCACGGGGTCTATACGGACGATGAAGAAAGATCTTGGGGTAACGCAAGGGGGGAAGGCTGGTTTTTTTATTGCGGAAAAATCCAAACCAGTTTTTGGACAGATCAGCCGAGGCCAGACCTCGGTGAAATCAGTCGAGGCCAGACCGCCGTCGCCTTTAGTGGAAGAAGCCGCTGTCCAAAAAGAGCCATTGTTAACAGAAATAAAAGCGAAAGAGCCGGTAGGGCTTAATATCACTGCGGAAAATTTTAGAAAGGCGCAGAAAGAGGAAGAAAAAAAACGGGAAACGCAGATAAGAATAGCGGCAGAAGCGGTTGAAGCGAGAAAAAGAGAGCAGGAAAGAATAGAGCAGGAACAAAGGGCGCTGGAAAGAAAAGCGCGAGAGGAGCAAGAGAGAAAAGAGAGAACGAAAAGAGAGGAAGAAGAAAGGAAAAAATTAATTTTAGCCGAAGCGGAAAAAAGAAAAGCGTTGATTTTAGCCGAAGAAGAAAAAAAGAAAGCGCAAATTTTGGCTGAAAAGGCAAGGGCTGAATTTGAAAATTCTTACGATGGCAGGAAAATTGTTCTTGGTCGGAAACAAGAAGAAGCAAAAGCAGAGCGAACGGCCCTGCAAAGCGAAGTTCAGAGGAGTTCAACTCGGGTAAAAAATTTGAATTTTGCGAAAACGGAAATTTTAAACGCGACAAAAAGATTAAAATCAAGCTTTAAAGAAATAGTTGACGGCGAGCGAAAAATTGAAGAAGAAGCGCGTTTAATTGAGACGAAAGAAGCGCAAGCCATTAACCCTAATACAAAAAAACAGATAGAGGAAAAAAGGTGGAAAATGGAAAAAAGAAGAAGGGAATTTGAACAAAAAAGATGGCCTTGGGACGATAAATTAAGGAATTTAGAGGATAAATTGGAGAAGATTGATGTTGAAATCAGAGACGCTAATTTTGAAAAAGAAAATGTCAACAAAAAACAGAATGAGTTGCTACTTAAAGAAGAAAAAATTCGGTTGGAACTTGAAAAAATCAACATAGATGAAGAGTTAAAAAAAATGGGCGAGCTGAAAAATGCCGCAGAAGCGAAAAAAGCAGAAGTTTTTGAATCTTTAAAAAAAATTGAGATTGATTTGGGCGATATAATGACGCAAGAAAAAATCGTAGAAGATGAAAAAAGAAATGTTGACGAACAGGAAAGGTCTATTCGGGCAATTGAAGAAAGGCGGGAGTTGGAAAAGCAAAGATGGCAAATAGAAGAAAAAAGGCGCGATATTGAAAAGAAAAGATGGGTGGTTGATGAAATAAAACAAAGCGCTCAAGCGCAGTTAAAAAGCGCGGAAGAGAGATTGGGGCTTATTGATAGTAGGATGGAAAGCCTGAGGAGTAGGGCGGATGAGATTAATATTAAATTGGGGCTGAAACAGCCGGAGGCAAAATTGGTTCAGCAATCACCGGAAGAAGAGCCGAAAGAAGCGTTAAAAGAAGCGCCAAAAAATTTACCGAGAGAAGAGACGGCGTCGTTGAAAAAAGAACTTGCAAATCAGTCTGAAATTAAAAAAAATATCGGGCAAAATCTTGCGGCTATTAATGGTCAGCTGGCCGCGGAAGGGGTAAGCAAGGAAAGGCAAGAACAAGCGATGTTGGAGATAGAAAATGCCAGGAAAAGGATAGAGGCGCTTAAAAGAGAGGCGGCAGAAGCGCGCGCTCGGCAGAAACCAAAAGTTTCGGAAATAGCGATGCCAATTGAAGGGAAAAAGGCAATTGAGGAAGCGCCGACCAAGGAAGAGATAGAAGAATCAATGGGGTTAGAAAACAAAGATATTTTGAACGGAGATAAGGGGAGGGAAGAATTATTAAGTCGGATAAGGTCTCCTTTGGATAGGAAAGAATTTGGCGCAGGAGCTGAATTTTATAAAAATTTTGAAGGAATTGCTCAAAAAGAAAAAAAGGAGGTTGAAAACAGAATCATGAAAAATGAAAGTATCCAAACAAGACAAGACGGAGTTGTAGTACCGCTTGCCAAAAAACCATCAAAGGGGGAGAAGCTTTGGGTAAGATTGTTTGTGGTTATTTTTGTCATTACTTTATTGTTTGCCAATCTTACTTTTTGGTATTGGTATTTTAAGATAAGAAATCAAACGCCAATTGGAGAGCCTAACGCGGTTCCGGCTCTTGCGCCGGAAGCGCCGATTACTCCTATAAGTCCGGAAATTTCCGCGCCAAATTCTTTGATTATAACTGAAAACGAAAGAATGTTGAGAACAGACGCAACAGGAATGCGGGGATTAATATCTGAAGCTATCGCCGAACCCCAAACAGAAGGCCAGTTCAGGAGATTGATTCTAATAAATAAAAACGAAAATAATGTCTTTAGTATAAGAGAATTTTTTGGAGCGTTGGGCGTTGTCGCGTCGGAAGAATTCTATCAGCAATTGGATGATGATTTTACCCTGTTTATCTATTCCCAAAATCAAGGAAAGCGAATAGGTTTTATCAATAAGATGAAAAACAGCAATGGTTTTACTGGATTAATGGCTGGGCTTGAGCCGAATTTATTAAATGATTTTCGTAATTTTTTTTCCTTGATAGGATATGAAGGTCCTGCAGTTGCCTCTTATTTTAGAGACGCTGATCAGGCAGTCGGATATGGCGGGTTGAATTTCAGATATCAAACCTTGTCAGCCCAAGATATGGGGATATGTTATTTTATTTCATCTGATTATTTTATCTTTACAAGTTCTTGGGAGAGTATGGAAAATACTCTTAAAAGGGTCTTTGGGATATAATAGAAATAAATGATTTAACAGATATTATTATGAACAAAAAAGATCTTCGGGAAATTAAAAATAAATTAGAAAACCAGAAAATAGCAATAGAAGTAGAGCTTGGGAAATTCGCTAAAAAAGACGAACGGCTTAAGGGCGATTGGGACACTAAATATCCAAAAACAGGAAAAGCGGACAGTAGTCAATCATTAGAAGACGCGGCTGACCAAGTTGAGGAATATGTAAATTTGCTTCCGATTGAGCATAATATGGAACTGCGGTTGCACGATATTGATTTGGCTTTGGAAAAAATAAAAAATGGAGAAAAAGGAAATTACGGGCAGTGCGAAAAATGCGGAAAAGATATTCCAGAAGACCGTTTGATGATTTATCCCGAAGCCAGAAAATGCGCCAAATGCGATAAAAAGATTTGAAAATTTAACCTCCGCCTCAATCCTCCCCTCTGATGGTCATCGGGAGGGAATATTGAGGAGGGGGAGGGAAAATAAAAATAAAAAGAAGAGGGCGCGATGTTTATTCGCGCCCTTTTGTTTTGTCAAGAGAAGGATACCAACTAGGGGGTTATGTTTCTTGGCTTCGTTTCGCGTCCGTTTTTAAGATTTTGCGAAGTCTGACCGTTCTCACGCGGAAGTTATTGGTCATCGCTTCTAGCCGTTCCTTGAGCTCCATATTTTCCGTTCGGAGCCTTTCGTTCTCCTTCTGGGTTTGCGTTAGCAGGGTTGATATTCTTTCCTTTCCATCCCATGCTCGCCTTAAGTCGGTCGGTATTTGTCCCTTCGATTCAGTCTGTGTCAGGCCATTAGTCTGCATTTTTCTCCTTTTTTGTGTTGAGTTGTCTTGTATCTCATTAAGCCCACTCGGCTCAATAGCGTTGCAGACAACATTTTTGTTTTATTTGTGCTGATTATATGATATCAGATTATTGTTATCGTGTCAAATTTTATTTTGCACGTTCTGCCTTGAAATGCGCCGCTCCATCGCCGCTCGATAACGCTCGCCACCCCGCAAAAAAGTTTTCTTTGCATTTTTTAATTTGCGCGCTCCCGATTTTTTCTTTTCCACCTGCGCCGAGGCTTCGGCGGGCAGGTAAAGTGAAAAGAAAATTTTTGTGTGGTGTTCTGCTCTGAACGAGCAGGCGGCGGGAGCGGAGTTTATCCGCCTGCTGGCGGACTTCGGATCGGACGAGGCGGAATTCCCCCCCCCGCGTGCGGGAAATCCAGCCGAGGTTTTGCCAAATCATTTCCCCCAGAAAATAGTTTTGGCAAAACCGAGTCCGCATTTCGCCCCGCCACATTGCCCGAATACTTGGAGGGCAGAACCCCGAAAGAAAAACATCCTTTCCTTTTTCAAAAGAAATTTTATCCCCGCCAAATCAGAAATGCAAGGAGTGTTTTTTTTCGGGGTTGCTGGCATACTCGCCAGTGCGTGGGGCTTTCTCCGAGCGTACGCTTTAGTTTCGCTTCACCACGCACGCGGAGCGTTCCACATCATTTGTCTTGAAAATTGGTGCTAGCTTGGTATAATAGAGACACATTTATCTGCGAAAGTCGAAAAATAAAAAATTAGTAAATACATCCTCCACTTCAATCCTCCTTTCCGATGGTCATCGGAGGGGAGGATTGTGAGGTGGGGAAAAAACTATGGCAAAAAAATTGCGTCTGGAAAATAAAGTGGCGATAATTACCGGCGCCGGGTCGGGCATTGGCAGGGCAACTGCTTTGATTTTCTCCAGAGAAGGCGCCAAGATATTGGTTGCCGATTGGTCAGATACAGGCGGTAAAGAAACGGTTGAACAAATAAAAAAAGAAAAAGGCGAGGCTATTTTTGTTAAAACCGATGTAAGTAATGCCGAAAATGTTAATAAAATGGCAGACATCTGTTTGGCGGAATTCGGTCGGATTGATATATTGGTTAATAACGCTGGCATTGTTAAATTTGGACCGCTCCACGAAACATCGGAGAGCGATTGGGACACTGTTTTGAATGTTAATCTTAAGAGTGTTTTTTTATGCTCCAAAAAAGTAATTCCTGGGATGTTAAAACAGGGCGGGGGCAAAATTGTGAATGTAAGCTCAATCGCCGGTTTAGTTGGTTTTGATCAAATCGGCTCTTATTGCGCTTCAAAAGGCGGGATAATCGCTTTGACTCGGGAAATGGCTTTAGAATACGCTCCGCGGAAAATAAATATTAATTGCATTGCTCCAGGTGTTATCAAAACCGCTATGACAAAAGATATGATAGCCGACCCGGCTCAAAGGCAATTTTTTGAAAGCTCTACTCCTTATCCGCGATTAGGGGAGTCGGAGGATATTGCTATGGCTACGGTTTATTTGGCCTCCGGAGAATCGGATTTTGTCGCTGGCGAGGTTTTAGTGGTTGACGGCGGCTGGACAATTAAGTAATTTTTGGATAATTTTTTGATAGTTTTCGGATAGTTTTTGCGGAAGAAAATAAAAAATCATCGTAGTAAAAAATCGACGATCGTCGATTTTTTACTACGATGATTTTTTGATTATTTTATTTTAATTTTCCAGGATTTCAATATAGCTAATTTTAGCTCCAAATTCTTTTGCTAGTTCGTATGCGGGGAACCAGATATCTACATGATAATATCCCTTTCTTTTGTTCATTCTGTCTTCAACGGTAAAAATTTTGTCTCCGAAGACCTTGGGTATTTTTATCTTTGAACCAAAGGGTAAAAGGTTATTGGCGACAATGCCGTCTTCAACGGTTTTGCCAGATGCGGTGATGAATGGGCTATCGTCTGTTTGTTCTGCGGTACTGGAATAAGCCGTGATTATAACTTTCATTGTGGATGTTGATTTCGGGTTCATAAACGGAGCCGAGACCGCCAGCAAGCTGTTCTCCTGAGTTATTGCCATTGCCTTCCCTGCTAAATTAACGGAAATCGCGACAGGAAAAGAATCGGCTTCAGCTATTTTTATTCCAAGCCAGAAAAAAGCAATAAATGCCCATATCAAAGGGGCTGAAATCAGGGAAGTAATAAGCGCGTTATTTTTAATTATTTTGGCGGGTTTTAAGATATTATTCATATATTTCTTGATATCCTCCAAAAACATAGATTGTAATTAAAAACCCCTCCAAAAGGGGCTTAATGTTTAATTACGACTACGCCTTATTTATAGCTCTTTTCAGAAAGTTTGTCAATAGCTGGTGGTAATGTATACACACATATTGCGCTTTTCTGATAGTCTAAGGGCATATGAAAATTATGCCCAAATCAACAAAAGAAGAAAAGTTCAGATGGATAAAACCCATTCTGGATAAAGAAATATCAATTAAGGATATGGCTAAGGTCTGCCCTTTCTCGGAAAGATCATTAAAGTATTGGTTGGCTGCTTTTAAAGAATACGGCATTGAAGGATTGGAGAATAAATCAAGAAGGCCGAAAACCAATCCACGGGAAACGCCAATCAGAATTAAAGAACGCATTGTCGAGCTAAGGAAGGAAAAGAACGAATGCGCCCTAAAAATACAATGGGATTTAGAGGACAAAGGAATAGGCATACATTTTCAGACAATTCAAAAGATAATTAGAAGAGAAGGATTAACTAGAAAATACAGGACAAGGAAAATTAAATACAATTATGTTAGAATACCTTTAAAGAGGGGCGAACTGATAGAGATTGACGTTAAATGGGTTCCGGATAGAATAAAAGGACAGAGGTGCTATCAATTTACCGCCATAGATTGCGGTTCAAGATGGAGATATTTACAAGCGTATAATGACGCTTCTAATTTAAGCGCGATAAGGTTTTTGAAAGAACTGATTGCTATTGCTGATTTTGAAATTAAAGCAATTAAAACAGATAATGGATCTTGTTTCACTAACAGATATACGGGATACTCCAAGAGTTCCGATCCTTTAAATCCGAGACTGCATCCTTTTGATATACTGTGCCAGGAATTAGACGCGCCTCACTATTTAATTGATCCAGGCAAACCTCAGCAGAACAGCTTTGTGGAACGATCTCACAGAACAGACCAGCAGAAATTCTACGACCAGTTAATCTTTAAATCATTTGAAGAATTAAAATATAAGTTAAGATTATGGAATATGTATTACAACGACACTAAACATTGCGGACTTAATGGACTAACTCCTAACCAAGCTCTTAGATTATTCTGAGTGCAAAATGTCTGTATCTAAAACATAAAACAAAAAAACAGAGAACATATCCCTGCAAGTTCATTATTCCAAAATGCGGACGCGAACATACGCGCAATTCAAAATGTAAATATCAAAAATCAAAAATCAAAATGACAATTGAAAATATTAAAATACCGCGCGAACTCCCTCACCCATCCTCCCCTTCGATGACCATCGAAGGGGAGGATTGAGGAAGGGGAAATTCTTTTATTATGAGCTTTTTTGTTATGAGATAAGCTCATGACAAAAGAGAGTAAGCCGTGTGAGCCGAGAACGTTGGCCGAGCGAACGTACCGTCCAAAACTACATCCCCGAACGCTATCTCCACTGCTTGTATCTCTCTTCCAATTCTTTTTTTTCCTTTTTCAAGCGCAGATGATTTTTTTGGATTTTTTTTGGAATCGGTCTTTTATTTTTAGAAAAATAGTCGTAAATCGCTTCCAAAAAAGCGTCCGCTCCCAATACAGAACAATGATATTTTATCGGCGGCAGGCCGCCCAATGTTTCGGCTATTTTCCGACTATTGATTTCCAACGCCTCTTTTATGGTTTTCCCTTTTACTAAATCAGTAACCGCGCTACTCGAGCTGATAGCCGCAACGCATCCGAATGTCTCAAATTTAATGTCCCCAACTATCTCCTCCCCTTTTTTATTTTTTCCAATCTTAATATATAACTTCATTAAATCTCCGCAAACAACATTGCCGATTTCCCCAATGCCATCGGCATTTTCAATACGGCCGTAATTATGCGGTTTCTTAAAATGCTCCATTACTTTTTTTGAATAAAGATTATTTTCCATAATTGAAATTTATTTAAAATTTAATCCCGATTGAGATTGTTCCCTCGCTTTGTGCCCCTTTTGTGTCCCTACCAGATAGGCACATAGTTGTGTGCCTATCTGGTAGGGACACAAAAGGGACACAAAGTAAAAACACAAGGTGGAGACACAACGGCAATGCAATAATATTTTTTAACCTTTGAATGGCGAAATTTTTCTTAAATTTTCTACTATGCCCGGCAAAACTTCCAATAAATAATCAATTTCTTTTTTAGTTGTCCATCTGCCTAAAGAAATTCTTAAAGAACCATGCGCCTCCTGAGGACTTAAGCCGATTGCCAATAAAATAGGGCTAGGCTCTAATTTTATTGAAGAACAAGCGGATCCGGTGGAAACCGCAACGCCCTTTAGATCAAGCTGTATTGCCAATGACTCTCCTTCAATAAAAGAAAACCTGAAATTAATAATATTGGGGAGCCGTTTTTCAGGATGGCCGTTCAAATAGGACTCTTTTATCGTTATGACCTCTTTTATTAAAATATTTCTTAATTTTTCCAGCCGTTCGGCTTCTTTTTTCATTTCTTTATCGCAGATTTCGCACGCTTTGGCAAATCCGACTATCGCCGCCAAGTTTATGGTTGAAGACCTTAATCCCCGCTCCTGTCCGCCTCCGTGCAGAATCGGCTCAATTTTAACGCCATTCCTGATAAAAAGCAAAGCCGCTCCTTTGGGTCCGTAAATTTTATGAGAACTGGCTGTTAATAAATCAATATTCATTTTATTGACATCAATCGGTATTTTCCCGAGACACTGGCTGGCGTCGGTGTGGAAATAAACATTTTTTTCCCGGCATATTTTTCCGATTTCCTCAATGGGCTGAATTGTGCCAATTTCGTTTGATCCATGTATTGTGGAAACCAAAATTGTTTCTTGTTTTATCGCCTTTTCAATATCTAAATAATTGACTAATCCATATTTATCAACCGGCAGACGGGTTATCTCAAACCCCTGCTTTTCCAGCCAGTCGACGCTTTCCGCCACGCAAGGATGCTCAATCTGAGAAATTATTATGTGTTTCTTTTTACCAAGGTGGTCGGTTGGAAATTCCCGCGATCGCTGATTTTCTTGACCGACCATTGCGTTGGAGAATGCGGCAAATGCAATTCCTTTTAACGCTAAATTATTGCTTTCCGTGGCGGAACCGGTAAAAATTATTTCGTTCGGCTTCGCTTTGATTACGGCCGCAACTTTTTCCCTGCTTTTTTCCAAAACAAACTTCGCCTCTTGTCCAAAGCTATGCAGAGACATCGTATTGCCAAATTTCCCCTTTACATAAGACGCCATCTCCTTCGCCACCCTCGGGTCAATCGGAGTAGTGGCGGCATAATCAAAATAAATCTTAGGCATAATTTTTAATTTCTATAAATACTTTGAATTGCGAAATGCTTTCTTGGTCCTTTTTTCAAATTTGCAGCTGAAATTTGGAAAAAAGACCAGGAAATTCTTTTTTTTATTTGGCATTTTGCAATTCAAAGTAAATAAATCAAAATATAAAATGACAAATTAAAATCTTAAAATTCAAATCTCAAATCTCAAAATTATTGTGTCGCTTCGCGACAATTATATTATACGAGTTATGTCATGAGATATCACGAGGACATCACGAGCTAATCTCATGATATAACTCGCCTACCTTAATTTTGATATCATGAGCCAATCTCATAATATAACTCGTTTACCTTAATTTTTAAGATTTAGTTTTTGATTTTATATTATTACTCATAACGCAAAGCGTCAACAGGCTTCAATTTTGCGGCTGAACGGGCGGGCAGATAACCGGAAACGCAACCTACTAAGAACGAGAACAACAAACAAAACAAAATAAGCTGAGGGGTCACGGCCGCCCTCAGATAAAGAAAAGGATGAATTTGAAAATAAATTTCAATAACTTTAGCCAATGCCAAACCGAACAAAACCCCGCCCGCTCCCCCAAACAGCCCGAAAAATCCCGATTCAACTAAAAAGATATTCGTAATCATTTTATTTTTAGCCCCGACCGCTTTCATAATTCCGATTTCTTTTATCCTTTCGTGGACTGAAGTGTACATTGTATTCATAATTCCGATTCCGCCCACAACTATTGCTATGGAGGCGAATCCGACAACCGCGGCCTGGACCAGCCCCATAATATTACCCACTATCCCTACAACCTTCTCACTTGTCAATACGGAAAACGACTGAGAGTCCTCCCCCTGAATTCTTTTTCTGCTTTTTTCTAAATTGTCTTTTATATTTTTCGCCGCTTGGTCTACGGAATAGTCGGCAGATGATTTGACAAGAACCATTTTCGCGCCCTTCCTTTGGCCTGTAATATCGCGGAAAATTTCTAAATCAACATTAAAATTAGTGTCGTCCTGCTTACTCCCTAATGATCTCAAAATCCCGACAACTTCAAATTTAATTCCGTTGATAACCACTTTTTCTCCCGACTTCAATCCTGGAAAAATATCTTCCGGCGCCATGCTCCCCGCAATTATTTCTTTTTTGCCCGGAACAGGCCAGCGGCCTTCTTTCAACGCCCAGCCCATATCTTTTTCAAGCATGCTCCTGCCTCCGCTCCACGGAATGCCGTTTAATAAAATAGTTTTTTTCTTACCTTCATATCTCGCTATTTCCGCCTTGTAATCAAACGGCACGACCGACTCCACGCCATCTGATTTTTTTATCGCTTTTATGTCATCATCGGTTAAATCCATTCCGCCGGCAAAAACTGTCGCAAAATCAGATATATCTCCCGGTATTACTATTATCAAATCCTTTCCCATCATTCTCATCTGCTGTAAAATCGCTTCTTTTATGCCCTCGCTCAAAGAAAGCAAAGAAACAATCAGAAAAACGCCGGTTACAACGCCAATCATAGTAAGCCAGCTCCGGATAGGTCTGGTTCTTAAATTCCTTATGGCAATTTTAATAAACTCTTTTAGCATAAAAGTGAGGA
>MHMF01000011.1 GCA_001821475.1 Candidatus Nealsonbacteria bacterium RIFCSPLOWO2_01_FULL_38_120
CGCTTTTCATTGCCAAAGTTGTAAAATTGATTTTATCGAGATATATTTTAAGGGCGAAAAAGAAAACGAAGACCGCGAAAGAATAAAGGATTATTTGAAAAATTTTGAGCGGCGCGCCAGCTAACGCCGGCACAAATTCCGTCGGCGTCCAAAGCGAGGGCGCGGCGGAAGGGGGGTGTGGGGGGGGAATTCCGCTTCGCCCGAGCCGAAGTCCGCCAGCAGGCGGAGCGTCAGTTTCGTTCAAAGAAGGTTCGCGCATTTTCAAACAAAGGGCGCAGCGTAATAAATTTTTCCTTTGGAAAAATTTAAACGCTGCTGGAACGTTTAAATTTTGCCGCGGCAAAATTTATTACGTTCCGCCCCGCCATAAATATGTATTATGTCTATATTCTACAGGGTTTGAAAGATAACAGTTTATATGTCGGGCATACTTCTAATTTAAAAAAGAGGTTTGACGAACATAATTCCGGAAAAAGTTTAGCGACAAAATCATTCATGCCATACAAACTTATTTTTTACGAAGCATTTATAAACAGAATTGACGCGAAAAATAGGGAAGAATATTTAAAAAACGGTTGGGGATGGAGAAGCGTTAAAAAGATTTTGAATAATTATTTTAATTAAGCTATATGATTTTTTTATATATTTTGCTTTTTATATTTTCCTGCCTGGTATTATTTTGGTCAGGGGCAAAGCTGGTTGGTTATTTGACGCGTATGGCTGAATATCTGCATTGGCGGGAATTTGTGGTGGCGTTTTTTATTATGGCCGCCACTTGTTCTATTCCTAATCTTTTTGTCGGCATAAATTCTGCCTTGAACGGTATTCCCCAGCTATCTTTTGGCGATATTGTCGGAGGGAATGTTGTTAACCTTACATTAGTTGTCGGTCTGGCGGTTTTAGCCAGCGGAGCAAATATGTCAGCCGGGAGCAAGATGGTTCAAAGCAGCGTTATTTTCGTCGCTATTATTGCTATTTTGCCTTTGCTCTTAATGGCAGACGGGGTATTGGGCCGGGCTGATGGCTTAATTTTAATCCTTCCTTTTTTTCTTTATGTTTTTTGGCTTTTTTCAAAAGAGGAAAGATTTAAAAAAGTTTACGGCAATAAAATTTACGAAACCCGCGAGTTTAAAGAGGGTTTTTTTGGTTTTTTGAAAAATTTTGGAAAAATAATTTTTGCTCTGCTCTTGCTTTTAGCTGCTTCAGTCGGAATTGTTAAGAGCGCGATAATGTTTTCTGTTTTTTTTAATGCGCCGTTGGCGCTTATCGGAATTCTTGTTATCGGGCTGGGCGACACAGTTCCGGAAATGTATTTCAGCATTGTTTCTGCCAAAAGAAAACAAAACTGGCTCGTCCTGGGTGATTTAATTGGATCTGTGATTTACACTTCAACATTCGTTCTCGGGATAGTAGCCCTAATCCATCCCATTGTATCGTCAAATCAAAATTCTTTTTTTATAGCCAGAATTTTCTTGATGATTTCAGCTGTTTTATTTTTACTTTTTACAAGAACAGAAAAGAAAATTACCATAAAAGAAGCCCTGTTTTTGATTTTTATTTATATTTTATTTCTGTTCGCTGAAATTTTTTTCAGATAGAGGAATAATGACGGGAGCATCTCCCGTCATTATTGGAAATTGTTCACGGGAAATTGCCATTGATTTTTTATGGGTTTTAATATAGGATAAATAATATTCAAATGGAGATATTAATAATTTTTCTTTTAGCTTTGGTGGCGATAGGAATCGGGGGATTGTTTTTTTTATTGCTGGCTAAAAAATCTGATAACAAAGGGGAGTCATTTTTGATGCTTCAACAGCAGTTGAATACCATAAACAATGTTTTAGACAGTAAACTCTCAGACTCAACAAAAGCTATTCAGGCGCAATTTGGACAGACAGCGAAAATAGTCCGGGATGTCACCGAAAGAGTGGCGCGGCTTGACGAGACGAATAAACAAGTGGTGGGATTTGCAGATCAGCTCCGCAGTTTGCAAGATATTCTTAAAAATCCGAAACAAAGAGGAGTTCTGGGCGAATATTATCTTGAGACAGTGCTTAAAAATGTTTTGCCGCCCGGTTCTTATCAGATGCAATATCCTTTTAAGGATGGGAATATAGTTGACGCCGCGGTTTTTATTGAAAAAAGAGTTATTCCCATTGATTCAAAATTCAGTTTGGAAAATTATAACAGGATGGTAGAAGAACATAATTCGGTTGAAAAGAAGAGATACGAATTAGCTTTTGTGGCTGATTTGAAAATCCGCATTGAAGAAACGGCTAAATATGTAAGGCCTGAAGAGAATACAATGGATTTCGCTTTTATGTTTATACCGTCAGAAGCTGTTTATTACGATTTGATTATCAATAAAGTTGGGGCCATAACAGGAGAAACGGATAATTTAATTTATTACGCGGGCAAGAAAAAAGTCGTTGTTGTTTCGCCGACTTCTTTCTTGGCCTATTTACAAACTGTCTTACAGGGACTGAGAAACCAGAAGATTTCCGAACAGGCGAAGGAAATAATAAGACAAGTTGAACGGCTCGGCAAGCATATGGTTGTTTGCAGCGAATATATGAAACGGCTTGGAAGCCATCTGGGCGAGACAGTCGGAAGCTACAATAAAGCGAGCAAAGAATTTATTAAAATTGATAAAGATGTGGTTAAAATTTCAGGCGGGGATTCAAAAATAAATATAAAAGGAATTGAACCGCCAGCAACCGAATCAAATTAAGAATTATGAATTACGAATTACGAATTTCTCCTCCACCTTTCCTCCCATCCGCAGAAGGGGATGATTGAAGAGAGGGTAGCTATTTATATTCAAATATTATGTTGGCAGTGATAAAAACAGGGGGCAAGCAGTATCTTGTCAAACCCGGGGATAAAATAGAAATAGAGAAAATTGGAAAAGATGAAGGCGAAGAAATAATCTTTGGAGAAGTTTTGCTGTTTGAAAAAAGCGGAAAATTGGAAATCGGAAATCCTTTTATAAAAGGGGCCCGAGTTTTCGGCAAGATTTTAAAGCAGGAGAAAGGGGACAAGGAAATAATTTTTAGATACAAAGCAAAAACAAGGCGGCGAACAAAAAAAGGCCATCGCCAATTTTTCACCGAAGTTCAAATCACAAAAATAGGGGACTAATCAAAAAAAACACCGCGAGATAATTTCTCGCAGAGTTTGGTTTTATTATTGGGTATTTTAATCAAAATGGAACAAGGATAAGATATAATTAGGTCAAAATAACTAATTAATATCTTAAAATCTTGTTCCATTTTGTTTAGTATGCCCGGCTGCTATCAATTTACACTTAATAAAATTTGTGTTGATATGGGTATAAATAGAAACAATATAACGGGAAGCGTTTCCGTTATATTGATAGAATATGCAAAAACATAGAATTTTTATCGCAGTGAATTTGCCGGAGAAAATAAGGAATAAATTGGCAGGATATAAAGAAAAATGGCCGGGATTGCCAGCAAGATGGACTAATCCGGAGAATCTCCATATTACTTTGGCGTTTATCGGCTATGCCAGCGACGAGGAACTTGTTGAGGCGTGCGAGATAGCGAAGAAAGTTGCCGAGAAACATAATCCGTTTTCAGTAAATATAAATAAAATTTGCTATGGGCCGAAAAACAAGCCTGCATATATAAACGAAAATGAAGCTCGGCAGAATTTTCTAAAGTCCTCACCTTCCTTTGTTAAAGCCTTGGATGACAGGTCAGATGATTGTTCTTTTTCGGAGAACAAACCGCCGAGAATGGTTTGGGCGACGGGAAAAAAGTCAAAAGAATTTTCAACGTTGAAAAACGATTTAGATGATTTATTATTGGAATCGCAAAAGATTCGTTTTTCAGCGGATAGTAAAGAATTTTCTTCGCATATAACTTTGGCAAGGATTAGGGCGTGGGAGTGGCTTAAAATAGAGCCGGAAGAAAGGCCGGAAATTGATGAAGATATAGATATGAATTTTTTTATTGATTCAACTGAAGTAATGGAAAGCGAGCTGAAAAGAGGAGGGTCGAAGTATGAGATAATTGAGTCGTTTTCTTTTGAAAGTTAAATTTATGAGAATCCATTTTATCGGCATTGGCGGAATCGGGGTTTCCGCTTTGGCGAGATATTATTTGGCAAAGGGAAATCAGGTTTCTGGTTCGGATTTGGCGTCTTCGGAAATTACTAACGCCTTAAAAGAATTAAGCGCTAAAATTTTCATAGGACCGCATTTAGCGGAGAATTTAGCGGATAACGCTGATATAGTAATTTACAGTCCGGCAATTCAACCAGATAATCCAGAATTAAGGAAAGCCCATGAGTTCCAAGTTATTGGTTTTAAGTTTCAAATTTTAAGCTATCCCGAGGCATTGGGCGGACTTACAAAGAAATATTTTACAATCGCTGTTTCCGGCGCTCACGGGAAAAGCACGACAACAGCAATGCTTTCTTTGATAATGGAAAAAGCAGGGCTTGACCCGACTGTAATTATCGGCACGAAACTTAAAGAATTTAAAAATAGCAATTGCCGAGTGGGGGAGAGTAAATATCTTGTGATTGAAGCGGACGAATGGAACGCTTCTTTCTTGAATTATTGGCCGAAAATAATTGTCTTGACCAATATTGAAAGGGAGCATTTGGATTATTATCGGGATTTGGAACACATTATCAAGACATTTAGAGAATATGTGTGTCATTTATCGGAAGACGGGGTTTTGATTGCAAACGAGGACGACTGCAATATCTTAAATCTCAAATCTCAAATCTCAAACTTGAAATTCAAAACCAAAAATTTTTCTATTAAGCAAAAAGAAGCGGAAGAGTTAAAGAAAATATTAAAAATACCTGGGCAACACAATATTTATAATGCTTTGGCGGCTTTGACCGTTGCCAGAGAATTAGGGATTTCTGACGATGTTTCATTTGAGGCGTTATTAAAATACCAAGGCGCTTGGCGCAGGTTTGAAATCAGCGAGAAAAAAATAAACGGGAAGAAAATAACTATTATTGAGGATTACGGTCATCATCCGACAGAGGTTTTAGCGACTCTTAAAGCGGCTCGGGAAAAATTTCCGGATAGGAAAATTTGGTGCGTTTTTCAGCCCCATCAGTATCAGAGGACTTTTTTTTTATTTGACGATTTCGTCCGAGTTTTTTTAGAAGTCCTAAAAGAATCAACAGATAAGGCGGTTTTAGACAACCTTATACTTACTGACATTTACGATGTGGCGGGCAGGGAAAAAGAGGATGTAAAAAAGAGAGTAAACTCCAAAACTGTTTGTGAAAAAATCAACTTGCCAAGCGCGAAACATATCCAAAGAGGGGAAATAGCGGATTATTTGAAAAATAATTTTGACGGAGATGTTTTGATTATTATGGGAGCCGGAAGTATTTACGATTTGCGAAAAGAATTATAGAAATATTTCT
>MHMF01000012.1:0-11311 GCA_001821475.1 Candidatus Nealsonbacteria bacterium RIFCSPLOWO2_01_FULL_38_120
ATTCATTTCTTTGGAAAATTTAAGTGGAGACCTTGCCTGGAAAATGAAAAACGAAGGGCACGAGGTTAAAATTTATATCAATCCGGAGACAGAATCTGACAGAGATGTTTATGAAGGATTTTTAGAGAAAATTGAGAAATGGGAAGATTATAGAGATTGGGCGGATATTATTATTATTGATGATGTGGGGCTTGGTTTTATCGCTGATTCTCTTCGCAAGGAAGGCAGGGCGGTAATCGGTGGAAGCGAGTATACAGATAAGCTTGAGGAAAATAGAGAATTCGGGCAAAATGAAATGAAAGCAGTCGGAATGCTTACTTTGCCGCATTGGGATTTTTCGGATTTTAATCAAGCGATAGGTTTTATAAAAACAAATTCAGGCAGATATGTATTTAAGCCATCAGGCGCTGTTAGTTCGGATATGAAAGGAATTCTTTTTCTTGGCCAAGAAGATGATGGAAAGGATTTGGTTGAGGTTTTAGAGCAGAATAAAAAATCATGGGCAAAAAAAATAAAAGAATTTCAAATTCAAAAAATGGCGGTGGGGGTTGAAGTGGCGGTAGGAGCTTTTTTTTAATGGAGACGACTTTATTTATCCTATAAACATCAACTTTGAACATAAAAAATTATTTCCCGGAGACATAGGGCCTTATACCGGGGAAATGGGGACACTTATGTATTGGTCTGATCCTAATACAATTTTCAGCGCCACGCTTTTAAAAATGAAAGAAAATTTAAAAAAATCCGGTTATGCCGGCTATATTGATATAAACTGCATCGCCAATTTAAAAGGAATTTATCCTTTGGAGTTTACCTGCCGTTTTGGCTATCCGACTATCAGTATTCAGATTGAAGGAATTGTTTCCGGTGTGGGGGATTTCCTTTATTGCCTTGCTAAAAAAGAACAGTTTGAATTAAAAATAAAAAAGGGCTTTCAGATGGGAGTTGTTCTCGCTGTTCCGCCTTTTCCATTTTTTGACGACGAAGAAAATTTCATATACAGGGACTTGTCAATCCTTTTTAAGAAACCGAATTTAGACGGAGTGCGCTTGGGAGATGTTAAAATAATAAATGGCGCTTGGTGTGTTGCAGGAAGCGACGGATATGTTTTGGTCATTACCGGCTCTGGCAATACCGTTGAGGAGGTCAGGAAACAAGTATACGGAAGGATAAATAATATAATGCTTCAAAATATGTATTACAGAACGGATATTGGATTAAAATGGTATCGCGATTCTGATTTACTTCAGACATGGGGATATCTTAAATGAAAACAGATGTCTTTACTCTGTTTTTTTCCACTCGCTTTACATATTCGCCGGTTTCAGTATTAATTTCAATGGTGTCGCCCTCTTCAACGAATAAAGGAACATTGATCTCTTTTCCTGTTTCCAAGGTGGCGTTTTTTGTTCCGCCCTGGGCGGTGTCTCCTTTAATATTTGGAGGCGCTTGAGAAATTTTTAATTGTATTTTTATCGGTAGACAAATATCAGTTATTTTTCCTTCAAACATAAATCCGTCAACTATTTGATTCGGTTTCAAGAAATCTGCCACCTTGCTTATTTGCTCCTTTGAAAATTCAAATCTTTTTGAGGGGTTATCTATTTCGCAGAAAACATATTTTCCTTTATGGGAGTAAAGAAACTTTATTTGGAATTTTTCCAATTCCGCTTCTTCAAAAACATCGCCTTGGTGGAAATTTTTTTCGCAAACATTGCCGTTTATTAGGTTTTTTATTCGCGCCTGAATTACCACCCGACGCTGGGCTTTTTTCATTGGCATTGATTCCAAAATTTCATACGGCTGGCTGTCCATAATTATTCTCACGCTTTTTTTTAATTGAGTGTGGTCTAACATAATAAATTCAAAAATTAAATCTTAAGAATCAAAAATTTTTCCGATAATATATTTATGTCCCCTTATAAATTCTTCCGCTGTAATAGGTTTTCTTCCTTCAATTTGTAATTTTTGCAAAATTAAACAATTTTGTCCAGTCATCACCGCCAATTCATTATTTTCCAATAGGAAAATCTTTCCAGGTTTGTTTTTTGATTTTAGTCTGCCGATTTCAGCTTTTATTATTTTTATAATTTTACATTTTGGTTTTGAGGTTTGAGATTTGAAATTTGAGATTTCGCTAAAGCTTCCAGGCCAATGATTGAATGCCCTGATTTGCCTTTCAATTTCTTCGGCTGTTTTACTCCAATTAATTTTTCCATCTTCTTTTTTTATTATTTTTGTGTAAGTCGCTTTTGATCCGTCCTGCAATTCTGGTTTTATTTTCCCGCCTATCCAGTTCGGAATTGTTTCTATCAAAAGTTCCGCTCCCAGTTTCGCCAATTCGTCGTGAAGTTTTTGATAGGTTATTTTTGGATTTGCTTGCCCGCCGAAGCCTTGGCGAAGGCGGGGGATTTCCAATTCCCGCTTTGCGAGAATTGGTCCGTGGTCCATTCTCTCATCCATTAGTATTATGGTAACTCCTGTTTTTCGGTCTCCATTCAAAATAGTATTTTGGATAGGGGACGCGCCTCTGTATTTTGGCAATAAGGATGGATGAATATTTAAACAGCCGAATTTTGGAATGTCCAATATATTTTTCGGAATAATTTGTCCATAAGCCGTCACAATCAGTAAATCCGGTTTCAAAATTTTGGGTTCTATATTCCAAGTTCTAATTTTGGCGGGTTGGGCTACGGGAATGTTATATCTTTGAGCTACGAGCTTTACCGTCGGGGGAGTGATGATTTGTTTTCTGCCAACCGGTTTGTCAAGAGCCGTGATAACCAAAATTGGCTTGTAATTATTTTTTATAAGTCTCTCCAAAACAACGGCGCCAAACTCCGGCGTCCCTATAAATACGATTTTTAAATTTTTACTCATCATTTTTATTATTTTAATATTAAAGCGGAGTATATCAGCCACGATCGTGGCTGATATACTCCGCTTTTTATGGTTGGTTTAATTTTTCCATTCAATATCAATGTCTTTACCGGCGAATTCCAGCCATTCCCCACCGCATCCTATGACATACCATTTTCTTTTTGTTTCCGACCAGATCATTGGTTTGCTCCGAAAAAACGGCTTTTTCACTATTTCTTTTGGCTTCAATTGGTCTAGTTCTAACCATTTTTTGAATACGGTTTCAATGGCGTAATCAAGTTTTCTTGATTTCGCCCATTCCGCCACTTTATTGATTGCTGCTTCGGCTTTTTCTATTGAACAGGCGAGCTCTAGAAGCTGCTTGGCTGGTTTTGTAAAGCGCGAATAAATTATTTTTCTTTTTCTAGCGCTGTATTTTAATTGCTCTAAAGATAACCCTTTTGTGGCGAAAAAACAAGTTATTATCTGGCGGATAGCGGTTTCTTCTTTCATCTTTTCGTAATATTTTATTTTTCCTTTTTTTATGTATTCTTCAATTTTTTTGGCGCTGCTAATGCCGATGCCCGATATTTCTTTAAGCCCTTTTAATTTTTTTTCTTTGTAAATTTTTTTGACATCTTCTGGCAAATTTTCTAATATTTTCCCTGCTTTTTCATAAGCCCTTATTCTAAACAAAGAATCGCCTTTAATATCCAGAAGTTTTTTTATGTCGTAAAAAATTTCAGCAATTTCTTTATTTGTGTTTATCATATTTATTTTTACTAATTTTATCATTTTTAATTAAAAAAAGAAGCCCGACTGAGTTCGGGCTTAATGCGCGCGCAATAGATCTTATTCAGAGGATCCATCGACTCCCATCTATTCTTCGTCGTCAATTTCTTCTTGCAGATGCTTTCTTTCCAGACAGATACAAATTCCCTCATTAAGTTTAATCTCGACGAGATCATTTCCAAGCTCCGCCGGATATTCGTTTATTACCCTACCCCTTTTCCCTTGATATGATCCCCATATAATCATAACGGATGTCCCTTTGACGATTTTTTCATTCATCATGTTAATTCACCTCCAAGTATGATTGTTGTGTAGTTGTTAAAAGAGCGCAAACGAACTATGATAAATACTATATTTTTATTGGAATATGTTAACCGAGGGATTTCTTTATTCTCTCGGATTCTTGTTTTACGAGAAGGGAGTCGTATTCGCCGGAATGGGCGGTTGTTCCTTTATAGACAGGTCTTTTTTGGTCTAGATGCAAACTGAAAATCAGCCCTTTCCCGTTAGGGCTCATTTTTAAGTAAAAATGAAATCTTGGATACCCGCTTCTTTGCAATGGCCTTACGAAACTTCTCTCGTTTCCTTCTTCCCTTTGTGGCAGATAAAAATATCCAATTTTTCTCGTTGCATTGGTTACATTTTTTTCTGAATTATTTTCTATAATAAATTCCATATTGTTGTTTCCAGCCGTTATTATTTTTTTATCAGTATTATTTTATGTTATCACTAATTTTCCTCAAAAAAAAGAGTTTGGATTTTGCAAAGTATATTAATATAGAAATAGCATAAAATTCCATTGCTACACAGTATTGTTCTGTATACAGAACAGTTATAGTTCACGATTGTTTTTGTTGTATCTTATCTACCTATTTTAATTCTCTGCGCGAAGCGCGGGGGGATGCAGATAATCCCGCCGAAGGCGGGACAATCCGCAAGGATTGTGGTGGATAGGTACTATGGTCGTAAGCCCATAGTGATTCGTTTTTTTCCAATAAATTAAATTGACTACTTAAAAATGCGATCGCTTGTAATAGTAGTCAAGAATTTTAAGGTTTGTTGATTTTTTATTTGTTAGAGTGGGGATTATTTTCTGCCTTCAAGGGCGCCGGAAAGGGTTTCGTCGTCTGCGTATTCTAGTTCTCCGCCGGTGGGCAGGCCTCTTCCGAGCCGGGTTATTTTTGGGATTTCAACTCCGCTTTCTGGTTGGAGTGATTTTATTCTCCTTTCAATAAGCAGAGCAGTTGCTTCTCCTTCCGGAATCGGGTTTGTCGCCAGTATGATTTCTTTTATTGTTGCTTTAGGCTCGTATTTTTTCGGATTTTTAATTCTTTCTTCCAGCTCAGCTATCCTTATTTTTTTTAATTCTTCCTCTTTTAGCCCGAGAATTATTCCGCCCAAAATAAAATAAAGGCCGTTGTATTTTCCTGATTTTTCAATTGAAATTAAATCATTCTCTTTTTCAACCACGCAAAGCATATTTTTATTCCGTGAAGGATTCTGACATATCGGACAAAGGCATTGTTCGTTTCCCATTTTGTTTTCAAAAGGATTAAAACAAAAAGAGCATATCTTTATTTTATTTTTTAAATCCGCCAGAGAGTTTATTAATTCATTAAATTTTTCCTGAGGCAACCCAATCAAATAAAAAACAAAACGGCTGGCTGCGCGGGGGCCAACTGCGGGGAATTTTGAAAATAAACTGATAAGTTTTTGAATGGCAGGGGAGAACATTGATAGTTTGAATTACGAATTATGAATCAAGAATTATGGAAGACGAACCGACCGTAAAATTCATAATTCATGATTCGTAATTTTTAATTAAATTCGGCTCACTCTGTGTATTCATGTTTTTCCAGATTTCTGAAGCAGACCCGCTGGTCGTCAAAATAAAGCTCTGCTTTTCCGACAGGACCGTTTCTATGTTTTGCGACGATAATATCCGCGATATTTTTCCTGGCTGTTTCCGGGAAATATCTGTCTTCTCTGTATATCAAAAGCACAATATCCGCATCCTGCTCTAGTGATCCGGATTCACGAAGGTCGGCTAATTTTGGAATTTGGGGAGTTCTGTGCTCTACTGCGCGGGAAAGCTGGGACAGGGCAAGCACAGGAACATTCAATTCCCTTGCCAGACCTTTCAACGAGCGGGAAATTTCCGAGACCTGCTGGACCAATCCGGACATTGTGTTTCTTGGCTCCATTAACTGGAGATAATCAATAACAATAAGCCCCAATCCCTTGTCTGCCTGAAGCCGCCTTGCCATTGCCCTCATTTGAAGAACATTGGTGATAGCCGCGTCGTCAATATAAATCGGGGCTTCAGAAAGAAGACCCATTGCGTGCTGAATTTTGGCAAAATCATTATTTTCTCCTTCACTGGAAAGCCGTCCTGTTCTTAATCGCCACAAATCAATATTAGCGAGTGTTGCTATCAAGCGGTCTACTACCTGCTCTTTTGACATTTCTAAGCTGAAAATCCCGACAGGGACTTTGTTGTTTATTGCGATGTTGGTGGCGATATTCATCGCCAAACTTGATTTTCCAATGGACGGTCGGGCGGCTAAAATTATGAAATCTGATTTTTGGAGCCCGGCTAATATATTGTCTAAATCCTTAAACCCAGTAGGCAGTCCGTGAATTGCTCCTTGATGTTTTGAGAGCTTGTCAATTCTTTCAAAGGCTTCTTCCAGCGACGCTTTGATGGGCGTGAAATTCTGAGTCAAGCTATGCTGGGAAATGCTGAAAATTTTCTGTTCCGCCTTATCCAGAAGCACATCAATATCTTCTTCTTCGTCGTATCCCATTTGGTTTATGTCTTGGCTTACCCCGATCAAGTCGCGGAGGATTCTTTTTCTTTGGATTATTTTGGCGTAATTCAAGACATGGGTCGCGGTCGGCACAGCGTTTATAAGTTCGGTAAGGCAACTGTTTCCTCCGACTTCGTCAAGAATGTTTTTTTCTTTCAAGCGGACAGAGAGCGACAGTAGGTCAATAGGGTCGCCTTTCTCAAAAAGTTCTAAAACAGATTGATAAATTTTCTGGTATGATTGTTTGTAAAAATCTCTGGGCTGGAGAAAATCCGCCACTTTGAAAATAGCGTTTTTGTCAATCATTAGGCATCCCAAAAGCGATTTTTCCGCTTCTGTATTTTGAGGGGGAAGTTTTCCTGCCAAGTTAGAGCTTTTATTTTGAAAATTGTCTGCCATACGTTAGCCGCCCTAATCCACGAAATTTCTTCAACTCTTTGTGTTTTGGTTTGGGCTACTCTTTTCCAAATTTTTTTTTGGACTTTCATTTTTCAGTATGCCTCAAAATTTTTGTTTTGGCTCGCCTTTAAGCCGAAACAAAATAGTTAGAAGAAATTTCGTGGCTTATGGTGGACATTCGTTAGGTGATACAAAATTATTCTATATTAAAAATGGAAAATGCAACATATTGACATTTTCAATGGGTATGCTATATTCATAACAGCACCCTAAAATATAGTAGGGGATAGACGCGAAAAAAATAAGCAAAGAAAGGAACCAAATATGGTAGAGAAAAAGATTAGAATGATGGCAAGGAGAGTTTCATTCTTGGTCTGTAAGGGGTATTCCTTGAAACAGGCCGTTGACGCGGTTGCTGATGAGAGCAAGCTGGGGGCGGGAGATCGGCAGGCCGTGGAGGATGCTTATGCCGCAATACATCCAGAGATAGAAGAATGGTTTCTATATGATACGCAAATCTTTTCTTAAGGAGAACCAGATGAGCAGAAACAGAAGTAAAGACAGAGCGCCTCTTCATTTTTGGAGAGGAAGATTGGCGACCGCCATACGGCGGTTGGCAGACAACCATCGCCTCCCGATAGGGGCAGAGATGATGATCGTGAGCGACAAGATTGTCTCTCGCTTGCTGCCACTCGTGCGTGTGGTTGACAAGTAACGCCTACGCCCTCACAGAAGCGGCAAAGGGTTCCACGGATGGAACCCTTTTTATTTCGTGAATCACGGAAATTAGTTGATAGAAATCGGAAATTGGTAATAGAAAATAGAAATAAGAAATCAGATAGTTTTCTATTTTCCAATAATTATTTTCTAGTTAATACCGCTCCTTTGTCTGTATCTTCAATTTTCCAGCCGAGTGCTTCAATTTTTTTTCGGATATTATCCGCCTCCCGCCATTTTTTTTCTTTCCGGAATTTTTCCCTTTCCGCAGATAATTTTTTTACAGGAGAGGGGACAGGGAATTTTTTGTTTTTCCCGAGAATTCCAAAAATTTTATTAGCTTCCTGGAAAAAAGAAATAATAGCAATGACCCAATCTCTGCTGATTAAATTTTTGTCAATGAGTTTATTTATTTCTTTGATTATTTTAAATATAGAAGAAATCGCTTTGGGGGTATTAAAATCGTCGTCTAAGAAACGGTAAAAATCCGCTTTATTTTTTTCCAAAATTCTTTGTCCTGTTCCTTCTCCGTCTGTTTTTGTAATTTTTATTCCCGACAATCTGTCAAGAAACTCATGGATTTTTTCCAAACCGGCTTTCGCTTCCTCGGCCGACTTTTCTGAATAATCAATGGGCGAGCGCCAAAGAACTTTCAAGACCAAAAACCTCAATACTTCCGGCGAATATTTTTGGAGAAAATCCCTTACGGTGATGAAATTGCCTAATGATTTTGCCATTTTCCGACCTTCTATGGTTAAGAAACCGGTGTGGAGCCAGTATTTTGCCATTGGCCGTTTTCCGCTGATTGCTTCCATCTGGGCTATTTCCGCTTCATGATGGGGGAATATCAAATCCCTGGATCCGCCATGGATGCTATATTGAGGTCCAAAGTATTTTTCCACGATTGCCGTGTCTTCAATATGCCAGCCAGGCCTTCCTTTGCCAAAAGGGCTTTCCCATTCCGGCTCTTCCGGCTTTGAGAGTTTCCATAAACAGAAATCACCTTTATTTTTTTTGGTTTTTGTTTCATCTATTCTTGAGACAGCGTCCTGCGTCCGGAGAGCTGTTCTGTTTGACAGCCGCCCGTAATTTTTAAATTTAACAATATCATAATATACGCCGTCTCCTGTTTTATAGGCGTAACCATTGTTCAGCAGTTTTTCTATCTGGCTTATTATTTCCTTGATATGTTCTGTTGCTTTAGCGTATTTGTCAACACTGTTGATTTTTATTTCCTTCATATCTCTCAGGTATTCTTTTTCAAAATCAAGGGCGAGCTTTGATGGAGTAATTCCTTTTTCTTTTGCCTGGGCGATTATTTTGTCGTCAATATCAGTAATATTCTGCAAATAAAAAACAACAAATCCTTCTTGCTTTAAGTATTTTGCGAAAGCGTCAAAAACAAGGTATGTTCTGGCGTGGCCCAAATGAGAAAAATCATAAACAGTTGGTCCGCACACAAACATATTTATCTGTTTCCCCTTTTCCGCCGAGATAATGTCTTTTTTTCTTGTAATAGTATTGTATATTTTCATCATATTCAAGGTATTTTTATTATATCATATTGCCAGTAAAAATCCATTCTTTTCAGGGCGGCAGGTTTATGTTAAGATAAAAAATAGCAAATTAACTTTTAAAATTTATGAAAAAAATTGATATCGTTTTGTCGTTAGCCGCGGGCGAGGGAGTTGCTCTGCTCTTTGATTGGCTATTAAAAAATTCCCAAGTGGAGTTTACTTTTTTGTATTGGCTTTTGCCGATTATTTTTCCTATATTGAGTTTATTCTGCCTCTGGCTCGCTTATTTTGTCGGCAAGAAATTCATTTTTGTTTTCCAGTTGGCAAAATTTCTTTTGATAGGAGCTTTATTCGCTGTATTTGATTTAGCTATATTAAACGGCTTAATGGAATATTTTAACGCCACAAGCGGAATCAAGTATCTTATTTTCGTAAGCATTTCTTTTATAATCGCCACTTCTGTAAAATATTTTGTTGACAAGTTTTGGGCTTTTGAAAAATCTAGCGCGGATAAAGTCGGCTCTGAATTCGGCTTGTTTTTCGCGATTACCGCAATAAGCGCGGGCATTCAGATAGGAATAGCCCATATTATTGTAAATGTTATTGGAGCGCGCTTGGGATTGAATCCTTTGGTTTTGGGGAATGTCGGCAAAATAGCGGGAATTGCTATCGCTTCCGCGTGGAATTTCATTGGCTATAAGTTTTTTGTCTTTAAGAAATAACTAAGAATAGAATAATTTTTCCCCCACCTCCTCCACCTCTTTGAGGGGGAGGAGGATTAAGGAGGGGGGTTATCCCATGGCTAATTTGGTTTTATATCGCAAATACCGGCCTCAGACATTCGCTGAAATTACCGGACAGGAGCATGTTGTCCAGACAATTAAAAATGCCATTTCTTTGGGCGCGATTTCCCACGCCTATATTTTTTCGGGTCCCCGCGGTTCAGGAAAAACAACGATAGCTCGACTTTTGGCAAAAGCGGCTAATTGCCGCGAGAGAAAGCCGCGCAATTTTGAGCCGTGCAATAAGTGCTCCTCTTGCCTTGAAATTATGGGAACAAGGTCTTTGGATTTTATTGAAATTGACGCCGCAAGCCATAGGGGTATAGATGAAATACGGGAATTGAGGGACGGCGTTAAATTCGCGCCAGTCAAAGAAAAATACAAGGTATTCGTGATTGACGAATGTCACCAATTAACTAAGGAAGCGGCAAACGCGTTGTTAAAGACATTGGAAGAGCCGCCTAATCACGCTATTTTCATTTTAGCCACGACCGAGATTCATAAAATGATTTCAACTATAATTTCCCGTTGTCAGAGGTTTGATTTCAGAAAACTTAATTTGGCGGAAATAACCAGCAGGTTAGAATTTATTTCCGACAGAGAAAATTCCAGATTTGAAAAATCGGCTTTAGAGCTTATCGCCTTAAATTCCGGCGGTTCAATAAGAGACGCTGAAAGTTTGCTTGACCAGGTTCTGGCTTTTGCCGGCGATTTGGGAAAAGATAGAGAGATAAAGATAAAAGACATAAAGGAATTGCTTGGCATAGCCGATGTGGAAATAATCGGTAAATTCGTTGATTTGTTGCGCGAAAAGAACGCAGCCGGGGCGTTGAAACTTTTGCAAGATATTTTTGAAAAGGGCTACGACCCGCAGGAATTTTCCAAAGCGCTTATCCGCTATTTGAGGCAAGTGCTTATATTGAAAATAAGCATGGATTCCGTTAATCCGATTTTAATCGGCTTAGCGAAAGAAGACCAGGAGAAAATGAAAGCGCAAGTTGAAAAATTTAGCCAAAAAGAAATCCAAACAGCATTGAATTTATTTTTAGACGTTGAAAATAAAACAAAATATTCCTCAATTCCTCAATTGCCCTTAGAGCTTGCAACTGTTGATTTTATCAACCCAAAGGAGTAAAAAATAATAGTGGATTGAAGACATTGCCGGGTCGTCTAATGGTAGGACATCTCCCTTTGGAGGAGAATATTCTAGGTTCGAATCCTAGCCCGGCAGCCACATTGTAAAGTTTGCGTTTCCCGCCTTGCTCGGGCGGCTAAAAAGAAAGGGTTTGGAGGAAGGAATTTTGCCCGCTCGCCGTTGAGTTTTCCTGCCCGCAGCCGCTAAGCGGGGCGGGCAATTCGTCAGTTTAGGTTTCGTTTCTTGCATTTGTGAATCAAATTCGGAAGAATAATTTCAAAAGTTTGTTGCTGTTTTTTA
>MHMF01000012.1:11327-20688 GCA_001821475.1 Candidatus Nealsonbacteria bacterium RIFCSPLOWO2_01_FULL_38_120
ACAACAGGGGCTATAATGTTAATAACTATATGGCTGGAATATCAACAAAGCTTGGTAAAAACTTAAACGGATAAGAACCGCTAAAAAATTGTCGCAAGGGGCAATCGCACGAAAATTGGAAGTCCATCGGGCGTATATTAGTGGGATTGAAAGTGGAAAAAGAAACCCCACGCTTGCGACAATTCAAAGATTAGCCGAAGCTCTTGGCGTTTCGGCTGATGAATTATTGAAATAATTATGGAAACAATAATTTTATTGATATTTGGCGGTTTGATTTTATGGGGGATTATAGCCGCCATTGTTGAAAAAATAAGACAACCAATTAGGGATAAGGCGGCACAAGAAGCTTTAAAAGATTTTGATATTCAAAAACAAAAGGAAGAAGTTTTATCCGTAAATAATAATTTTATCCCCGAAGAAATGAAATGTCTTAAATGTAATGGAATGTTAGTACGTCGCATTGGAAAATTCGGTCAATTTTGGGGTTGTGTTAATTTTCCGAATTGTCATCTTACTAAACGCAAACTTTAAATATGGGATATTTTGAAACAAAGAAAAAAGAGCTTGAAGATTTAATTAAACTCGTTCAACAAGAAAAGAGCCGTTTTGAAATTATCGCAAGCCGAGAGAGGCAAGAATTAGACGGGAAAATAGAATGGAATAAAAAATTAAAAGAAGGCGTTGAGCAAATGGCAAAAGAAAGACAAATCGGTTTTCCTTGGCTCGCAAAGGCCTACGAGGAACTTTTATCTCTGCAGGATAAAAAGTTGGTTGGTTATCTTCGCAATAAAAAACACCCCGCTATTAAATCAAGCGAAATTATAAGCGAACAGGCACGACTAAAAAGAGAGGCAATAAGAGATAAAAAGATAGCGGAATATTTGGTAGCTTATTACGAAAATATTGCCCCATTTCTTGTTGACTTAAAAGAGGAAGTTGATATTGCTACCGAAGAAGAAAGGGCTTTACTGAAAGAATATTCAGAAGAAGAACTGCAAGATTACGCAACGCATTATTTAACAAAAGAGGAATACAGAAAATTACCGAGCGTTGAGAAAAATCAAATGGCCTTTGATCGTTTTTGGAAAAGTCCAAAATCAAAATGGCTAATAGGTCGTCTTTACGAAAGATTTGTCGGCTATCTTTACGAAGAACAGGATTATGATGTGGAATATGTTGGAATATTTAAAGGATTTGAAGATTTAGGACGAGATTTAATTTGTCAGAAGAATAACGAATTCATTGTTATCCAATGTAAAAATTGGGCAAAATTTAGGACAATTTATGAAAAACATATTTTCCAATTTTTTGGCACAGTTTTTCAATATAAAGACGAAAATCCAAACAAAAAAGTAAAAGCGATTTTTTATACTTCAACTGGGTTATCTGATTTAGCGAGGCGTTTTTCAAAAGAACTCGGGATAGAATTAAAAGAGAATTTTAAATTTGATAAAGATTACGCCTCAATAAAATGTAATGTTTCTCGCGTTGATGGAACAAAAATTTATCATTTACCATTTGACCAGCAATACGATAATACTAAAGTTGAGAAAAAACGCGGTGAATTTTATTGCAGAAAAGTAAAAGAGGCGGAAGAAGCTGGTTTTAGGCGAGCATTTAGGTATAAGGGAAATAAACAACAAAAAGCATGAACAAGGGTGAAAAAAAGAAAATGAAGGAAGGAATGAAAAAGACTATTAGACGACTGGCTGTTGCCCATGTTAAGAAAGGCGTTAAGTGGCACGGAGCTAATTTGCACGCAGTTTCAGCTTTGTGTATTTGTTGTTTTATAGATGCTCTTGGTAAATATATTTATGGTGGGGATGCAGATAAATGTAAATTCAAGCGATTGATAGAAAATTATATGCCGAGCTTTTACAAAACTTTAATTGATAAAGCTACGAGCGAAAGGCAGAAAGAACGAGAATTTTATCTTGAATTATTTTACTCTCATGTTAGGTCTGGTTTGGTTCATGAGTATTTCCCCAAACAAAAAAATGCAAAAGTTGAAATAAAATCCAGAAATTGCAATAAAATAGTTTCCGGCTCAAAGAATAAATTGATTATCTGTTTGCCTGAATTGAAAAAAGAATTTGAAAATAGTTTAGATAGAGCATTGGGTGATATTTTGTAGTGGCGGCGCGCTCCGTTTTGCGGGGCACGAAATTCGGCGGCGGCGGAAAAGCGAGGGCGGGCAATTCGTCAGTTTAGGTTTCGTTTCTTGCATTTGTGAATCAAATTCGGAAGAATAATTTCAAAAGTTTGTTGCTGTTTTTTATCGGCAGCCAACAAGGATAAGATTGAAAGGTTGCCTTACGGCTTCATCGCGAGGCGCATTTTTGTCTTATCCTAAATTGTTGCGCAAAATTAAGGTTGTTTGAAAAATTATTTTTTGGTAAAATAAAAATATGGAAATAATAAAAACGAAAAATTTATCTAAAAGATATAATGGAAATTTAGCGGTTGATTCCCTTAATTTATCCATTGAGAAAAATCGCATTGTTGGATTGGTGGGTCCCAATGGTTCAGGAAAAACTACGGCTATGCGCATGATTTGCGGATTGTTAAGGCAGACTAACGGCGAGGTGGAAATTAATGGCTTAAATTTGTCGCGCAATTTATCAAAAATTCAAGAGATGCTCGGTTATTTGCCTCAGCAGAACGCTTTATTTCCCGACTTGACTGTTTATGAAAATTTATATTATTTCGGCGCGGTATTCGGGGTTTGCGATAGAAAACTGCTTAATCGTAAAATAAATGATTTATTGGAAAAATTAGGGCTTAAAGATCAGAAAAAGCAAAGAATAGAAAAGCTTTCCGGAGGATTTCAGCGAAGGACGGCGGTTGCTTGCTCTTTGCTTCATAACCCGGAAATTATTATTTTAGACGAGCCGACAATAGGGCTTGACCCGGCCATCAGAGTGGAATTTTGGAATCTGTTTAAGGGATTGAAAAGTCAGGGGAAAACCATTTTAATAAGCACTCATTATATGGAAGAAGCGGATGAATGCGACGAAGTAATTATTTTAAATCGGGGAAAGTTAGCCGGTTTTGGCGGGCCAGATGAACTGAGAAAAAAAGTTTTCGGCAATGTCTATGATTTGTCTCAGACAAAGAGCAAAAACAGTTTTGAAAATGTTTATTTAAATTTGACTAAATAATAGCAGTAGGCCTGTAAAATATGAAATATCTAAAAATTATTTGGCAGAATATTGTTAAAGAATATCTGGTTATTATAAGAAAGCCGGCCGGGTTGATTTTTTGGATTGTTTTGCCATTTACTATTTTGGTGGTTTTCGGCGTTTCTTTTCCTGGAGGATTTTTAGAGATAAAGCGCGCTCCTGTCGTGATTTTGGAAGACGGGAATAACCAGGTATTAGTTGATTCCGTTAAAGAGAGAATTTCTTCTGAATATTTTAGCATAACAATCAAAAAAGGGGACGATTCTATCTTGAGAGAATTAGTGGCGGGAGAAAATTATATGTTAGGAATTTATCCGACAATGTCTGGGTATGATGTTAAAACTTTTATAGTGGTGGATAATTCCAATCCTTTAGCCGAGGGGCCTGTTTTAAACACATTGACAAATAAATTAAAAGGAGATAGAGGCGTTTTTGTGGAGAGGATAAATCTCTACAAAGAAGATTTCGGATTTGTCGGCTATTTATTCCCGGGAATTATTGCAATAGGAATAATGTTTATCTCGCTTAATGTCGCGTCTATGGGGGTTATTAGGGAGCGAATACTTGGGAGCCTGGAAAGGATTTTAAGCGCGCCTTCTCCTCTTTGGCTTTTTTTAATCAGCAAATATTTAGCTTATATTGTTTTGGCGTCTATTTCCGGAATATTAGTTTTGGCTGCCGGAAATATTTTATTCAATATACCAATCAGCGGGTCTATCTGGCTGGTAATATTGTTAGAAGTTTTTACCGCTTTGCCGTTTATAGGATTGGCTTTAGCGGCTTCTATTATTGGAAAATCGGAATTTGAATCTCAGGCTATCGCCAATTTTATAGCCATTCCTTTAATGTTTATTTCCGGAGTATTTTTTCCAGTTCAATGCATGCCAAATTATATCCGAACAGTGGCGGAAATTTTGCCTTTAACTTTTTCTGTTGACGCTTTAAGGGATGTTATTATAAAGGGACTGGGATATTCTGATATTATTTATGCTTTTGGCGCGCTTTCCCTTTACGCCTTATTGTTTTTTATTTTGGTTATACTTATATTCCGAAAAAGAAAAAAGTAAATGTAAAGCGGAGTATATCAGCCACGATCGTGGCTGATATACTCCGCTTTTTAACCGCGCTATGCAGAAAAAATATATTATTATCGCAATAATCGCCTTAACGCTTTTGGCTTTGATTATTTACAGTAAACGGGGAGAAAAGCCATCGGGAAAAATTAATCAGAATAATCAAACGAACAACGGGCAGGCAAATTTGCAGGAAAATAATAACAACAATAATGAGCCGCAAGCCGGCCCTGAAGAGGGGAACGAAGCTGTTTTAAAAAATATGAGCCACATAATAACCATCAAAACCAATATGGGAGAAATTCGTTTTACCACCTATGACGCGGACGCGCCCAAAACCGTTGATAATTTCATCACTCTTGTAAATAAAGAATTTTATGATAATGTCATATTTCACAGGGTAATAGACGGATTTATGAT
Source organism: Candidatus Nealsonbacteria bacterium RIFCSPLOWO2_01_FULL_38_120 (assembly GCA_001821475.1). Lineage (GTDB taxonomy): Bacteria > Patescibacteriota > Minisyncoccia > Minisyncoccales > GWA2-38-27 > GWA2-38-27. Next base: position 16,003 of record MHMF01000012.1, read on the forward strand.
TCAGGGCGGAGATCCGACCGGCACAGGCAGGGGAGGGCCTGGATATTCTTTTGAAGACGAGCTTAATCCAAAAACAGAATCCTACAAACTTGGTTATGTGAAAGGAACTGTCGCGATGGCTAATGCGGGTCCCAACACCAATGGCAGCCAGTTTTTTATTATGGTTGCAGACAAGCCACTGCCCAATAATTACACTATTTTTGGTAAAGTCCTTTCCGGCCAGGAAGTCGCGGACGCAATCGCCAAAACAAGAACAGACGCAAACGATAAGCCCCTTTCTCCAATCACAATGGAAAAAGTAACCGCGCAGGACGCGCCGGAAAACCAATATTAATATTACGGGAACACTTCCCGTAGTTGCTACGGGAAGTGTTCCCGTAATATTGGAAGTTTAGCAAGAGATTAAACGAAAGCTCATTTTATTTTGATAAGGAGAAAATGGCATGACAAAGAGAAAGTATGTTTGGTATATTGAACCGCTGGATAGCGCGACGAACGAGGTTTTGAGTCGAGAGCTTGCGGTATTTAGCCGGAAAGTTATTTGCGAAGACAGCAAGAAACACAATCTCTGGGATTGCTCTTGGGATTTTGTCTTCGCGTTAAAGAAAAGCAAAAAACATCTTGACCTTAAATTCAGGGTTTTCAATCGTCGGGGAATGGGCCAAATCCGCGAGTTCAAATTTCCTTATCTCAAAAAGCGGAAGCGTTGGAGAGATTTTTAACGGAAAAAATAGCACCGTTTTCGTAGGGAAATCAAAACTGCCAATTTTCATCGGCAGTTTTTTTATTTTAGTCAAAATTTATCATCAATTAAAAACCACGATCGTGGTTTTTAATTGATGATAAATTGCGCGCGAGGAGCGAAGGAAGATATTCTGTTGCGGAAAAATTCCAAAAGTCCATTTGCTACATAGCAACGGACTTTTTGTTCGATTTTAGGGTTGGTATATATAAAAAGTTTGACGCGGAAGGAGTTTTATATTATCATAAAAATAAGTTTGGCTATGGTCTTTTATGACCTTTTTTTATTCAGGGTGTGATTGAGTGTGTTGCTATTTGGTAGTCGCACCATTGTGTTGCTACCAGATAGTCGCACAGATATCTTGGAATAGAATCGCCAGAAATAAGGTAAATTGTTTTTATGGAAATTAGGAATATAGCGATTATCGCCCATGTTGATCATGGGAAAACAACTTTAACCGACGCATTGATGCGCCAGACCGGAGTCGGTCAGGAGGGTGTTTCAATGGATTCAAACGCGCTTGAATTAGAGCGCGGCATTACCATTTATTCAAAGAATGCCGCTGTTTTTTTTCGCGGAACTAAAATAAATATTGTTGATACGCCAGGCCACGCTGATTTTGGTTCTGAAGTGGAAAGAGTTTTGCGGTCAATTGATTCGGTTCTTCTTTTAGTTGACGCCCAGGAAGGCCCAATGCCCCAGACCCGTTTTGTTTTAAAAAAATCGTTGGAACTGGGATTAAAACCCATTGTGGTTATAAACAAAATTGATAAAACAGCGGCTGATCCTGCCCGTTGCGAGGAGCAGGTGTTGGAACTTTTTATGGAACTGGGAGCCAACGACAAGCAGTTGGATTTTCCAATTGTCTATGCCATTGGCCGTTTAGGAATCGCCAAATTAGAATTAAAAGAGGACTCAAATGACTTAACTCCGCTTTTGGAGACAATTTTGAAATATGTGCCCTGCGCTTCCAACAGCGAGCTGGAAAAAAGGCCGCTTTTATTGCAGCCGTTTAATCTTGCATATGATAATTTTATGGGACGGCTAGCGATCGGCAGAATTTATCAGGGTATTGTTTCCGCTGGTCAAAAAGTTTTTATAAAAAAGTCGGACGGCGAAAGCAGATCAGGAAGCATTACGAAAATTTTCACATTCAGCGGATTGGAGAGGACTGAATCGCAGCAGGCTGTTGCGGGAGATATTGTTCTCATCGCCGGACTTTCCGATATTTACATTGGGGAAACAATAACATCAGACGAAAATGTAGAGCCTCTACCTGCTATTGCTATTGACGAGCCGACTATAACTCTTTCATTTTTAGTTAATAATTCTCCTTTCTCCGGTAAGGAGGGCAACCATGTTACTTCAAGGGAAATACGGGAATATCTTATGCGGGAGCTGGAAGTGAATGTTGGCTTGAAAGTTGATTTTAATTCGTTGGATAATTTCAAGGTCTCGGGCAGGGGAGAATTGCATATTGAAATTCTGCTGGAAAATATGCGACGGTCCGGTTACGAAGTTCAGGTTTCCCAACCCCATGTTATTTTTAAGGAAGAAAATGGAATTAAAATAGAGCCGTTTGAAGAGGTAATTGTTGACACGCCGGGAGAGTATAAGGGCGTTATTATTGAACGGCTGGGCAGTCGCGGATTTTTTTTGAAAAGCATGAATGACAATCAAGAAAACGAGCGTCTTTATTTTGAAGGTCCCACTCGCGGGCTTCTTGGTTATAAAAATCAATTTGTTATTGATACGAAAGGGCTTGGCATTCTTTCTTCCCGCGTTATTGGATTCAGGCCTTATGCCGGAGAGATACGGAAAAAATCAGTGGGCTCAATGACTTCAATGGAAGACGGCAAGGCCATTGGATACGCTTTATGGAGTTTGCAGGAAAGAGGCATTCTTTATATCGGTCCTGGGACGCAAGTATATAATGGAATGGTGATTGGCAATACTTCAAAGGGAGAGGAAATGTCTGTTAACCCCACAAAAGGAAAACATCTTACTAATGTGCGCGCCGCATACTCAGACGACGCTATTGATTTGACGCCTTTTTACGAGCTTACTATTGGCAAGGGATTGGAATTTATGGGGGAAGACGAGTATTTGGAAATAACGCCGAAATCCGTGCGGCTGAGGAAAAAATATCTTACCAAACAGGATCGCGCTAAAGCGCGAAGGCAGAAATAACCAGAGGTCTGACCTCTGACAGCCTGAATAACATGAAACGAAACGGTTTTTGAAAGGGGAATGAAATGAAGAATACAGTAGCTCTTTTAGCAGGTTTGGCCGAAATTGGCAGAAAATTGTTGGAGCGGATTATTTCCCCATTTCTCGTTATCGCCTTGGCGGTTATTGCCCTGGCGTTTCCGGAAAAGGGCGAGGATCCAAGAGAGGGGGAGGAGGATTTTTTCTAACTCGTTTCCTGCTGTTGTCGGTCGGCAAAGAGTGGTTCTTCCAACCGCTCTTTTTTATTTTTTAAATTAATTACTTTGAATTACGAAATTCTTTTTTTTATTTGGCATTTTGCAATTCAAAGTATATATAGGAAATTTAGGATGTGGTGTGAACAAAGCAAAAACTTTCACGCTCTGGAACGTGAAAGTTTTTGTCTGATTTGTAGTAAAGTGGCTATTATTTCCTTGTTTTTTAGGGCGAAAAAAGATATAAATAAATTATGGAGAATAATACATTATTCGGCGAGGCGAAAAAAAGAGAAAATATTTTGAGCGAAGAAAATGTTTTTACTGTTTCGGAATATATCAAAATTCTCAATGAAAGCTTGATGGTCTTCAAGGCGAAAATTATCGGAGAGGCGAGCGAGGTTAAAATCTGGTCCAGCGGACATGTCTATTTTTCACTCAAAGACGAAAAAAACGGAAATGTGATGAATTGCGTAATTTGGAAATCAAGGTATGGAATTTTAGGAGTTAATCTTAAAGACGGCTTGAAAATTATCGCCTCCGGACGGCCAGAAATATATCCGCCTTCCGGGAAAATTTCTTTTATAGCGGATACGATTGAGCTTGCAGGAGAAGGCGCTCTGAAAAAAGAATACGAGCGGCTGAAAGCGAAGCTGGAAAGCGAAGGGATTTTCGCTTTTGAAAGAAAACGAAAAATTCCTGATTATATTCAGAAGATTGGGATTATCACTTCAAAACAAGGAGCGGTTTTGGCGGATTTCCTTAATAATCTGGCGAAATTTAATTTTAAGGTGAAAATGATTGATTCCCGGGTTGAGGGGCAGTTGGCGGTGGGGGATATACTTTCAGCCATAAAAACTTTTAGAAAAAAAGATATTGAAATATTGGTGATAATGCGCGGAGGCGGCTCTTTGGAGGCATTGTTGGCTTTTAATAACGAGATTTTGGTCAGGGAGGCGGCGAATTTTCCAGTACCAATAATAGCCGCCATAGGCCACGACAAAGATGTGCCACTTTTGGCTTTGGCCGCCGATTTCGCTGTTTCAACTCCGACAGCCGCGGCTAATTTGTTAAATAGGCCGTGGGAGCAGGCGGAGCTATCTTTGGAAAGATATAAAATAGACATCAGCGATAAATATCGCAATTGCCTGGAAGAGACAAATGGGTTTTTGAGGCAGTCATCGGATATTGCCGTAAAATTTTGGGATTTGATTTCTAAAAAATATAAAGACGCGTCAGCGAAAATTAATATCTTTTTTCAAAGGATAAAAGACGCGATGGCGAATATAAAATCCGGAATAGAAGGGGATTGGGGCTTGGTGAAAAATGGATTTAACCAAGCGTTAATAAAAGCTGGGTGGGAGCTGGATAATGATTTCAGAATTGCGCGGGATAACGACCCAATGAGGCAATTAAAACTGGGATACAGCATCGCAATGGTTAGAGAAAAAATTATAAAAACAGTTGAGGCGACAAAGGTCGGAGAAAATATAGATATTACCCTAAGCGATGGCGAGATTT
>MHMF01000013.1 GCA_001821475.1 Candidatus Nealsonbacteria bacterium RIFCSPLOWO2_01_FULL_38_120
CAAGCCGACGAGTTATAGCAAAGCAGCAGATTTATTATTACGCAACGGGTTTATGGTAATAGAAATTAGAAAACGGAAAATAGAAAACTATCCGATTTCCAATTTCTATTTTCTATTACCAATTTCCAATTTCTATCAACCTATTTCCATTATTATGGCTTATCAAGGAGGACAATCAAGAACAAGAAGAGGGGGCCCTAAAGGGTTTGATAAAAAAGATGAATTTGATTCAAAGCTTTTGGATTTGTCTAGGGTTGAGAGGATGAGAGCGGGCGGGAGGCGGTTGCGGTTTAGAGCCGCTATTGTTGTTGGAGATAAAATGGGCAAAGTGGGATTTGGAGAGGCAAAAGGGAAAGATGTCGCGCAAGCGATAGAAAAAGCTACGCGAGTTGCTAAAAAAGATCTGTTTTTAGTTCCGATGGTGGATGAAACAATTTCCCATACGGTTGAAGCGAAATTCGGAGCGGCTAAAATTTTAATGAAGCCCCAGAAAAAAGGCAGAGGATTGGTGGCGGGAGGAACAATAAGAATTATTTGCAATTTAGCTGGCATAAAAAATATTTCTTCAAAAATGCTCGGCAGGACAGGAAACAAAATAAACAGCGCAAAAGCAGTAATACAAGCGTTAAAAAAACTCAAAACTCAAAACTCAAAAGTCAAAACCACAGTTCAAAATCCAAAAATTTAAAACTATTTTCTCCCCCACTCTTCCTCCCCTCCGATGACCATCAGAGGGGAGGAGTTGAGGAGGAGGGGGTAAGTTTTGAGCTTTAAGGTTGTAGTTTTGAGTTTTGAACTTTGAGTTTAATATAATGCAAATTCACCAGTTAAGGCCAATTCATAAACCGACCAGAACAATGAGGATAGGCCGTGGCGGCAAAAGAGGGACATATTCTGGCAAGGGAATAAAAGGACAGACTTCAAGGGCTGGCCGTAATTTTGAGCCGCTTATTAGGGGGCTTATTAAAAAATATCCGAAATTAAGGGGCTATAGGGCTATAAGGAAAATGAATGATTTGGCTATTGTGAATATAGGGGTTATAAATAAAAATTTTAAGCCAAAGGAAATCGTGAATCCTGAGACACTAATCGCGAAAAAAATAATCCGCAGAATAGGGGGGAAAACGGCTAAAGTTAAAATTTTAGGGGGAGGAGAAATAAAGAAATCATTGAATATCAGAGGTTGCGAAGTGTCAGAATCAGCCAAAAGAAAAATAGAAAAAGCGGGCGGTTATGTGAAGCAAATGGACATAAATTAGAAACGAATTTTCACAAATCACGAATTCGTGATTTGTGAAAATTCGTTAATAAATTCGTGTTTATCCGTTCCAAAAAGTATGTGGTATCAAAGAATTATACAGGTTTCTAAAATTTCTGATTTGCGGAACAAAATTATTTTTGTGCTGGGTGTTTTTGCAATTTTTCGGCTGATGGCGAATATCCCAATGCCCGGCGTGAATGCGGAAAATTTAAAGAATTTTTTTAATCAATTCCAAATGTTCGGTCTTTTAAATGTTTTTACAGGAGGCGCTTTGGATAAGCTTTCAATAGTAATGTTGGGGCTTGGCCCTTATATCACAGCTGTAATTATTCTCCAATTGCTTACAATGATTTTTCCTCAATTGGAGAAGATATATAAAGAAGAAGGCGAAGCAGGCCGTCAGAAATTTAACCAATATGGGAGATATCTCACTATTCCTTTGGCTTTTTTCCAGGGCTACGCTATGCTTGTTTTTTTCCAGCGGCAGGGAGCTATTTCCCAACTTTCTCCTGTCCAGCTTTTTTCCAGTCTTGCGACCATAACAGCAGGTAGCTTATTGTTAATGTGGCTTGGAGAATTGATTACAGAAAAAGGAATCGGAAATGGTGTTTCTCTTATGATATTCGCAGGCATTATAGCTGATTTTCCATCCAGTTTAGGGCAGATAGCTATAAGCTGGGATGCCGCGAGGATTCCTTCTTTTTTGCTTTTTTTTGTTTTGTCTTTGGTTATAATTGCCACAGTGGTCCTGCTTAACGAATCAAGGAGAAATATCCCTGTTTCTTACGCCAAAAGAGTGAGGGGGAATAAAATATACGGCGGAGCGTCAACTTATTTGCCAATGAATATAAATCCGGCTGGAGTGATTCCGATAATTTTCGCTTTGTCTATTTTGATATTTCCGGTGATGATTGCCAATTTTTTGGGAGGAGCGGGGGGAACTGTCGGCGCTGTTTCTCAGAGCGTTGCTAATTTTTTGCAAGAGGGCTGGATTAAAGAAGCGATTTATTTCTTTTTAGTTGTAATCTTTACTTATTTTTATACAGCCGTCACCTTTAACCCGAAATCAATTTCGGAAAATCTGCAGAAGACAGGAGGTTTTATTCCGGGAATCAGGCCCGGGGATTCAACGGCTAAATTTATCAGCTATATCCTGAATAGGATTTTGCTTATCGGCGCTTTATTTTTGGGCGCCATAGCCATAATGCCTTCCATTGTCGGAGCTCTTACCGGAATGACAAATGTTTTCAGTTTTTTCATCGGCGGAACATCTTTAATTATCGTTGTTTCCGTGGTTTTGGAGACAATGAAACAAATTAATTCTCAGTTGCAAATGCGCGACTATGAAAAATTTTAACGAACCTTTAATTATTATTTTATTAGGTAAATCAGGGTCTGGCAAAGGAACGCAGGCAGAACTTTTAGGCGATAAATTCGGATTGGAATATATTGGTAGCGGCGACTTGCTGAGGGTGAGGAGCAAGAAAGAAGATTTTATCGGAAAGAGAATTGCGGATATATTAGCAAAAGGCGAGTTGATTCCCACGCCTGCGATTTTGAAGCTTTGGCTTGATAGGGTTGAAGAAATAAAAAACAAAGATGGTTTCAAAGGCGTTGTGATGGATGGAAATCCGCGCAAGATTTTAGAGGCGTATTTAATAGACGAGGCGTTGGAATGGTACGGATGGAATAAAAATGTGAAAGTTATTTTAGTGGATATATCGGACAAAGAGGCGATTTGGCGGTTGACGAAAAGAAGAGTTTGCGTTGCTTGCAAAGAGATCATTCCTTTTGCGGGCAAATTTAAGGATATTGAAAAATGCCCGAAGTGCGGAGGGGAATTAATTCAAAGAAATGACGACACTGTTGAGTCCGCTAAAAATCGTCTGGCTTGGTTCAAAAAAGATGTCCAGCCAATTATTAATTATTATAGGAAAACAGGGCGGCTGATAAGAGTTAATGGAGAGGGCCTGATAGAAGATATTTTTAAGAATATTTTAGAGGCAATAAACTAAGTTCCCATATGGAGGTAGAGCCAGCTAATAAAATTATTTTTATAGTAGGTATGGCTGGGGCGGGGAAGAGTATTGTTTCAGATGAATTGGCAAGGCATGGCTTTGCCTTTTTAAGATTAGGCCAGATTACGCTTGATAAAGTAAAAAAACTGGGCTTGGCGTTGACAGAAGAAAATGAAAGACAGATAAGGGAGGGATTTAGAAAAGAATATGGAATGGGGGCGTTCGCTATTTTGAATATCCCGAAATTTGATGAACTGCTTAAAAGATCAAATGTTGTGGGAGACGGACTTTACAGCTGGTCTGAGTATAAAATCTTAAAAGAAAAATACAAAGAAGCGATGAGCGTTATCGCGGTCTACGCTCCGTCGGAATTAAGATATAAAAGGTTAAGCGGAAGAAAGCTTAAAAAAAATGATTCAAAAATGCGTTCCAGGCCCTTTACTGTGGAAGAAGCAAAAGCTCGCGATTGCGCTGAAATTGAAAATATAGAAAAAGGAGGGCCAATCGCAATGGCTGATTTCACGATTATAAATACCGGAACCGTAGACGAACTGAAACAAAATTTAGCCAGAATTTTAGACCAGACAATGTAAGTGTTCCTTAAAGATTTTTCAAAAGAAAAAACCCACTTTGAGCTACCAAGCTTGGTAGTTCAAAGTGGGTTCTGGCGAAGAGAGTTGGGACGAGACGGTGACACCTACTTAGAGTGTGTAGACAGCAACTCTTTTTTTGGAGCGGGCCATTCCGCCGAGGATTGAGAAAACATTTGCCCCTCCCAACTGGCCGATCATACCCGCACCCATGAGAACGATGGCGATGGTCTCGTCGTTGGGAACATCGAGCGAGTCCAGACACTTTGTGACGGTCTCGGCTGTTTTTTCCCAACCGTCGTTGCCGAGTGAGTGGCAAACGAGGGCGTGGAAGATTTTGTTTGTTCCCTTCTTACTGATCACATCGCCGAGCTTCTTCGGGCCTGTATTGGCCAGTTTGGGCCAGTAGCGGGAAACGGATCCCGCAAATCCAGCGTCGTTGAAGCCCTCGGTGTTCACGGCGAAGGCAATGTGTTTGTTCGATGTTTTGAATACATCACCGTAAGTGGTATTCACTATCATTTTGCGCCTCTTTCTGGGCTTTTATGAGCCCCTGACAAAGAACCGTTGAGTTAGTTTTCTACGATATTAGCACATTAATATATTACTAATAATTTGTCAATAGTTGGTTAGAAAAATCCGCGATCGCTGATTTTCTTGACCGACATACAATTTGAGAAAAAATTGATAACTATAAAAACAAGCGAAGAAATTGAAATAATGCGGGAAGCCGGGAAGATTTTAGCTGGCATTATGGCTGAAGTTTCCGCTAAAATAAAGCCCGGCATTGCCACAGAATATCTGGAAGAAGCGGCGCTGGCGCTTATTTCCAAACACAAAGCCAAGCCATCTTTTAAGGGCTATAAAGGCGGAGCTGGTTTGGCTGGAAAGCTGTTTCCGTCCGCTTTGTGTGTTTCAATAAATGAGGAGCTTGTGCATTGCGTGCCATCGGAAAGGGTATTAAAAGAAGGCGATATTGTTTCCCTGGATTTGGGGATTTTTTATAACGGCTTTCACAGCGATATGGCGATAACTGTTCTAGTTGGCAAGGTTTCCCTTGAAGCCCAGCGGCTGATTGTGGCGACTAAAAAGGCGTTGAAAAGAGGAATAAGCAAGGCAAGGGCTGGCAATACTTTCGGAGACATTGCCAATGCCGTTCAGAGGCATATTGAGGGCCAAGGATTTACTGTTATAAAAGAGTTTTGCGGACACGGGATTGGCAGGAATTTACACGAAGAACCCCAAATACCAAATTACGGAAAAAGGGGTGAGGGCGAACGGATAAAAGAGGGAATGGTTTTTTGCTTAGAGCCAATGGCTGCAATAGGGGACTGGAAAACCAAAAAAGCCAAAGACGATTTTGGCTTTCAAATGGCGGACAACTCCCTTTGCGCTCATTTTGAACACACCATCGCCATCACTAAAATCGGTTTTCATATCTTAACAGAGTTGTAGATAAATACGCGCGCAGTTTCAATGGATTAATCCTATTTGAATTTCACCTGTTGAAGCTTTTTTTATTGTTTATTTTATTTTTTTATTAGTTTTTTATTTTTTAACCCGTTTTCCGCTTTCGCTTTTTTTATCGTCAATTAAAAACCACGATCGTGGTTTTTAATTGACGATAATTTTTGATTTACTATACTATAATAATGGTGTGTGAAAAATAACGAAAAATAATATTAAATAATAATAAATAGAAAAAGCAATAAAAATATATGAGGAATCTTTCTCCAACTAAACAAAAAATATTATTGCTATTGTCGGCTGGTTTGGGTTTATATTTTTCTTCTTACGCGCCCCAAAGACAGTGGAGGATGTTAAAAAGCGCTTCTATAGAATGGAAAAAAATAAACGAAGGGGAGCTAAGGAAAAGTATAAACGAACTTTATCAGACAAAACTAATTAAAAAAGAGGAAAACGCAGATGGTTCCATAACAATAATTCTTACGGAGAAAGGAAAAAACAGAGCTCTTACTTATGATTTTGACAATATAAAAATAGATAAACAAAATTGGGATGGAAAGTGGAGGTTGGTTATATTTGATGTTCCAGAATATAAAAGAAGCGGAAGAGATGACTTAAGGGAAAAATTAAAAGAATTGGGTTTTTATGAGCTACAGAAGAGTGTTTGGATTTGTCCTTATAATTGCAAGAACCAAATAGATTTTATAATAGAACTTTTTGGGTTAAGAGAATATGTGAGATTTGCGGTTGTTGATTCAATAGACAATGAATTACATTTAAAAAAGATATTTAATCTTTTATAGATATAGAAAATGTTTGGTTGATATTTATCGTCAATTAAAAACCACGATCGTGGTTTTTAATTGACGATAAACTAATGGTTATGTTTTTGTGTTTGTTGCCTTGAATGTTTATTTCTTGTATAATAAAAAAAGAATTCAGATTAACTATAAACTAAAAATTACTAACCAAGAACTATCCTGATTTTTCCGCGGAGGAAAAGATTGAGGTCAGATAGATTGCGACTTTTGTCAGAGATACTCGGTTTCGCCACAGCGAAATCAGGACTAAATAATATGTATTTGTCTATTATTATTCCGGCATATAATGAGGAAAAAAGAATAGCCAGAACTTTGAAGGATATAGATGAGTATTTGAAAACGAAAACATACGATTATGAAATTATTGTTGTAAGCGATGGCTCAAGAGACAAGACGGCTGATATTGTAAAAGGGCTACAAGCGGAGGTGGCGAATTTGAGGTTGATAGACAATAAAGAAAATCATGGAAAAGGTTTTGTAGTTAGGCAGGGTTTGTTGGATGCAAAAGGGGATTACAGATTGTTCACTGACGCTGATAATTCTACCGCGATAGACCAAGCGGAAGAACTTCTACCCTATTTTGAACAGGGCTACGATGTCGTCATTGGCTCAAGAGATATAAAAGGCGCTGTTTTAGCAAATCCCCAGCCGTGGCATAGGAGAATGCTGGGCGAGATTTTTAATTTATTCGTCCAAATTATCGTCGGGCTTTGGGGAATTTGGGACAGCCAGTGCGGATTTAAAATTATTACGGCTAACGCGGCTCAGGATATTTTATCGCGATGCAAAATTGACCGCTGGGCTTTTGACCCGGAGATTTTGATTATCGCTAAAAAATTGGGCTATAAAATTAAAGAAGCGCCGGTTGTCTGGGCTAATGACATTGAAAGCAAAGTGAAATTTAAAGGAATGGTGAAAATGGGATTAGATCTGTTAAAAATAAGGTGGAATCTTATAACAAAAAAATATGGCTAAAGTTCCAAAAAATTTAAAATTTCCATCAGAGCTGAGGTTGGATCTTGTAAGCCAGGATTGGGTGGTTATCGCTACGGGCAGGGCAAGAAGACCTGAAACATTTAAGCAAGAGAAAAAAGTTCTCCAGGGCGCATTTGAAGAAAACTGTCCGTTTTGCCAGATTCAGGGTCAGGAGAATCCGGCGCTTATTTTTGTTAGAGGTAGATATTTTCCTTTTAAGAGCTGGCAGGAGATTCCTGAAAATTGGACATTAATGGTAATTCCGAATAAATATCCCGCATTTTTGCCGAGCCCTGACTTAAATGAAACAGAAGAAGGCGGGATATATAAAAAAATGAATGCGGTTGGATTCCATGAAGTGGTTATCACCCGGGACCACAGAAAACAAATGGCGCTGTTTTCATTGGGGGAAATAAAAGAAGTTTTTGACGCTTATCAGGAAAGATATTTATGCTTGATGAAGGAAAAATTCGTAAATCATATTTCTATTTTCCATAATCACGGCAGAGAAGTGGGGGCGTCTATCGCCCATCCTCATTCCCAGATAATAACAACCCCGCTTATTGATGTTGATTTAAGGGGGTCAATTCTAAGGGCCAAAGAATATTTTGAAAAAGAAAAAGATTGCATTTATTGCCGGATGAACAGCTGGGAAATTAAAAATAGGGAAAGAGTTGTTTTTGAAAATAAAGAATTTATGGCGGTCTGTCCCTTTGCTTCAAAAATGGCGTTTCAGGTTATCATTTCCCCCAAAAAACATCTTTCCATGTTTGAGGAGATAACGGAAGAGGAAAAATTACAGTTAGCCGAGGCATTTCAAATAATCTTGGGGAAGATTTACAAAGGACTGAACGACCCGCCATACAATTTTTATCTCCACAGCGCGCCTTGCGACGGCAAAGACCACAGTTATTATCATTGGCACTGGACTATTTTGCCCAAGACATCAATTTGGGCTGGTTTTGAGATAGGCGCCAGAATGGAAATTTCCACTATTGAGCCGGAGAGAGCGGCAGAGTATTTAAGAGAGCAATAAGTTGTGTGCCTAAAGTTGTGTGCCTATCTGGTAGGCACACAAGTAATAATTTAGCAAGAAGTATGAAAAATTTAATTGTAGCCAATTGGAAGTGCAACCCAACAACATTAAAGGAGGCGAAACAGCTTTTTGATTCAATAAAAAAAAGCGCGAAAAATATTAAAAAATCAGAGGTGGTTCTGTGTCCGCCTTTTGTATTTCTAAAGGAGTTGAGCTTTTTTAAAAAAGGGAGCTTAGTTTTTTTTAAATTAGGGGCTCAAAATTGTTTTTGGGAAAAATTTGGCGCTTATACCGGCGAGATATCTTTGCCAATGCTTCGGGATTTGGGCTGCGAATATGTTATTGTGGGCCATTCGGAAAGGCGAAAATATTTTGGCGAGACAAATGAAATTGTAAATAAAAAATTAAAGGCGATAATTGACGCAAAACTAACAGCTATTTTATGTGTAGGCGAAACGCAGGAACAGAGAAATAACGGAGAAACGGAAAAAGTTTTGAAAGAGCAGATAATAAAAGCCATAAAGAATATTTCATGTTCCAAGTTTCATGTTTCAAATGTTTGTATCGCGTACGAGCCTGTTTGGGCAATTGGAACTAATAATCCTTGCGACCACGAAGAGGCTCAGAAAATGGGATTGCTAATCAGAAAAATTATTTCTGAAATTTACAGCAGACCTGTTTCCCAGAAATTCCGCCTTATTTACGGCGGGAGTGTGAAGGGCGATAACGCGGCCGGGTATATAAAAGAAGCCGGATTAAACGGGCTTTTAGTCGGAGGAGCTTCTTTAGACCCTAAAGAATTTTTAGGCACAATAAAGTCAATTGAATAATTGTCTTTGGGGCGATTTCACAGGGCGGTTGATTTTTGGTATAATCAATTACATTGAATTACGAAATGCTTTCTTGGTTTTCTTCTTCAAATTTCAGAACGAAAATTCGATAGAATTATGAGGCATATGCAAAATAATTGTATTTAATATAATTTCTCGCTCATTCGGGATAAGCGAAAATGTGTTTTCGTTTATTCCTCTCTCTTCGTAGTTATATTAAATTTGCGGCTAAAATTTGGAGAAAATACCTGAAAATCTTTTTTTATCTGGCATTTCGTAATTTAAAGAAATAATGGTTTTCGATTTTTTAAGAAATAGAAAGGAACGGAATTTTTTTTGGGTTTTAGATATTGGGACAGAAGCGATAAAGACCTTGATTTGCAAAAAAGAAGAGAACAGGATTATTATTCTTGGAGCGGACCTTCAATATTTTGACGACCATACTTTTTTTGGCGGTCAGGACTCTGCTGAAGTTATTTTGAAAAAGGCAATTTTAAAATCCATTGAAGGGGCGCTCCAGAGATTTTCTATCGCTTCAAAAAATAAAGCAGGGGATCATTGGAAAAAATGGCCGATTTTTCTTGGCTTGCCGTCGGATATCCTTAAAGCGAGAATATTTCGCTATTTATTTGAAAAGCAAAATCCGAAAGAAAAAATTTCCAAGTCAGAGGATCAGCTAATCCGCAAAAAATGCTTTGAAGCGGCTAAAGATGAAATTTCCGCCAAGTTCACTGAAGAAACTGGAATTTTAGCAAAAGATATTCGTTGGCTTCGGCTTGGAATATCGGAGCGAAAAATTGAAGGCTATCAAGCGTCGGATATTATCGGGCTTAGCGGAAAAGAATTAAGTTTTAAAGTTCTCGCTGTTTTTTTAGGGGAAAGTTATCTTAGAAACATTGAAAGAATTTTAATGGGGATTGGCTTGAAAATTTCAAAAATAGCCCATATATCTGAAAATTTGTTTTCCTTGCAAGACATAGAAATGTTAGACAATATCGTATTTGACGCAGGGGGAGACATTGTTCAATTTTTCTTGTTCAAAAATGGAGAATTAGAAACAATAAATGAATTTAAAATCGGGGGAAGAATTTTTTCTCAGAAACTTTCGGATGTTCTCGGCGTGAGTGAAGAACTTGCCAGGAACTTAAAAGAAAAATATTCAAACAATGGGCTAAACAGTCGGGCGTCTGAAAGAATAAAAGAAATTTTCGGGATAGAAAAAGGATATTGGAAGGAAAATTTAAATTCCGGTCTTAAAAATATGGACTGGGAAGGATTATTTCCGGCCAATGTCTTTATTTTCGGAGGAGGAGGCAAAATTCCGGAAATTAAAGATATCTTGTCTGATGTTTTTAATCAGCCGTTCGGCAAATCAAAAATTATTTATCCGAAAGATTTGAGCGGATTTGAATGCTATGCTAAAATTTTAGATAATCCGCAATACACGCCTTCTTTATTGATTGCGAATTCAATTTTCAATAAATTATCAATTTTTTAATTTTTCAATTATCAAACTGATTGAGCGGTAACTTAAAATTATATCGCGCAGAACTTGTTGCAAGTAGGTCTGTTAGAAAAATCCGCGATCGCGGGTTTTTCTAACCGACCAATTTATCGTTGAAAATTTAATGAAAATTGTCCGTCTGCAATGTCTTGGGCGCAGCCAATGCGGGCAGGATAATTGTAAATTGATAATATATACTTTGAATTACGAAATGCCAAATAAAAAAAGAATTTCTGGTCTTTTCTCCAAATTTCAGCTACAAATTCGCTATAACTCGTAAGCATATCCATCGGATATGCTTC
>MHMF01000014.1 GCA_001821475.1 Candidatus Nealsonbacteria bacterium RIFCSPLOWO2_01_FULL_38_120
AAAAACTGGGCAAATGTTCGCAAAGATATTTGCGCGAGGACTTGCTCGCCGAACAATTAAAATCACGGCTTCAAAATGTCGCTCTTGGCGACGACTGGGCGGAAAAAATGTTTGCTCAAGTTGATGTTTGGGAAAAAGATAACGCCCAATCGTCGCAATCTTTCGCCCAAAATCTTGATGAAAGAATTAAAGAAGCAGAAACGAAACTTGATAAGCTGGTCAACGCTTTTTTGGACGGAAGTATTGAAAAAGAAACTTACCTTGTCAAAAAAGACGAACTCATCAAAACAAAAACAGATCTCAACAAAAGAAAGTCTGATTTTGGGCGAAAGGGAAACAATTGGATTGAACCTTTGCGGGAATGGATAAAAACCGCTCACCACGCCGAAAAGCTTGCTTTGTCCAATGATTTTTACGAAATAAAATCATTACGGAAAAAATTGGAACGAACCGCCGTTTGCTTTCAAAACAAGTCCTCGTCGGGCTTCGCCCGCCGTTTGATTTAATCGCCAAACAAAAGGCTTTTTGCGAAGCGAGACCCGCCGAAGGCGGGGCGAGCGAGCAATCTTCTCGTTCTGAAAAATCGTTAAGTTTAAGTTGGTCGGGGTACCCAGACTTGAACTGGGACTAAATCCTCCCAAAGGATTCGTGCTGCCATTACACCATACCCCGTCTTTATAGTCGCCGAAGCGACCTTCGGCGGGCAATGCCCGCAAGAAGTCGCGAAGAAGGGAACTTGCTTATTTGTATATCATTTTTGGCGCACAGGGTCAATTTTGGCATTTCGCAATTCAAAGTATATATTAAATATTCTTAATAAAAGCGGAGTATATCAGCCACGATCGTGGCTGATATACTCCGCTTTTTAATTTACCTATCTTGGATTCCCTGCGCGTAAACATGATGGATGCAGGTAATCCCGCCGAAGGCGTGACAATCCACAAGGATTGTGGCGGGTAGATACTATAGGCGTAAGCCCACAGCGATTCATTAAAGTTAGTATGCCAATTAGTTAATATCTTTAAATTGCGAAATGCTTTCTTGGTCCTTTTTCCAAACTTCAAAGTGAAAATTTGCTACAATTATGAGACGTATGCAAAGCATACGTCTAATAATTATATTTGATATAATTCCTCGCTCGGTCGGAGTAAGCGAAAATGTGTTTTCGTTTACTCCTCCCTCCCTTCGTAATTATAGCAAATTTGCGGCTGAAATTTGGAGAAAAGACCAGGAAAGTCTTTTTTTATTTGGCATTTTGTATTTCAAAGTAATAAAATATATATGCTATTTTGGTCGGTCAACAATTCCCGCGATCGCGGGAATTGTTGACCGATGGGTTGGGAGTCATTTTTGAATTAATTATTAATATTTAGAGGAGCAGTTCCCGCAGTAAACTGCGGGAACTGCTCCTCTTGGATTAACTGTGGGAACAGTTCCCATTAGACTAATTGCAGGAGTAATTCCCCTTGGACTAACCGCGGAGCAGGTCCCCATTATATTGATTAGGTTTGTGAACAATAGTGGCTGTTCCCGTGATTTGTTTATTTATGGTATAATAAAAAAATATGAATAGACACGGATTTATAACGAATTATCACGAATCACAAATTCGTGATTTGTGTCCATCCGTTTCTTATTTGTGTCAATTTGTAGATTAAATATGATTTGTAAAAAAATTTTAGGCAAGCTGAATATTATCGCCCAGTGCAGGTCTTATGGACTTTCCGCATGGCAATGCCCCCAGTTTTTGTTTTTAATAATGGGAGTTTTTATTATATTAAGCTCTGTTGTTTCGTATTTAATAGGAGTTCGTTTTTTAGCTGACCCGGAGATTGTCGCTTTTGTTGTTATTATTATCGCAGCCGCGCTTTTTATTATTTCTTTTGCGACGACAAGAAGCTTTGAGCGGCTTGCCGAAGCGTCGCGCATGAAATCAGAATTTATAAATATTGTTTCTCATCAATTAAGGTCGCCTCTTACTAATCTGAAATGGACGGTTGATCTTTTGTTTTCTGATAAAATAAAAACATCTGTCTCAAAAAAAGAAGAATATTTTGCGGTTTTACAAGAGAACGCAAATAGAATGCTGGAGTTGGTTAACGACCTGATTATCGTCTCAAAAATAGAACAAGGGATTTTTCCGCAAAGAAATCAGGAAATTTCGGTTGCAGATATATTTTTAGAAATGATTTCAGGCGTAAAAATTTATGCCGAAGCGCTGAATATCAAAATAAATTTTCAAGCCCAAAATAATTTGCCTAAAATTTTTGCCGACCCTTCTCATTTAAAAATTATCGCAGAAAATCTTTTAGATAACGCCATTCGTTATTCAAAAGGCGGAGGCGAGGTGGATATTAAGGTTGAGAAGAGAGGAAATAAATTATTTTTCAAAATAAAAGACGCGGGGGTTGGTATTTCGGAAAAAGACAAGAAGCTTATCTTCCAAAAATTTTTCAGGGGAGAAAATGTTTTAAGGAAGCAGACTCAAGGTAGCGGGCTTGGTCTTTTCGTGGTTAAATCAATGATTGAAAAATCAGGCGGCAGAATTTGGTTTGAATCAAAAGTAGGAAAAGGAACAGAGTTTTATTTCTTTTTGCCAATTAAATAAAAACCGCTGATATGACGTTGATAGTTGCGCTAAACAACGCTGAAAAGTTCAGCGTTAATTCAGCGGAAGTTATATGAAGAAAATTCTTTTTATTGAGGACGAGTCGGCGCTTCAAAAAGCATTCGGAGATATTTTATCAGAGAGCGGATATGAAATGAAAAGCGCCATGGATGGGGAAACTGGCTTACGGCTTGTCGGAACTGAAAAGCCGGATTTGATTTTGCTTGATATTACATTGCCAAAATTAAACGGTTTTGAGGTTTTGGAAAAATTAAAGAAAAATCCGGAAACAAAGAAAATCCCGGTTATAATCTTGACCAATCTTGAAAAAATAGAGGATGTGGATAAAGCCATTGGATTGGGGGCGATGACGTATTTAGTAAAGGCTCAATACAAGCTTGAGGATGTTATAGAGAAGATTAAAAACGCCATCAAGGAGAAATAATTTTTAATTTTACAATCTACGAATAAACACGAATTTATAACGGATTATCACGAATCACGAACTCGTGATCTGCGCTATTAGTTTTTTATTCATGGAAATTCGTTTTTTAGATGAAAATAGAAAATCAACAATTAAAAGCGTTTCTACTGGATGCAGGGCTTGTAAAAGAAAAGCAGTTTGAGGAAGCGGCGAAAAAAGCCGTCGTAACTAATAAAAAGGTGAGTGATGTTTTGGTTGAAGAAGATCTGATTTCCCAAGAAGAAATAATTAAATTGCAAGCCTATATTTTGGGTATTCCTTTTGTGAATTTAGAAAAAGAATCAATACAGCCCGATGTTTTAAAAATAATTCCGGAACCGATTGCCAGAGGCAATAATATTGTTGCATTCAGAAAGCAGGGCAATGATTTGGAGGTGGCGATGCTGGATCCAGAGGATTTGAGGATAATAGAGTTTATAAAAAAGAAAGCGGATTTGAAAATTCTTCCGCGCCTTACCACTCCTTCAAGCATTAAAAGCGCTTTAACGCAATATCAAAAGACATTGGAAGCGGAATTCGGGGAAATAATTCAGAAAGAAGTCGGGGGAATAAAATCAATAAGAGACAACCAGCAAAAAGCAGACGGGCAAGATGATTTGAGAAAAGTGGCGGAAGAGCTTCCGGTTATCAGGATTGTTGACACTTTAATGAAGCACGCTATTCTGCAAAGAGCGTCGGATATCCATATAGAGCCGTCTGAAAAAGAGGTGGTTGTCCGCTACCGTATTGACGGGATATTGCGCGACGCTATGCTTTTGCCGAAATCAGCCGCGCTTGGCATAGTGGCGAGAATCAAGGTGCTTTCAAATTTGCGGCTTGACGAACGTCGGCTTCCCCAGGACGGCAGATTTAAAATAGAAACAGAGGATTATAGATATTCAGTAAGGGTTTCAATTTTGCCTGTTTTCAACGGAGAAAAAATTGTTATGCGTCTCTTGTCGGAAACATCAAAAGCCCTTTCTTTGGAATCAATGGGTTTGTCCGGCGCGGCTTTGGAAAGAGTCCAAGAAGCGCTCAAAAAACCAACAGGAATGATTTTGGTAACGGGTCCTACTGGTTCCGGAAAAACAACCACTCTTTATGCCGTTATGGAAATTTTAAATACTCCGGATGTCAACATCTCAACCGTTGAAGACCCGATTGAATACCTGATGCCGAGGATAAACCAGACTCAGATAAACCAGAAAATCGGGCTTACATTCGCGAATGGATTAAGATCTTTAGTCAGGCAAGACCCTGATATAATTATGGTCGGAGAAATCAGGGACAATGAAACAGCCGGGCTGGCAATCAACGCCGCTTTGACCGGACATTTGGTGCTTTCAACTTTGCACACCACTGACGCAGCCGGCTCCATACCTCGGCTTATTGATATGCAGGCGGAGCCGTTTTTGATTTCATCAACTTTGGAAGTTATTATTGCTCAAAGGTTAGTCAGGCGGCTTTCCATTGAAAAAGAAAAATATTCCTTAAAAGAAAGCGAGATAAAGGATCTGAGAAAATATTGCGATTTGGATAGTATTTTGGAGCTTTTGAAAGAAGAAAAAATCAATAAACCAAAAGACAAGATAAAAGATATTGTTTTTTATAGGCCGAAAAAATCAAAAGATATTTCCGATGGTTATTCTGGCAGAGTCGGGATTTTTGAAGTTTTGCCAGTTTCAACTGTCATAAAAGAATTGATAACCAGGCGGGCGAATGCGGATCAAATTCAGGAGCAGGCGAAAAGAGAAGAAATGCGGACAATGGTGGAAGACGGGCTTGTCAAGGCGGCTCAGGGAATAACAAGCATTGAAGAAGTACTGAGAGTGATAACGGAATAATTTTATGTCTGCTTTTTGGGCGAAAGAATAAAAGAAATCCTCCGCAGTGGAGCGCGAAAACTCCGAGCTGATGATTGTATTATCAGTATAGCAAAGCCAAAAAGAGCGCGTGTCAAGGAAATATTCTGTGGTAATGTTTTATTGAGTTGGTGGTTGGTGTGCCTACCTGGTAGGCACACATTGATAACCATTTGAGATTTAAATTTTGAAATTTTAATTTTTGTGGCTAAATTTTCCTATATCGCAAAAAGTTTTAAGGGCGAGCCCAAGTCCGGTTTTTTGGATGCAAGAGACCTTCGCGAACTCGCGTCTGCCTTGCGGCAACAAGGCTATCTTTTGATTTCCGCGGAACAAAAAGGCGGGGAAGTAGCAAGGAGTCGTAAGTTTTCTTTTTCTCTTCCGTTTTTCGGCGTTTCTTTGGTTGAGAAGCTGATGTTCACAAGAAATTTGCGGGTAATGATAGGCGCTGGAATTTCTTTGCCAAGGGCGCTTAATGTTTTGGCGATTCAGAGTAAAAGCAAAAAATTCAAAACAGCTATTTCTCAAATGGAAAAAGAGATCACGGAAGGCAAGTTGTTTTCTGACGCGGTCTCAAGGCGGAAAAATATTTTTTCAGAAATTTTTTCTAATATGATAAAAATAGGGGAGGAATCCGGAACTATGGAAAATGTTTTAGCCACGCTTGCCCTTCAGATGGAAAAAGAACACGAAATAAGATCAAGGATAATGGGCGCTATGATGTATCCGGCTGTTATACTCGTGGCAATGTTTGGTATTGGAATCTTAATGATGATTCTTGTTATTCCTAAACTTTCTCAAACCTTTGAGGAATTGAATATAGAACTTCCTATTACCACAAGATTTGTTATGGGGCTTGGAAATTTTTTAGCGCAATTTTGGTATTTATTGCCCTTTATTTTTATTGCTTTGATTATTTTTGTCGCAACTGCCCTGAAGACCAAGATGGGCAAACTCGCAGCTGACACTATTTTTCTAAAAATACCTGTAATCGGCCCTCTCATAAAAAAAACAAATTGCGCCCGTTTTGTAAGAAATTTAAGCTCTTTGATTGCTTCGGGCGTGCCCATTGTAAGGTCGCTTGAAATTGTTTCAGAGAGTATTGGAAACATTCATTATAAAAAGGCATTGCAAGAGGCGTCAAAAAAAGTTGAAAAAGGGGCGAAGTTGTCCGAGTCGCTTGCTCCTTATGAAAATATTTTTTCTGCGCTGGTTTTGCAGATGATTGAAATTGGAGAGGAAACAGGCGAGACATCAAATATGCTGGCAAAATTAGCTGAATTTTATGAAGAAGAGGTGAATAACGCTTCTAAAAATTTATCTTCAATAATAGAGCCGATTTTGATGCTTATTATAGGCGGCGCAGTCGGGTTTTTCGCGATTTCTATGATTCAGCCAATATATGGAATGTTGCAAAATATATAATAATGGAAAATCAAATCTCAAATCTCAAATCTTAAAAATCAAAATTAAGGTAAACGAGTTATATCATGAGCTTAGCTCATGATATCTCATAAAATGCTCCCGCTATAATTGATAATATGATTGTCGCGAGGCGACACGATAATTTTGAGACTTTTCGGCAAGCTCAGGGCGGCGAGTAGCGCCGAACCATTTGAGATTTAAATTTTGAAATTTATAGCGGTAATTGTTCTCGCTATGCTTAATCTTATGTATGAAAAGAATAGAAAAGAAAATGGTATGGCTTTAATGGACGCATTGGTGGGCGTTTTTTTGGTTTTGATTATTTTTCTGGGAATTTTTGGCGCTTATTTATTAGGGTTAAAGGTGGTAAGCCAGTCAAGGTCAAGAACTGACGCCACCAGTATCGCCAACGAAAAAATTGAAGCCATAAGGAATATGTCTTATTCTGCGGTTGGTGTAATAGGGGGGTATCCTTCGGGCGGCATCAGCCAAGAGGAGAACGTAGCCAGAAACGGCGTAAATTTTACAGTAACCACCAGAATTGACTATATAAACGATTCTTTTGACGGGGTTGAAGGCGATTCCTGCCCGAACGATTATAAAAAAGCGGATGTCAGGGTTTCCTGGTCCAACCAATTCAGCGGTGATGTTGATTTAATGACCGATATTTCCCCTAATGGAATTTCTCAAGAATGCGCTGATGTGGGCGGAACTATGTCTGTGGCAGTATTTGACGCCTCAGGCATTTCTATCACAGGAGCAAATGTTGATGTGGAAGATGTTGTTTCCGGTTTAGAAAAATCCTGCATTACCGATTCCGGGACATGCCTTTTTGTTCTGCCGGAGGCAGTCGGAGCGTACAAAATTTTTGTTTCAAAAGACAATTATAGCGCGGAACGGACTTATGAAAAAAATGAGTTAGTGGGTTCTGTTGTTTTAGCTAATCCCGGCAAGCCGCACGCCACTATTTTTGAAGGACAGGTGACCAGCATAAGTTTCAGCATTGATAAATTAAGCGGTATGAGTTCAGACACTCAAGCGCCGGAAAGCGTTGGCTGGTGGACGGATATTTTTACCGACCAAAGCAAAATCAGCAGTATGAGCAATGTCGCGGTTATTGACGGGGAAGCGCGATTAGAAGACGCTCATGCAGAACCTTCAGGATATTTGATCTCAAGCGCTATAACTTCGGCTCAATTGATAAATTGGAAAGAATTTTCTTTTGACAATTATGAACCGGCAAATACGAGTTTGAAATATCAGATTTTTTATTTTGTCGTTGATTTGGGCGACTGGATTCTAATTCCCGAAGCGGACTTGCCAGGGAATTCCGTTGGTTTTGCCGTTTCTCCTATTGACATCTCAGGACTTAATGCGATTCAATATCCGGAGATACGGCTGAAAGCGAATTTTTCAACTTCTGACTCGTCTTCTACCCCGGTTCTTTACGGCTGGACAATTTCTTGGAGGAAAAGCGAACCAATAAAAATTCCTAACTTGGAATTTCATTTGCAGGGAACAAAGAGTTTAGGGACCGACAGCAACGGGAATCCTGTTTATAAATATTCAGAAGATCATATCAGCGATTTGTCCGGGCGCATTGATATTTCCGATTTGGAGTGGGACTCTTATAGTTTTGCGGTGGATAAATCCGCGACAGGTTTTGATTTGCTTTCCACTGAGCCAGTTCAGCCAGTTGATGTTTTGCCGGACACGATTCAACCAATTATTTTAAATTTAGCGGCGGAAGATACTCTTTTGGCGACAGTAAAAGATTCAACATCGTTTGATCCTATTTTTGCCGCTTCAGTAAGAGTTTATAATGTTTATCTTGAATACGACCAGCTTTTGCCGACCAATGAATTGGGTAAAGCGTTTTTTATGCCGTTAGAAGAAGCGAATTATAATATAGAAGTTCAGTCGCCCGGATATTCAATTTATACTGGAACGGTTTTTGTTTCCGGAAGTTCCGCGGAAACAATCCAGCTTACGAGATTATGAAGTCTTTCACTTTAATTGAGACATTGGTTGTTATCGCGATTTTTTCTTTGGTGATCGGAGCGATTTTCGGTTCAGTCACAGTGCTTTACACAATCCATGACTATACTTTTCAGCAGTCGTCGGCGGTTGACGAAGCAAGGAGGGGAGTGGAAACAATGGTAAGGGAAATTCGGGAAGCAAAGCCAGGCGACGACGGCTCTTATATTTTAAAAACTGCCGAGGATTTTCAGATTGTTTTTTATTCAGATATTGACAAGGACAGCAATACGGAAATGGTAAGGTATTTTGTTGAAGAAAATAATTTAAAAAAAGGAGTGACTGATTCTGGCGGCTGGCCCATAGAGTATGCTCCGGAAAACGAAAATGTTTCAATTTTAAGCAATTACATCAGGAATTCCCCGCCGATTTTCAGATACTTTGACGGGCAGGGAATTGAGCTGCCGTCGCCATCGAGGCTGAAAGACACAAAGCTGATGAAAGTATTTTTAGTGGTGAATGTTGACCCGAGCCGGCCGTCCAAAGATTATATTTTAGAATCAACGGTCCAGATAAGGAATTTAAAGGAAAATCTTTAAGGGCAATCTTTAATTTTTATAAATTCATCGTGGTAAATTTCCTACGATCGTAGGAAATTTACCACGATGAATGCATTTCAGATGTATGAGATTTAATTGCGAAAGAGGAATTATTATCACATTGGCTTTGATTTTTGGTTTTATATTTCTTATTATGCTTGGAGGGCTCTTAACTGTTATTTTACTGCAGCAAAAACAATCATTGCAAAGAGTTGCTTGGAATGAGGCATTGCATTTAGCTGAGGCTGGGGCTGATTATGCAAGATGGCATATTTTTCATTCTCCGGCCAATTTTGATTTTTCAGGAACTTATGATTATAAAAATCCGCAGGGAGAGGTTTCGGGCAACTACCAGCTGGAAATAACAGCTCCGACTGGCTGCGATTCCGGCATAACAATAAAATCAACAGGATGGACATCGGAATTTCCGGGAGTTAAAAGGGTTGTCCAAATGAAATATACCAAGCCGGCTTTGGTAAAATACGCTTTTTTGACAAACAACAATGTTTGGTTTGGCCCGGACGAAGAGTTAAAGGGGCCATTCCACTCTAATGGCGGAATCAGAATGGACGGAGAGCAGAATTCTTTAGCCACTTCATCGCAAGAAACATATATCTGCGGCGCTGAACATGATTGCTCTCCTCCTCAAGAAAAACCCGGAATCTGGGGCGCTGGAGCTGGAGACGGAGAAGGGCTTTGGCAGTTTCCGGTTTCCAATGTTGATTTCAACGCTATCACTCAGGACTTGGCGGAAATAAAAAGCGACGCCCAAAATTTCGGCATTTATATTTCTAATCCGGTAGACTACGGATTTCATGTCCAATTCAAAGCAGACGGGACGATTGATGTTTTTCGGGTAAAAAAAGTAAAGCAGAAAGTTTACGGCTGGGACGGAGAAAAATGGGTTTATGAATCAAATGATATTGATTCGGAAGATTTTTACGCCAGCTATCCTTTGCCTTCTAATTGCGCTCCGATTTTTATTGAAAATAAGGTCTGGGTGGATGGCATTGTAAAAGGAAGAGCGACATTAGTGGCCGCCGAACTTCCGGAAATGCCGAATAAAATGAAGAACATAATTATCAATGGCAATATTGATTACGCTGACCCATCTTCTGTATTGGGCTTAATCGCCCAGAAAGATATTTTAATTCCGCTTTATTCGCCGGATAATTTAGAAGTAAAAGCGGCGCTTTTGGCTAAAAACGGCCATGTTTTCAGGTATTATTATCCTAATTGGAGTTATGAACCCTATAAAACATACGCGATTAGAGATTATATCGCGACATACGGTTCAATTATCACTAATACGATATGGACTTTTACTTGGGTGGATTCAGGGATGAATGTTGTGTCAGGATATAAAAATACTTCAATGAGCTATAATCCCAACTTGACTTATAATCCGCCGCCATATTTCCCGGTTTCCGGAGAATACGAAACGGTTGGTTGGGAGGAAGCGCAACAATCGCCGTAGAATACAAAAAAAAGAACGCGCGAAATTTATAAATATACTTTGAATTGCGAAATTCTCTTTTTATTTGGCATTTCTTATTTCAAAATATATATGTTATAATAAAAATAGAAGATTCGCAATAAATTCGTATTTCATAGCATCTATGAATTTTTTTGAATTAAAACCAGAGTCGTTTGGATTGGATTTTTCTGATTTATCTCTAAAGATAGCCTGGCTCAAAAAAAGAGGCAGATTTTTTCGGTTAGCTTCCTGGCGCGAGAAAGAAATAAAGCCGGGCATAATTGAAAATGGCGAAGTAAAAAATGAAGAGGCGCTTTGCCAGTTTTTGAAAGAGGTTCTGAATACCGCGAAAGGGGAAAAAATAAGGACAAAAAACGCAACAATTTCTTTTCCCGAGGAAAAAGCGTTTATGCAGGTTATTCAAATGCCAAAAATGGATGAAGAAGAATTAAAATCAGCTGTTCTTTTTGAGGCGGAAAATTATATTCCTTTGCCGATGGAAAAAATGTATTTTGACTTTCAAATTGTTCGGCCTCAAAATAATCATTTAGACCATTTAGACATTTTAATCGCCGCTATACCAAAAGAAATAGCTGACCCATATATTTCTTGCGTTAGAAAAGCAGGGCTTTGCCCTCGAGTTTTAGAGGTGGAGTCTTTGTCAATTATCCGCGCGTTGATAAAAAACGAATTAAGCCCTTATCCCGTGTTAATAATCGATTTTGGCAGAAGCGCGACCAGTTTGGTTATTTTTTCCGGTTATTCTTTGCGTTTTACAGCCACAATACCTGTTTGTTCTCAAGGTTTAACGGAATCAATTTCTAAATCGCTTAAAATTAGTTTAGCGGCGGCGGAAAAATTGAAAATAGAAAAAGGGCTTGATTTCTCTAAAAAAACAAGCGATGTTTTTGAAGCTCTGATTCCAGCCCTTACTGATTTAACGGAGCAGATTGAAAAATTTGTTGATTATTATCAAGCGCACACAATCCATGAGCATTCTTCAGCGCTGAAAAACGGGAAGATTAAAAAAATAATAATGTGCGGCAGGGGAGCTAATCTGAAAGGTTTGCTGGATTTTATATCTTTAAAACTTAAAATTCCTGTTGAGTTGGGGAATCCTTGGATTAATATCTTGCCAAAACAATTAAAAGAGGTTCCCGGTTTGCCTTTCGCCCAGTCGCTTGGATATGCTACAGCGCTTGGGTTGGCGTTAAGAGGAATAAAAAAGGAATGACCATAGAAATAAGTTGATAGAAATCGGAAATTAGCGCACCCCGTTAGAGATTTATAAAGACAGAGA
>MHMF01000015.1 GCA_001821475.1 Candidatus Nealsonbacteria bacterium RIFCSPLOWO2_01_FULL_38_120
GGTTTTTACCGAGAAGCATTAGTATCTCGGTATGTGTATAAAAATGCCAAAGGTCTGTATACAGAACATCGGAGCTACAGGGGGATTATTTTCCTTTGCAAGGCGAAGGAAAATAAAAAAAAGAGCGTGGAGAGGTTTCTCCACGCCTTAATTGGTTTGATTTTTCGGCATTGGTTTCGTAGCGAGAAATTATTCGGCGAGCATTTTGCCTGACTTTTTTCGTGAATACGACGAGCGAACAATTTTTCCGCCGCCTGAGTTACGCCTATTCCCATTTAGTCTATGGCGGCAAGCAGGGCAAACTCCAGAGTCGCCTACTCTACCTATATACCAAGAATGGCAGAGTTGACATTTTTTTTCAATTTCTTTGAGATTTTCCAGTGTTGTTTCGTTGATAGCCGATGTGCCCCGTAATATCAATTTCGAGATTCCGTTCATCTTGATTCCTTTCAATGTCTGCGTTTACGCCTTGAATTCATTTGCCGTTGTTCAGTAAATCGCTGAAGGATTGTTTGAGCGCTGAATGGTGTCTTTTCATTATTTTGAATGGCGGTTTAGAACATGTCTTGCCAAAAACGGTACAATTAATTATTGCGACATCTTCCAGACGATATCCTTCGTCTTTAGCGCTTTTTATCGCGCTTTTGTGCGTTCTTGCTACCACTACATTACCCTCTTGGCTTATTGCCATTGAGAAACATCCTATCTTTGTTTTCGTCGCCATGGATTTTACTCCGAAAAAATAATGGGAATAGTGGAAAGAACAACAACATAATTTTATATTATATATATAAATGTTATTGTCAACCACGCCCGCATCGCTACGCCCGCCAGCAATGTTTCGCGTAGCGATGCGGGATTACTCGCTTGCGAAGCGTTGCAGACGGGCTTTTAGAAAAATTTTTGATTTATTTTTTATGTGGCGTATAATAAGGAAACATGAACTTGGATATTTCTAAAAAAAATTTAAAAGTTTTATTTATTATTCTTATTATGAGTATACCTTTTTGGTGGGGAATGAATGTGTTTGCCAATAACCTGGAGAGCTTTTATTTTGCGCGAATGGCAAACGGAACTTCTGAAATTTTCACAGCCCAATTAAACAGGATTATTCTACTGCATAAAGCGGAACAAAGACAAAGAAAGATTGACAGCCTGCAAATAGGAGCGAGAGCCGCAATCTCGGTTGAAATGGATAAAAATGGAAAGGAGCGGATTTTATATGAAAATAATTCCGGTCAGTTCCTGCCTATTGCATCATTAACTAAGCTGATGACCGCTTTGATTGTTTTTGATTTAAACGAAACATATAATTCGTCTCAATTAATAATAATAAGCAAGGAGGCGTTTGACCAGGAAGGTTCTTTGAGGTATGGGGATTTAATAGTTGGAGAAAAAATTTCTATTGAGAATCTTTTAAATATAATGCTGATTGAATCAAGCAACGACGCGGCTTTTGCTTTAGCGGAGTTCATAAGCAAAGACGCTTTTGTTGATTTGATGAATTATTACGCCCAAGATTTAGAACTTGCGGATACTAAATTTTTTAATCCAACAGGGCTTGATGAAGCAAGTCCCAGTAAAGAAAGCAATTTTTCAACAGTCCAAGATTTAGCCCGGCTCGCGGAATATATTTTAAAAAATTATCCGCGTATTTTTGAAATAACAACTAAAAAAAATTACAGAGTTTTTAATCACGACGGTTCTTTGCGTTATTTTATGCCTCAAAATATAAACGAACTTTTGGGGGAAATTCCAGGAATAATAGGCGGGAAAACTGGATTTAGCATACTTGCTAATGGATGTCTGCTTTTAGTAGTGAATGGCGAAGAGAAAGGCAGTTATATCATAAATGTTGTATTGGGTAGCGGCGACCGTTTTGGCGATATGAGAAAACTCATTGAAGCGGTGAGGGAATAAAGATAATAATAAAATTTATGCCGGAATTAACGATAAGCGTTATAAAAATTTTTTCGTTGGGAGCTTTAAGTTTTATTTTGGCGTTTTTGATAACTCCATTTTTGACTGGCTTTTTATATAAACATAAGCTTTGGCGGAAAGACGCGAGGGACAAATCAATAGACGGAAAAGATATGCCGTTTTTCCAAAAATTTCACGGTAAAGACGAAACGCGAGTGCCGAGATTCGGCGGACTGCTGATTTGGGTTACAACTATTATTTTGGCTTTTTTGTTTTTATTGCTTTCAAGGTTAGATGTGTGGTGGCTCAAAAAGTTGAATTTTTTAAGCAGGTCCCAGACATGGCTGCCGATTTTTGCTTTGGCTTCCGCTTCTTTGGTTGGGTTGGCCGATGATGTCCTGCAGGTTTTTGCGGGTTCTAAAAATTTTTTATGGAGATTCTGGGAAAAAAATGGAAAATACATCGGAGGCGGAATTAAACTGAAATACCGCTTAATTATGGTGGTTGCAATAGGGCTGGTGGGCGCTTGGTGGTTTTATTCAAAATTGGGCTATGCCACTTTACATATCCCTGGCAACGGTGATATTCTTATTGGTCTTTGGTATATCCCGCTTTTTATTTTAGTAATGCTGGCTGTTTATAGCGGGGGAGTAATAGATGGATTGGACGGTTTGGCAGGCGGAACTTTCGCTTCAATTTTTGCGGCTTTTGCCGGAATTGCTTTGTTTCAGCAACAAATTGATTTGGCGGCTTTTTGTATCGTGATAGTCGGCGCTCTGCTTTCTTTTTTATGGTTTAATATCCCGCCAGCCAGATTCTATATGGGAGAAACAGGAATGCTCGGCCTTTGTTGCGCATTAACTGTGGTGGCGTTTTTGACTGACTCTGTTTTGGTTTTGCCAATCATAGCTTTCTTACCAGCGCTTGAAGCTGGTTCTGTTATAATCCAGCTTATTTCTAAAAAATTTCGGGGTAAAAAAATTTTTCTGGCAGCGCCTATTCATCATCATTTTGAAGCAAAGGGCTGGCCTGCTTATAAAATAACAATGAGATTTTGGGTTGTCGGGATTGTAATGGCAATAATTGGAGTGGCTATAAGATTGCTGGGATGAATATGAAAACAGGGCAAGATTTTTCTTAATCTTGCCCCTTGATTAAATCTGCGATTTTTTTTACTTTTTTGAGGGCGTTCCTTTTTCCTGTTTTCGCCATTAAATTTTGCGCTTCAGCGGCGATCCCGTTCATCTCAATTTTCCCCTCCAGATCTGCCATAATTCTCAAGTGGTTTTTTTGAGGCCGCAACTCTTTAATTTTATTCCAGGCGTTTGTTCTTCTGGGGGGATCTTCCTCAACCACTTTAAGTAGAATTCTGATGGCGTGATCTCTGCCGATGATTCCATTGTTTATCCTGGAAAGAAATTCTTCGTATGCCCAGTCTGATGTATCTCCTGTCCTGTTTAAGAATAATATCAGGAGCTCGCTTGGGTCTATCCCGATTTTCAGAATTATCTCTCTAATTTGGCGGAGAATATCTTGTTTTTGGGTTAAGACAAGCAGATATTCTAGATCGTCAAGGGTGACATTCTCTTCTTTTAATACCATTGATAAGATCGTTGTTTTATGTGGATCTTGCGAAACCATTCGCAGAAGAAGCATTAATCCGTCTTTGTTTCCCTTGAGACCTTCAATGCCTTTTTGTATTTTTTCTTCTTTGGTTTTTCTTCTGAATATTCTCATGGATCGCTCCCGTGAAAAGAACAATAAATTAACTTGTTTAACTGCTATTTGAAGATTATTCTTTATTTCTATTTTTGTCAATTTTCTTCCGTTCTCTCTCGCTCTTTACAAAAATTTTAAAATAATTATACTACAAACAGTCAGGTTAGAAAGTTTAACCCCTTAAAAATGTACTTTTTTGCAGGAGAAGAAATATGAGCCATTTAACATTGTTAGGCGTGATTGTCGCGGCATCGGTTATGGGCGCTTTTAATGATTGCGCCATAGGTATTCATTTGGAGCAGTATCCTAAGTGGAAACAGATTATTCACAAGTTGACATATATGGCTTTCGGAGGGATTATTGCGAAGATCATGTTGTAAGCATCAAATTATAAGCCATCAAAACGGCGAGCGCCGGAGAACAAATGTCTTTACAAATGTTTTCCCGCGCTCTTTTTTTGTCAATTCAATTTATTTTGTTATAATAAAATATTGCATTTTGTTTTTTAATCTCGCTAATTCATCGTCGCTGATTTCCTACGATCGTAGGAAATTCACTACGATGAATTTATTCTTTTTTTTTAATATACTTTGAATTACGAAATGCTTTCTTGGTCCTTTCTTCAAATTTCAGAGCGAAAATTTGATACAATTATAAGGCATATTCAAAGCATACGGCGAATAATTGCAGCAAATTTGCAGCTGAAATTTGGAGAAAAGATCAGAAATTCTTTTTGCATTTTGCATTTTGTATTTCAAAGTAATTAGTTATTCATAGTTTTTAATTCATAATTCTTATTTCCATTTTTATGATTGGAGTATTTGATTCTGGTGTGGGAGGGTTAAGCGTGGTTAAAGAAATATTAAAAAATATTTCTAACCGCCAGATAATTTATTTCGGAGACACGGCCCGGCTTCCTTATGGGACGAAAGGGGTTGATTTTGTAAAGAAATATTCTGAGAAAATCACTCAATGGCTCTTGGATAGGGGGGTAAAAATTATTATTATCGCCTGCCATACTTCTTCGGCGCTTAGCGGCGACTATTTGAAAAAGCAATTCCAAAATGTTCCTATTTTTGATATGATAACTCCGACAGCTGAAAAAATTTCCGCTTTTGGATTTGGCAGGATCGGAATAATCGGAACTCCCGGAACAATTAAAAGCAAAGCGTGGGAAAATCATCTTTTGAAATTGAATCCCCGTCTGGAAATATATTCTTTGGCTTGTCCGTTGCTTGTTCCATTGGTGGAACAAGGGTGGGTAGATAAAAAAGCCACTAAAGAAATAGTCAAGGAATATTTGAGCTGTTTTAAGGATAAAAAAATAGAGGGTTTGGTTTTGGCTTGCACCCATTATCCTATGTTGGAAAAAGTTATAAAAAAAGTCGTTGGCAAGAAAGTTAAAATTATAAATCCGGCGGAGATATTGGCAAAAGAAGTCGGAAAATTTTTAAAGGAAAATTTGGAAGCGGATTATTTGCCCTCCTCCGCCAAGGTTACGGATGGTTTTCAAGGGAATGGCTATCAAATTT
The DNA here is from genome assembly GCA_001821475.1 of Candidatus Nealsonbacteria bacterium RIFCSPLOWO2_01_FULL_38_120. GTDB lineage: Bacteria > Patescibacteriota > Minisyncoccia > Minisyncoccales > GWA2-38-27 > GWA2-38-27. The sequence goes on from MHMF01000015.1 coordinate 5,172, forward strand.
TTTTTTCCGACGAGCCGTATAATTTTAAAAAAATCAGCCGTATGTGCTTTAACAAAAAAATAAAGCCGACAATACTTGATCCTTTTTAAATAAAGAAAAGAGGTTATAGATCTATCTATACCTCCTATGTCTTGTCTTAAAGAATATGAGTATTTAGCGAATCTATCCAATTGGAATATCCGCGATGAAGGCGCATATAAACATAGCGCTAACTCCAATAAAACCGCCAGTTTCACCAATGAGCAAGTACAATATTATCGCCAATAAAGCGCTTACGCCCATTCCCAATTATCCGATTGCGCTAATTGCCAACATTTTTTTTCGTTCTATCTCTCATTATCTAATCCCTTCCTAAAAAGATTGATGATTATAGAACTGAATTAAGTATAATAGATAAATTATGTTTATCAATAAGTTGAATAAAAAGATAAATGGTGTTGACACTGATTTTTGGTTCGCTATAAGTAAATTACTTAATCTCGCTGCTTTCCTTCGCCTCGGCTAACGACGGCAGTTTTTTTATGAAAAAAGCATTTGTATTTATTGACGGTAATAATTTTTATTTCAAGCTAAAAGAATTGTCTGTTAAATTAAATAGTAAATATAAATTACTTGATTTTGATTTCAGAAAATTTTCCGAATAGCTTGTCGCCCCGAATAATTTATTGGAAATTCATTATTATCTTGGAGCGGTTAAGCGGAGAATAGGTGATGATAAAAGCGAAAGATTGTATACCAATCAACAGAAATTGCTAAGAAGATTGCAAGGGCAAAATATTATTATAGAATTGGGTCAACTAATTCGTCATCCAGACAAGACATATCACGAAAAAGGCGTAGATGTAAGATTGGTTGTTGAAATGATAAGGTTTGCAAGGCAAAATAAATACGATACCGCTTATTTATTAAGTTCAGATATTGATTTAGTGCCGGCAGTTGAGTAGGTTAGATCAAGTCCAATACATTGGTATTCACAAGGGACAGTTATTTGGTTTATCAAAAGTGGCAAACGATGTTCGGTTATTAAGGTTGGAAGAAATAGAACAATTTTTTTCAAAGATTTTGATATGAAAAAAATATTTAAGGATAAAAAAGTGGTGGTGATGGGGTTGGGGCTTAATGGCGGGGGAGTTGGGGTTGCGAAATTTTTTTGTCGGCAAGGAGCAAGTGTTCTGGTCGCTGACTTACAGACAAAAGAGCAATTACAAAAATCAATCGACGAATTAAAAAATTTTAAGGTTGAGTTTGCTTTGGGCGGACATCGCGATGAGGATTTTATAGACGTTGATTTGATTATAAAAAATCCGGCAGTGCCGCATGATTCCCGCTATTTGAAAATAGCAAAAGAGCATAAAGTTCTCGTAAAGTCTGATATTGAAATTTTTTTTGAGTTATGCAAGGCGCCGATCATTGGAATTACCGGCACTAAGGGCAAGACCACCACAGCCACTCTGATTTACCTTTTTTTGAAGACAAAATATCCAAAAACGATTCTGGCCGGAAATATGGGGATTTCTCCATTGGGGATTCTTTCTAAAATAAATAAGGGCTCAAAAGTTGTCTTGGAGCTTTCCAGCTTTGAGCTGGAGGATTTGCAGAAAAGCCCTGATATCGCTGTTATTACTTCGTTTTTTCCAGACCACCTTAACAGATATAAAACTTTTGACGATTATGTTGAGGCGAAGAAAATAATTTTTAAGCACCAAGTCAAAGATAATTATTTAATCCTTAATTTGGATGATCCAAAAGTTGCGGAATTGGCTCAAGAAGCGACTGCTCGGGTTCGTTTTTTCTCAAAAAACAAGCCATTTGCTCCTATCATTCCTAAAGAAGGATTGAAAATATTTGGCGATCAAAATATCTCCAATATTTCAGCCGCCATTGAAGTGGCAAAAATTTTTAGGATTTCCCAGAAAAATATCAGGAAAATTCTTTTGAATTTCAAGGGGGTTAAAAACAGGCAGGAATTTGTCGCGGAAAAGCGGGGCGTTAAATATTTCAACGATACTGCCGCGACTAATCCTGATTCCGCGATTTTTGGCATTAAAACATTTAAGCAAAGATTTCCTGCCGCCAATCTGATTTTGATAGCCGGCGGAGTGGATAAAAATCTGAATTACACGGATTTGGCGTCGGAAATTAAAAATAATGTTGGCTGTCTTGTTTTATTGCCGGGCAATGTTTCTGATATTTTGAAAAAAGAAATTTCATTTTTACTGTATAGGAACCTGAAAGTTATTCCAGTCAATTCAATGCAGGAAGCGGTTTCGGTTGCCGCAAAAGAAGCGGAGCAGGGAGATATTGTTTTACTTTCTCCAGCTTCGGCGAGTTTTAATCTATTTAAAAACGAATTTGACAGAGGGGACAGATTTGTTGAAGCGGTAAATAAATTATAGCTGTAAGGAGCCGAGCTCCCTTATAAAATGAGCTTGGCTCCTTGCGGATTCTTAACTAAGTAATAATGAACAAAAACAGAAAATTTGATTATATCTTTTTAGTTTCCGCCGCAATAATTATTTTTTTCGGGCTTTTAATTTTGGCGAGCGTTTCAGCCGCATTTTCCCAAGAAAAAGTGGGGGAAGCAACATATTATCTTTTTCACCAGATATATTACGGATTTATTCCTGGCATATCTATTGCTTTTATCATTTACAAAATACCGCTTGGATTTATAAAGAAAAACGCGGGGCTATTTTTTTTGGGTAATTTGTTCCTTATGGTTTTAATATTTTTTCCTGGATTAGGAATTTCAGCCGGTGGGGCTTCGCGTTGGCTGGATTTAAAATTTTTTTCTTTTCAGCCGTCAGAATTTTTGAAGCTTGTTTTTATTATTTATCTTTCTGCTTGGCTGGCAAGCCCTGTAAGGGCTTTCAATAAAAAGCCGCTGGCAAAAAAAATAAAGCCCGACATAGATAATAATAAGAGGTCGGCGATAATGTCTTCCGTTTTAATACCATTTTTAGCAATTCTTGGAGTGATTGCCGCATTTTTAATTTATCAATCAGACGCCACCACTTTGGGCATAATTATTCTTTCCGCTTTTATTATGTATTTTTCGGCAAATACTTTTTTATTGCATCCGATTATCATTTTTCCTATTGGCGTCGGAGTTCTTTACGCGCTTATTAAAACAGAATCATACAGATTGCGACGGCTCTTGGTTTTTTTAAATCCCAATATCGATCCTATGGGCATTGGCTATCAATTAAAACAGGCATTAATCGCTGTGGGCTCAGGCGGAATTTTTGGACTTGGACTCGGAATGTCTGGCCAGAAATTCGGATTTATTCCCCATCCGATGTCAGATTCAATTTTCGCTATCTTGGCGGAAGAAACTGGATTTTTGGGCTCTTTTATTTTGATAATTTTGTTTCTGGCTTTTACTTTGGGGGTTTTTAGGATAGCGAAAAAATCGCAAGACAAATTTTCCAGATATTTTGCGGTGGGCTTCGGTTCCTGGATCTGCCTTCAGGCATTTATAAATATCGGGGCAATGATAGGGATTTTTCCTTTAGCCGGTATACCTCTGCCGTTTGTAAGTTACGGGGGCTCTCACCTGATAACGGAGTTGGCAGGAATGGGACTCTTATTGAATATTTTGAAAGAAAACAGGAAAGTGGTAGAATAAATAAAAGCGTAAAGCGCAAAACGAAAAGTGTAAAATTAAGGTATCGCTTCGCGACAATATATACTATCAATTATAACGGGAGCATTTCCCATCAATCGCGACGGGAAATGTTTCCGTTATAATTGATGCCTTAGTTTTACGTTTTTCGCTTCGCATTTTAAGTTTATTTTTATGAAAATACTTTTTACCGGCGGAGGCACTGCCGGCCATATTATTCCCATTATCGCTATTGCCAGAGAAATCAGAAAGAGTTTTCCAAATGAGCCGTTTGATTTTTATTACACAGGGCCGAAAGACAAATTCGCAGCTAATCTTTTAGCCAAAGAGGGGATTGAAGCAAGGTGGATTCTTACCGGGAAAATAAGGCGCTATTTTTCTTTGAAAAATGTTTTTGATATTTTAAAGATGCCTATCGGCTTATTACAAGCATTTTATCACACATTTGTGCTTTCGCCAGACATTATTTTCAGCAAGGGCGGATACGGCTCAATCCCAGTCGTGATTTCTGGTTGGATTTTAATTACTCCTATTTTCATTCACGAGTCTGATATTTCGCCTGGTTTGGCAAACAGAATAGCGTCAAGATTCGCATTAGAGGTTTTCACGGCTTTTCCGGCTGAAAGAGTTGAATATTTTCCTCCCGATAAAATGATTTCCGTTGGAAACCCATTAAGGCAGGAAATTTTGAAAACTAACGGAGAAAGCGCGAAAAAACTTTTAGGGTTAACTGGAGCCAAGCCGATAATTCTTTTTTTAGGCGGTTCGCAGGGCTCTCAAAGAATAAATGATGTCCTGCTAATAATTTTATCCGACCTTCTTTCTGGATTTGAAATAATCCATCAGACAGGCGAGGACAATTTCAATCAAGTTTTAAGCGAAGCAAACGCAACAGTTAAAAAGCAATTAATAAAATATTACCACCCTTTTCCTTTTTTGGCCGACAAAGAATTGGCTTGCGCTTACCAGTCCGCGGATTTGGTCATAAGCAGAGCCGGGGCGGGAAGCTTGTTTGAAATAGCAGCCTTGCAGAAACCGGCAATTTTAGTTCCTTTGTCGGAATCCGCCCAGAATCATCAGGTTAAAAATAGCTATTTTTTTGCGGAAAAAGGAGGGGCGATTGTGGTTGAAGAAGCGAATTTCAAGCCGCGATTTTTACTGGAAAAAATAAAAGCGCTTTTTGCGGAACCGGAAAGATTGAAATTTATGAAAAAGAAAATAAAAGAAATGGCAAGGCCGGGAGCGAGCAGAATCGTGGCAGAATACATTGAAAATTATCTGAATCAATAAAAATTTGGTTTC
>MHMF01000016.1 GCA_001821475.1 Candidatus Nealsonbacteria bacterium RIFCSPLOWO2_01_FULL_38_120
AAACCCAAAAAGACGGCTGATTCCAAAACTTCTTTCTTACGGCCGCAATCTGCGCCTTATTCTTCTTTTTAGCAGCCCGTCTTCTCGCGTTTTTCGTACGCCAATCCATTCTCCTTTTTACCAAAATAACTACCTTCAACAACGCAACTCCTGCCAATAGCAAAACCGCAATCCATAACCCCCACATCACGAACCGCTGCGCCTCGGCATCTCCCGTCAACAATATGTAGACGAGAACAAAAAGCGCCACCAAGAAAACAAAAACCAATAATGTCCACCCTATTCCTCGCCGTGTTTTTGGCAGTTTCTTCCATACCCATTTTGCTGCCATTCCTACTCCAGTTGCAACACTGCGTCCGCGCTTTTTAAGAAAACTCCACACCTTACCCATACTATTCTCCTTTAATCAGTATTCACTTGACAATGATCTGTCTATCCAAAATCCGAATAAAAATTCGGATACCAAAAAACATTTTTGATACCCGAATGATAGCATATCTCCTATTTTTTGTCAAATCCTAAAAATCAACCATTGATTAAGGGAACACTTCCCATAGCGACTACGGGAGATGTTCCCCTAAAATTTAACTTGCCCTAATTGGCATTACAACATATAGGAAGCTGTCGTCGCCGACTGGTTTTAAGACGCCAGGGCCAGAGTTGGTGTTTAATTCAAGTATTATTTCAGAGCTTTTAATAGTTAAAATTCCATCCAATAAAAATCTGTGGTTAAAAGCGATTTCAACCGGCTCGCCTTTTATTTTCGCCGGAATTATTGAATTATACTCCCCTATTTCCGCGCTTTGGCTAAAAATAGAAAATTCTTTGTTTTTTGGGTCCGCTTTTATTTTAACCTCATTTACTTTACCGCTAAATAAACTAGCTGTTTTAATTTGATTTAAAAATTCCGCTTTATCCATTATTAATTGGGTTGTGAATTTCTTGGGGATAATCTCTTGATAATTTGGGTATTCACCTTCAATTAAACGGGAAATTAATTGAATTTGAGGATGGGTTGTTTCAGGCATGGGATATTCAAACATTATTTGATTTGGAGAAAAATATATTTTTATATCTCCTGTTTTTTCTCCAAATATATTTATTACTTCTTTGGTTGTTTTTTGAGGAATAATTAAAGAATAATCTTTTTTTAAAGAAGTTGTATTTTTTAATAAAAGTTTTTTTTCGCCGAGTCGGAAGCTGTCTGTAGAGGTTATTGTAATTTGATTTTTTTGGAATAAAAAATAAATACCGGAAATTTCAGGCCGAGTTGTTGAAGGAACCGCGATATCAGCCACACTATTTAAACTTTGGCACAATAAATATGAATCAATAAAAATAAAATCACTTTCATTTATTTTTGGAATAATAGGGAAGTCGTCAGCCGAAAGCCCTTTTATTTTGGTTTTATAATTCTCGCAATTAATAAATAAAACATCAGATCTTACTAAAAACTCTATGTTTTTATTTGGTAGTAAATTAATAAAACTTGATAATAATCGCGATGGTATTGTTATTTTTCCTTCTTTTATTGTTTTACTTAAAATCCACCAATTAATACCTATTTCTAAATCTGTTGCCGCTAAATTTAAAAAATTTTTATTAGTAGATATTAAAACATTATTTAAAATTGGCAAAGTAAGCGATTTTGAAGAAATTCTCTCTATAATATTTAAGCCTTCTCTTAATTTATCTTTTATAATTATTAATTCCATGATTTTTTATTAATTAATTTTATTATTTAATAATAATAAATATATAAATATATTTTGTTATTATAATTAGTATTGTGGATAATTTATTTTTTAATCTTAATTGATTTGGGGGTTGTTTGATTAATAAAAAGATAATAAAAAGGGGATAAGTTTTTTATTTTTTTTCTCCTGTTTTTATTAGATATTTATTAACATATTTTTTAACACTTTATTTTTTTAACCTTCTTAAATAGTCAATACTCTTTCTTTTATTAATTCTATTTCCTCTTCTAATTTTTTATCTTTTATTAATTCTTGAACAATTTTTTTATAAGAATGTATGGCTGTGGTGTGGTCTTTGCCGCTGAATTTCCGACCAATAAAAGGAAAAGAACTTTTTAATTCTTCTCTTAATAAATACATAGCAATCTGCCTTGGATGGACAATTTCCTTTTTCCTTGAAACATTTAAGATTTCTTTTTCTTTTAAGTCATAAAATTCCGCCACCGCCTCAATTATTTTTTTAGGAGTCATAACCCTTGAGGGAGAGGATAGTAGATCTTTTATAATTATTTTAGTTGTTTCAAGGTCTGGTTTTTGGTTGTTTAGGGTTTGATTAGCGATTAGTTTGTTTAGCGCCCCCTCTAATTCTCTTATGTTTTTTTGGACAACAGAGGCGATGTGTTGGTATATTTCATCGGAAAATTCCACTCCTTTTTCCTGAGATTTTGTTTTCAATATAGCCACCCTTGTTTCAAAATCAGGATAACTAATATCGGCTATCATTCCACCCTCAAAACGAGAGCGGAGTCGTTCAGCTAAAGAATTTATGGCTTTGGGAGGCCTATCTGATGAAATAATTATTTGCTTATTGTTTTCATATAACACATTAAAGATATTAAAAAACTCTTCCTGGGTTTTTTCTCTGCCAGCCAAAAACTGAATATCATCTATAATCAACACATCAATTTTTCGGTATTTTTCCTTAAACGCCTCCACTTCATGATTTTTAATAGACGCCACTACTTCGGATGTGAATTTTTCCGAAGAAACATAACGAACTGTTTTTTTCTTAAAATTCTTAATTACTTCATTGCCGATAGATTGTAATAAATGGGTTTTACCCAAACCAACTCCGCCGTAAATAAAAAGCGGGTTATAGACGGATCCCGGATTTTTTGAGACAGCTATGGCAGCTGCGTGGGGTAGTTCATTAAACGATCCAGTGACAAAAGAGTCAAAAGTATAACGCGGATTAAGATTTGTGTCTTTATTTATTTTGAATTCTTGAAAATCCATCTGGTCGGCGTCTGCGGCAATGCTCGGCGCTTTCGCGATTATATCTTGGCTTGGAGAAAGTTTTTTCTCCACATTATATTTTATTTCTTTTATTTCTTTATTTAATTCATGTATTGTTTTAAAAATCGGCTTGTTGTATTTATTTTCCATCCATTCCTTAGAAAAAGAATTCGGCACAGACACAAAAACCGTTCCCTCTTTTATATTGGATATTTCAGTGCCTCTAAACCAAGTCGCGAAATTCGCTTGAGAGATATTTAATTGTATTTGGGCAAGAACAGCTTGCCACAATTCTTCGTTGGTCATAATTAAATCTTAAACTATAAATATCAATACTTTGAATTGCGAAATGCTTTCTTGGTATTTTCTCCAAATTTTCGCTCTGAAATTTAAAAAAAAGACTATGAAACCCACTTTTTATTTGGCATTTCGCAATTCAAAGTATGGTATAAATTCAGTATTTAAGTTTTGTGGCTTAAGGTTGTAATTACATTATACCATTGTCAAATTAAAATAAAATAATATAGAATTAGATTGGAATATCAATATTGTGTTAATAACCTGTGGATAATATGTGAAATAAAAATATTTTATTAAATTTAAAGTAAATTACAAGAAAGACAATTAAAAAAATCAAAACTTAAATTTGACTAAAATATTTTTCCAAGATATACTTAATTATAATTAAATTTTTAGTTTGCAATTTTTAAACTCCTCCCCCTTTTTAATCTTCTCCCCGCTTCGCCAAATCTTCGCTGGGGAGGAGCGGCTGGGGATAATTAAATATGTCTTTTACTTACAATCCAAAGAAAAAGAAGAGAAGGAAAACACACGGTTTTTTAGCCCGCCAAAAAACAAAGGGCGGTAGACATGTTGTGTCTAATCGTCGGAGAAAGGGTCGTAAAAAACTTACAACATAAACGACGACGATGCTGTCGAAAGAAAATCGGTTAAAAAAGAAAAAGGATTTTGAGGATGTTTTTAAGAATGGGCGTGGTTATAAAGATGGTTTTTTATACTTGAAAATCATAAAAAATAATTTAGAGCCGAGCCGATTTGGTTTTGTGGTAGGTGTGAAGTTTTCTAAAAGCGCGGTGAAAAGGAATAAAATAAAAAGATGGCTCAGGGAATTAACCCGGATAAACCTTCAAGTTATTGAAAAAGGTTTTGATTGCGTTGTTATTGTCTTTCCCGGATTTAAAGCGAAAAATTTTGAAGAAGCAGAGGGTTTAGCGGAGAAATTGTTTAGAAGGGCGGGAATAATAAAACAATAAATTTATCACGAGTTTATTATGAGATTAGCTTATGATAATTGTCATAAGCTAATCTCATAATAACGAATTTTGCAATAAGATGAGTTTTATAGGCAATTTTTTTTATTTAATTTTATACCAGCCATTATTTAATATCTTGGTTTTGCTTTGCAAATATCTGCCATGGAACGATTTGGGATTAGCTATAATCACCTTAACTGTTTTAATTAAGCTGGCGCTGTATCCCTTAGGAGCCAAAGCGATAAAGTCGCAAAAAGCGCTTGCCAAAATCCAGCCGAAAGTAAAAGAAATACAAGAAAAATTCAAAAGCGACAAAGAAGCGCAAGGCAGAGAAACGCTCGCTCTTTATAAAAGAGAAAAAATAAATCCATTTTCCGGGATAGCGGTTTTATTAATCCAGCTTCCTATTTTAATAGCGCTTTACCAGTTGTTTTGGAAGGGAATAGGTCCGGATCAGATGAACAACCTTTATGCTTTTATGTCTTTTTCCGGACAAGTTAATTTAAATTTTTTAGGATTTTTAAATCTTGGCGGACCAAACTGGGCGATAGCTTTGATCGCCGGGGTATTGCAGTATTGGCAGGCAAAAATGCTTGCCCCTAAAAAGACACAGAAAAAAACATCTGATTTTTCAGACCAGATGCAAAAACAGATGACTATTTTTATGCCTGGGTTTACATTTTTATTGTTATTGAGCATACCTTCCGCCCTGGGCCTTTATTGGATAACCACGACATTGTTCACAATAATCCAGCAGTATTTTGTATTCAAGGCGGACAATAACACAAAATAACACAATAGTTTGCCAATACCATGATTAACGAAAAAGAAATAAAAAAAATAGCAGAGGATTTTTTTAATAAAGCGGGCTTTTCCGCAACGGTTGAGGCGTCGGCGTTAGAGGGGGAAAAAGGAAAAACTATTTTAATAAACGCAAAAACAGAAGAGCTGGAATCGTTGATTGGCCAAGACGGTAAAATTTTATTTGATATTCAGTATATTTTGAAGTTGATTTTGAAGAAAAAAATAGCGGAATATTTTTATTTAGATTTAGATGTGAATGATTATAAAAAGAAAAAAAGCGATTATATAAAACAAGAGGCGTTGGCGACTGCCGATGATGTTTTTTTGATGAAAGCAGAAAAAGAACTACCCCCAATGTCATCTTATGAGCGGAGAGTCGCGCATTTGGCTTTAGTTGAGAGAAAAGATATTATCGCGGAAAGTATAGGGAAAGAGCCATACAGGAGAATCGTTATAAAACCTTGTTTATAGTTATTTTATAAAATCAATATAGCTGGAATGTATCCCGCCATGATCATTGCGGGATACATTCCCGCTATATTGATGAAGTAATTAAACTAAAACCCGACGTTTGGCGCGCCGGGTTTTAGTTTATCGCGAGGGGTTTTTATTTTAGAAAAAGCTGGATAATATTTTTATCATCCATATTGGAAGAAAAGGGAAGAAAAACTCTGCCACAGAGGGAAGTATTAGAGATTTAATAGAAACTTTTGCCACTGTTATCAGTAAAATATAAAAAATTATTTGGAAGGGTAGTATTACTATTAAATTGAGAATTGGGAAAGGCACAATAAAGCCCAATATTTCAATTAAAAGAGCGACGATCATGATAACCATTCCTCCGGGCGATATTAAAATATCGGATGGGATTTTTTGAAACCAGCCGCCTTTTTTTTTAATTTCAAGTGTTGGGTGGCGAACGGCTTCGGGCGCGTTTTTTTGTGGCGTTTCTTCTGGCGTTTCGTCTGACATTTTATTTTTTCTATTTAGAAATTAAAAATTAGAAATTCCATAACGGGAACGCTTCCTGTTATAGCTATATTCCCTGTTTCGCTTCTTTTATTTTCTGCAATTCTTCGGGCGATGAAGTTATTATTTGATCTTCTGCGTAAGAGGCGATAACCTTTATTAAAACATGTTTTATGCCAGCGAAAAATATTCCTTCCCCGACTGGTAATTCCAAAAGCAACATTTTTTCTTCATCGGTGATGTTGAATGTCTTTTGAACAGCTTCAATTGTTGCCGGGCTTTGTTTCATTAAAAGCGCCAATGCGGAATTTGTGATAATGGGCTGTCCGTACTCTGAACGCATAAAGTCGTTGACATCTTGAGTTATGGTCGTTACTCCCAGCCAATATTTGCGCGCCCTTTTTACCGTGCCGAATAAAAACGATGCTCCATCTTCGTTTTTCATCAACCACCACGCCTCGTCTATAATCAACAATCTTTTTTTTGTGGATGAGGTGATGGTTTTCCAGATATATCTTAAAATCATAAACAAAGCCATTGGTCTTAATTCATCTTCCATATCCCTTGTTCCAAAAACAACCAGCCGATTGTCCGCGCTTATATTTGACTGCTGGTTGAAAAAATTAGCGTAGACGCCCTTGGTGAATCTTTGAAGTCGCTTTAATAATGATTCGCTTCCTTCCATTGTCAAAAGAACTTCTTCAAGGTCGCTCAATGTTGGGAAAGGCAGGTCTTTGCCCCATTTATTGGGGTCGGAAGACGGCGTAATGTCTTTTGCCGCGTATGTCTCCATAAGCGCCCTGTCAATAACACCGTCTTCTTCTGATGAAAGTCCGCCCAGCATAATCCTTATCAGCCCCACTAAATTTATAATGCTTGTCCTTAACACGTCTTCCGGTTTTTCGTCTTCTCGAAGCGCCGGCAAGTCAAAAGGATTTATGTGATGAGGAGAAGCCAGAGAGATATTGAAAAAGGAGCCGCCGACCGCTTCCGCCAGAAATTTGTATTCATTGTCAGGGTCTATAATAATAGCGTCAACTCCCAGCATAAGATATCTTAATGCTTCCAATTTTACAGCGTAGCTTTTACCTGATCCGGAAGTGGCGAATATAACGGAATTTGCGTTTGCCATGGTAAAGCGGTCAAAAAGCACTAAAGAGCTGTTGTGCTGGTTAATGCCGTATAAAATTCCCTCATTAGAGCTTAAATCAAAAGAAATAAAAGGAAAAGTGCTGGAAAGAGGAGACGTGTTCATTAAAGTGTTAATCATTAAAGAGTCTGTGTTGTAAGGAGATGTGCAGGTAAATCCTTCTTTTTGCTGGTGGATTGCCGGTTTCAAATAAATAAGCCGCGATTCAAGGACAGACCTTAAATTTGTTTCAATTTCCCTGAGCTCGTTTTCAGAATCTCCATATATTGTGATATAAAGACCGAAGCGGAACATCCGTTCTTGGGCTGTCTGGATTTTTTGGCGCAATTCTTCAAGGTCGTTGTAGGCGGTTTCTATCGCAGGGTCTCTGATGAGCCCTTTTTCTTCCCTTTCCGATAGTTCCGCCTGAACTTCGGTCACTTTTTTCCGCAGTTTTTTCAGAATTTCTTCGCTATCAACCGGATGCAAATAAAAAGAAATATCCATCGGGAGATTCAGATTTATTATCGGAGAGAGCCAGCCGGTGCTGAGGTACCTCGGATAAGAAAAAACAAAATAAGTCCTTGCCAGCCGTTCTCCGATTTTAATATAATTTTGCTGGACATCAATAAATGAAGGCGCTATAATATCCGCTATAGTTAAAATATCCTCTTTTGTTTCAGGGATGTTTGTTTTTCCACTGAACGGATTTTTTTTAAGAAATGGAAACTTTATTTTCATATTATTTTTTGCTATTCCTGTGGCCGTTGAAAATCAATCAGCTCTGAAGGAATGTCGGGATAATATCCTCTTTCCGCTTCTGATTGGTGATATACTCCCCAAAGCAATTCAATAACTTCCAATGTATTTAGCGGCACAGCTTGCAATCCGCAGGAACGCAAGCCCAGCGCAACGAATTCTAATCGCTGGAAAAGCTGGGTTTTTGCTCTTTGGAATATCTCTTCGGTTATAGTTGATATAGGGGAGTATCTTTTCACGTTTTCATTTCCTATTATTTCAGATATAGTGAATGGAACAACAACATAAAAAACTTTTTGCATTACGTCGCCTTGATTCATTGTTTGCCCCACAAATTTTTTGTACTCGCTAATTTGTATTCTTAAAAGTTCGTTCTGCTCTTTTTTTTCAATCTCCGAAAGCATATCCAAATAACCGGTTATATTCAGCCGGCGCGATTGGATTGAAATTTGACAGGAGAAATCAAGGGAATTAAGAAAATTCTGGAACTGATATAGAATCGCATTTTGCTCTTCGGTTGATTTTAAGGCGAAATTAAGGGAAGACACCATTAAAACAGCCCTTAGTCCTTTGTTTTTAAGGATAATAATTCCGTCTCTTATCTGTTCAAAATTTAAAAAATCTTGAGTAGTTGGGTTCACATTTTTGATTCTATTTCAGTGGATAATTCATTCAGCCGGCTTCGTTTGGAAATTTTTAATAGGGAAGTATTTTTCTCTATTGCAGGCTGTTCTATTGTTTTTTCTTGATTGAAAAATTTTGGAGGTAGATTTTTTTTCTTCCATAAATAGGCCTTTGGCTTGAATAAAAAAAAGAAAAAGTTTTTAATATAATTCGGCAGTGGAATAGATTGTATTTTTAAAAAAGCCAAGCCAGTTCCGGCTCCCATCACAATAATAGCAAGAGGGATAAATATATATATGGGAATGGTAAAAAACAGAAAAAAACAGATTCCGCCCCCAATCCCGACAAAAATAAACTGCTTGAAGGTCAAAGGACCCACTATTTTTGCCTCTTTTTCAATAAATTGAGGAACAGTGAATTCCATATACAAAAAATTAAAATGTAAATATCAAATATCAATTTGAATTAAATTAAAACATTTTCTTCACGCATAGAGGGCGGGGGAGGATTGAGTAGGGGGAAATTTTGACATTTTTATTTGTCATTTTCCATTTTGATTTTTATTTATACCACCGCTTCCCTGTATCGATCTTTTATTTTTGACTTTATTTTTTCGGCGGATTTATTTTTTTCAGTCATTGCGGCGGATTTTCTCGCCGTTGGAATAGTGTTTACCATTGCGGATGGCTTCATTTCTATTTGATATAGCTGTTCCAAGTTTTTTCTTACTGGCAGAAAAATATAGTTATTTATCTCATTCGCTATTTGGCTGGCCTGTTTTTTTTCTATATTCAAATCGGTTGATATAATATCTTGTAATTCGTTTGGCTTTAAGAGCCCTAAAAAAACATAGGTTATTTTTTTGGCGATTTCGGAGATTGCAGAATTGTCTTTTATTTCGTTTTTTTGGCAGATCTCATATAAATTATCGGCGTTGGTTTCTGAAAATACAGCGGCTTTCAATTCATCGGGCAGTCCTTCATATAATTGCCATAATTGTTCTTTTGAATATTGAAGCATAATATAAATATCAAAACGACAATATAAAATGTTAAAATACCGCATGGACTCTCCACCCTCTAATCTCGTTGAATTATGCAGAAACTTAATTCAAAAATTTAATCATTTGAATTAAATTAAAACATTTTCTTCACGCATAGAGGGCGGGGGAGGATTGAGTAGGGGGAAATTTCGACATTTTTATTCGTCATTTTTCATTTTGATTTTTAATCTTTGATTTTATTTCATTATACCATATTTAATAAACACAACAACATACGCGTAATAAATCACCTTAAGGTCAAGCCATGCAAATAAATATTAAATATTTTTAATGGAAGCGGAGTATATCAGCCACGATCGTGGCTGATATACTCCGCTTTTTAATCTGCCTAATTATATCTATTTAATATAATTCCTCGCTCGGTCGGAGTAAGCGAAAATGTGTTTTCGTTTACTCCTCCCTCCCTTCGTAATTATATTTGATATAATTCCT
>MHMF01000017.1 GCA_001821475.1 Candidatus Nealsonbacteria bacterium RIFCSPLOWO2_01_FULL_38_120
TGCGAATTTTGCAGCGTCAAAGGCAAGCCGCGCTGGTCAAGCCCTCAGCATCTTTTTGAAACAGTTAATTGGCTGGTGGAGACAAGGCGAGCCTGCAGATTTTTTATTGTCGACGACCGATTAGAAGGAGATCTTGCCGGCGCTATTGAATTTTTCAAGATGGTCTCCGAAAGATACGGGCGGCGGCTTGGCTTTACTGTTCAGGTTCGGCTGGAAACCGCTCAAAAAAGAGAATTACTGGAGGCGATGAAAAATGCCGGCGTCAGAGTTGTGTGTATTGGATACGAGTCCCCGATTGACGAAGAGCTAAAGGCAATGCGCAAAGGATATCTGTCTGCCAAGATGCTTGAGTGGACAAGGATTTGGCGAAGTTGTGGCTTCAGAATCCACGCAATGTTTATCTTCGGCTATCCGCATCCGCAGAAGGAGATTAGCAGGTTGGTTAATCCCAAGGAAGATGTCAAGCGGTTCAGAGAATTCATCCGGAAGTCCCATGTTGACACTATCCAGATATTGCTTCCAGTTCCTTTGCCAGGCACGGCTTTGCGCGAGAGACTAATAGAGGAAGGAAGGATTTTTCCTTTAGCTATTGTGCCTTGGGACCGTTATGATGGAAATTCGGTCTGCTTCTTGCCTAAAGGAATGAGCCGTCGGGAGCTTCAGGAAATTCAGATGAAACTTATGGTCCGGTTTTACAATCTTTGGGCTTTTGCAAGGATACCTTTTAAAACCATTGCCTCTCCGGTGGATTGTTTTATTTGGGGATGGGATCGCTGGTATCGCCACTGGTTCAGGGATATTCTGAAAGCCGGGGGATATCTTCTTGTGCGGCGATGGAAAAGGGGGAGGAGAGAAGGCGATTTCATAAGGCAACTGGAAAAATATCAGCCTGACGAACATGAGAATCATGGAATATAACAATCCAAATAAGGCAATATTTTCCAATTTTGTTTTATAGCTCGGCAAGCGGTCTTGCCGAGCTTTTTTTATCGTTTTAAGGCTTGTCGTAAATTAAGCGAAAGGGTAAAATAAAATCGGGCGCGAGAAAAAATACGAGAAAAATATGAAAAAAAATTGGCATAGTTTAAGCATAGAGGAAATTTTTAAAGAAGTAAAAAGCGGTAAATCCGGAATTGCGGGGATAGAAGCAAGGGAAAGGCTTGAGAAATTCGGCCGCAATGTTCTCCCAAAAGAAAAACCGTATTCAAAAATACGGCTGTTTTTGAGCCAGTTCAACAGCCCTTTAATATATATTTTGCTTACGACCGTCGTTATTTCCTTTTTATTAAAACACTATTCGGACGCTATTTTTATTTTAATCGTATTGCTTATTAATACCAGTGTTGGTTTTTATCAGGAAAACAAAGCGAATAAATCGCTTTCGGCTTTAAAGAATATGGTGAAAGTAAGGACAAGAGTTTTACGGGACGGATATGAAAAAGAAATTGACAGCGAGGAATTAGTTGTTGGCGATGTCGCGCTTTTGAAATCAGGAGACAAAGTGCCGGCAGATGGCCGTATTATTGCATCCCAAAATTTAAAAATAAACGAAGCAAGTTTGACAGGTGAATCGCAAGCGGCTGAAAAAAATGCCAGCAATGTTATGCCCAAATCAACTCCGCTACACAGAAGAACGAATTCGGTTTTTATGGGCGCGATTGTAGATGAGGGACGAGCGGCAATAGTCATTGTCGCCATTGGAATCAATACCCAAATCGGCGAAGTGGTTTCACTGCTTAGGGAGACAAAAAAACGAAGGACCCCGCTTCAAAAAAAAATATTTTCGCTTTCAAAAATTACCGCGGCGTTCATTCTTTCTATTATATTCGCAATTATTGTTATCGGCTATTTTACAGAAAAGTCATTTGTTGATATTTTCGTGGCTTCCTTGGCTCTCGCGGTTTCAGCGATACCGGAGGGCTTGCTTCCCGCCATTACCGTTATATTGGTTTTGGGAATGCGGCGCATTTTTAAAGAGAACGGCTTAGTGAGAAAACTTGCCGCGACAGAGACATTAGGGAGTGTGACTGTTATTTGCACGGATAAAACAGGAACCCTTACCGAAGGAAAAATGCGCGTAAGCCATATTTTAACTGGCGTCAGAGAACTGCTTGGAAATAATATCAAAGAAGTTGATTTTTATAATAAATTAAACGTATGGTCTGTTAAAAAAAGGAATGCCAATGACACTGGGTTGCATACCCGCCCGCAACGATGCAGCAACTTCGGGCAGGTTTTAGCGTTGAAAATCGCTGTTTTAGCAAACGAGGGATTTGTGGAAAATTCGGAAGCGGAATTGCCTGCCCGAAGTTGCTGCATCGTTGCGGGCGGGCAAGAGTGGGTAGCGCGGGGAAAGCCGACCGAGCAGGCATTGCTTTTAGCCGGAATGCAGGCGGGATTAAATAAAAAAGAATTAGAAAAGCAGGAGCCTATTCTTGACAGAATAAGTTTTGAATCAGAACTTAAATATGCCGCCACATTGCATCAAGTTGGAAAAAGCAGAAATAATTTGTATGTTATCGGCGCGCCGGAGGAAATTATCTCCCGTTCTGTATGTTTGGATATTGGAGGCAAGAAAAAAAAGATCGGAGCCGTCCAAATAGCCCAGTTGGCAAAAAAAGCAGAAGCGCTCGCCCAAAGAGGATTGCGGGTGCTTGCCTGCGCCCAAAAGAACTGCAACGTTTCGGCAGGATATAAAAATCTTTCTGATTTGGCAAGAGGGCTTTCCCTTGTAGGATTTATCGCGCTTAAAGACCCGCTTCGCCAAGACGCAAAAGAATCAATTTTAACTGCCAAAAAAGCCGGCATCCGCGCTATTATTGTCACGGGCGATCACAAATTTACCGCCAAGACAATAGCCGAGGAAATAGGGTTGGAAGCAAAAGAGGAAAACATACTTGAAGGAAAAGAACTTGAAGCAATGAGCGATGATGATTTGAAGGAAAAATCAAAACATATTTTTATATACGCCCGCGTTTCTCCGCGCCATAAATTGCGGATTATCAGCGCTCTTCAATCAAATGGAGAAGTGGTTGCGATGCTCGGAGACGGAGTGAATGACGCTCCGGCGCTTAAGTCCGCAGATATTGGGGTTGCAGTTGGTTCTGGTTCGGATGTGGCGAAAGAAACAGCAGATTTGGTTTTGCTGGACGATGATTTTAAGACTATAATAAAAGCGATTGAGCAAGGCAGGGTGATTTTTGGAAATATCAGGAAGGTATTTGTATATTTAGTGGCAGATGATTTCTCGGAGCTATTTTTATTTTTGACAAGTATGGCAATGGGGTTTCCGCTTCCATTACTGCCTGCCCAGATTCTTTGGATAAATCTTATTGAGGATGGCTTTCCTGATATCGCTCTTACCGTTGAACAGGAAACAAAAGGAGTAATGGACGAAAAGCCAAGAAATCCCAACGAACCGATATTGAACAAGCCATTAAAGCTTTGGATGGCCGCTATTTTTTTCATCACCGGCATGGCGGCGTTTTTTTCATTCTTTTTCCTTTGGAAGTTAACCGGGGATTTGCAAAAGACGCGAACAATTGTTTTTGCCCTTATGTGCGTTGATTCTTTGGTTTTCGCTTTTAGCGTTCGTTCCTTCAAACAGACAATTTTCAGAAAAGACATATTTTCCAACCGCTATTTGGTTGGAGCGGTAATTGTTGCGGCGGTTTTGCTCGCCGGGGCAGTGTATTTTCCGTTCCTGCAAAAACTTTTAGGCACTCAGCCGTTAGGCGTAGTAGAATGGGCTGTAATCTTCGGCATCAGCTTGATAGAGATTATTTTAATTGAATTTTTCAAAAAGAGAATTTTTATCAAAAATAACTAAAAAAATTAACACTTTAATTACTTTGAATTACGAAATGCTTTTTTGGTATTTTTTCCAAATTTTCAACTGAAATTTGGAGAAAAGACCAGGAAACTCTTTTTTTATTTGGTATTTTGTATTTTAAAGTAATAAAGCCATTGCCGTCTTGTGGCGTTAGTTTTTCATCGTAGTAAAAAACCTACGATCGTAGGTTTTTTACTACGATGAAATTTAGAATTAAATGAGGTTGAATGTGAATGATTTATTATGAGACGGCGCGCTGAAGGATTGATTTGAAGTTATTAAATGGATAATATCGTAGTATAAACATATGAAGAGTAAGATTTTTGCGATATTGGGGATAATCATTATTTTTGCAATAATTTTTGCGGTTTTTTATCTCGGCATTTTAAGTAAAAAAGAAAAGATAACTGACTTTAGGGGCGAGGGAAAACTCAAAATAGTTGCTACTCTTTTTCCGGTTTACGATATGGCGAAACATATAGCCGGCGATAAGGCGGATGTTTTGCTGATTTTACCTCCGGGCATAGAAGCCCATTCTTTTGAGCCGAAACCGAGTGATATTGTAAAAATAAACGAGGCGGATATTTTTGTTTACACGGGCAGATTTATGGAACAGTGGGCTGAAGATATTATTAATGGTTTGGATGCTAAAAAAGTTAAAGTTGTTGATTCCAGCGCAGGTGTGAAAATGGCGCCTGCTGTTTTTTACAACCAAGATGAACTAAAAGGAGCGACTGATCCGCATATCTGGCTTGATTTTGACAATGCTAAAATAATGACCGAGAATATCGCGAATGCTTTGATTGAGAAAGACGCGGAAAACGAAGAATTATATTCGCAAAATTTGGAAAATTATAAAAGCGAGCTGACGGACATTGATAATGAATATATAATTTCCTTGTCCACTTGCAAAAATAAGGAAATTATTTACACTGGTCATTATGCTTTCGGTTTTTTGGCAAACCGTTACGGGTTAAAATATCTGTCTGCCCAAGGCGTGTCGCCCGACTCTGAATCGACCGTTCAAGACTTTATAAGTTTAGTCAGCCAGATTAAAAAAAATAATATCGGCTATATTTTTTATGAAGAGCTTTCCAGTCCGAAAATAGCCCAGACAATAGCCGGTGAAACAAGCGCTAAATTGCTTTTTTTGAACGCCGGCCATAATTTAGCCAAAGAAGATATGGAAAAAGGTCTGACTTTTTTTCAAATTTTGCGGTATAATTTATCTAACTTAATAACTGGTTTAGTGTGCGAATAATTTAAAGTATGGCAATAATATCTGCTAAAAATGTAAGTTTTGGCTATGGAGGCGCTGTTGCGCTGGATAATGTTTCTTTTAATATTGAACAGGGCGATTACATCGCTTTGGTGGGTCCCAATGGAGCCGGGAAAACAACTTTGATAAAGATATTGCTCGGTTTGGAAAAAAGCAATAATGGTTCAATTAAGATTTTTGATAAAGATGTTTCCAGTTTCAATCAACGGAATAAAATTGGATATTTGCCCCAAAAGATTGATTCTTTTAATCCTTTGTTTCCTGCCACTGCGGTTGAAGTAGTTGCTTTGGGGCTTTTGTCGCGGAAAAAATATCTAAAACGACTAAATAAAAATGACCGGCTTGCAGTTGCGAAAGTTTTAGAAATTTTCGGAATAAGCGACTTAAAAAATCGTTTGGTGAGCGAATTGTCGGGCGGCCAGCAACAAAGGGTTTTTCTTGCTAGGGCAATGGTATCAGAGCCGTCTCTTTTAATTTTAGACGAGCCAAGCGCCGCTCTTGACCCGCAGATAAGGGAGAATTTTTTTGAAATTATTGAAAAAATAAACAAAGAGAAAAAAACAACGATTATTTTAATTACCCACGATATTGGGCAAGTAGGGGAATATGCGGAGAAAATGCTTTATCTTGACCGTAAGATTATTTTTTACGGAAAGTTTTCTGATTTTTGCCTTTCAAAAGAAATGACGGAACGGTTCGGGAATTTTTCTCAGCATTTGATCTGCCATCAGCATAAATTGCCTTGATGAGGAATAGTCAACTCTGCGGGAACATCTCCCGCAGAACTTAATTTCCCATCAGTGTTAATTAATTGCCTTGAACTATAAACTATGACTTTGCTTAATTTTTTAGAATACGGTTTTATCCAGCGGGCGTATATTGCAGGTAGTTTTATCGCTGTTTTGTGCGCTATGCTTGGGCTTTTCTTGGTTCTGCGGAAGTTATCGCTCATAGGCGACGGTTTATCTCATGCAAGCTTCGGCGCCATTGCCCTTGGATTATTTTTTGGAATTTATCCTTTTTATATTGCCATTCCTATTGTGCTTTTGTCGTCTTTGCTGATTGTCTGGATTAGCGAAAAAGCGAAAATTTACGGAGATGCGGCAATCGGCATTGTTTCTTCGGTTGGCATTGCCGGTGGAGTAATTTTAGCAAGTGTTTCCAATGGATTTAATGTGGATTTATTCAGTTATTTATTCGGCAACATCTTATCTATAAGCCGTTCGGAAGTATTTTTTTCTATCGCTTTGTCAGTTCTGGTTTTGTTGGCGATTTGGTTTTTTTATCAGGATTTGTTTTCCGTTACATTTGATGAGACCTTTGCCAAAGCAACCGGGATTAAAACAAATTTAGTAAATATAATTCTTACTTCGCTTACAGCGATTACAGTTGTGCTGGCGATAAAAGTTGTCGGCATCATGTTGGTATCAGCTCTTCTTATTTTGCCGGCTGTTTCCGCTTTGCAAATTTCAAAGGGCTTTAAGGGCGCCTTGTTTGTTTCTGTTTTATTTGCGGTGATTTCAGTGCTGATAGGGATAACCGCTTCTTTTTTTCTGGACATTCCGGCCGGCGCCACAATAGTAATAGTAAATTTTCTTATCTTTTCGTTAAGTTTCCTGGGGAAAATAATTCTAAGGTAATAAATTTGTGGAAAATAAAGCATCTAAATTTTAAAAAAAACATAAGATGGAAAAATTTACGAAAAACCAATTTTTTCCGAATGAAAAAATAATTATTACCGAATATTTTGATGCCCATCAAGATTAGGGCGTTCCGATACCATGTTTTTTTATTATTGCTTCAAGAAAAGGCAAAGTTTCCTTAAATGAATTTGTTAGTGAAGAGGTAGATGAGTTTTTTGATTTAGTCAGAAAATTAAGAAAGGGGATGAAGGATGTGTTAGGCATTAAAACAGTTTGTTTCTTCCAAGACGAAGGAACGCATCATAATTTGTTTCATTTATGGATTTTTCCAAGATATGAATGGATGGAAAAATTCGGAGAAAAAATTGAATCAATCAGGCCGATAATTGATTACGCAAAAGAAAATATGGTCAATGAGAAAGTATTTAAGGAAGTTAGGGATATGGTTAAAAAAATGAGGGAGTATATGAAATAATGGCGTGGCGTTTGATGTCCACGCAAGTATTTGTCATATTATGAAATTCAAAGAGATTAGGAAAAAATATTTGGATTTTTTCAAGGGGAAAAAGCACGCTATTATTCCGAGCGCGTCTTTGATTCCGGAAAATGATCCTTCAACGCTTTTTATTGGTTCAGGGATGCAGCCGCTCGTTCTTTATTTGCTGGGCGAGAAACATCCTGCGGGAAAGCGACTCGTCAATTCCCAAAAATGTTTCAGGGCCGAAGACATCGCCGAAGTGGGGGATAGCAGACATACCACTTTTTTTGAAATGCTTGGCAATTGGTCTTTGGGCGACTATTTCAAAAAAGAGCAATTAAGATGGTTTTTTGAATTTTTAACTGATAGGCTTGGGTTGGACGTCAACCGACTATATGTGACTGTTTTCAAGGGAAATTCCGATATAGGAATAACGCGAGACGAGGAGTCGGTTGCGATTTGGAGAGAACTTTTCAAAGAAAAAGGAATTAATGCGAAAGATATTGATTTTTCGGAAAATCAGGGATTAGTTGGCAGTAGGATTTTTTATTACGATGAAAAGAAAAATTGGTGGTCGCGAAGCGGCGTTCCTTTGAATATGCCTGTCGGCGAACCCGGGGGACCTGACAGCGAAATTTTTTATGATTTAGGGGCGGATTTGAAACGGCATGAGAATTCTCCGTTTTGCGGACAGCCCTGCCATATTAATTGCGACTGCGGAAGGTTTATTGAAATTGGCAATAGTGTTTTTATGGAATATGTGAAAACAGAAAGCGGATTTGAAAAATTAAAACAAAGAAATGTTGATTTCGGGGGTGGCTTAGAGCGGCTGGCAATGGTTTCCCAAGGGAAAAGCAATATCTTTGAAACCGATTTATTTTCTTCCGCGATAAGCGGATTGGAAAATTTATCCGGAGGGAAAAAATATCAAGATAATGGAAAGCCGTTTGAGGTAATAATTGACCATTTGCGGGGAGCTGTTTTCATTATGGCTGACAATAAAGGCATCTGTCCTTCAAACACAGAGCAGGGATATGTTGTCCGGCGACTTATAAGAAGAGCTATTCGCTACGGCCGGGAACTGGGAATTAAAAAGGACTTATGGACGAAAGAAATAGCCGAAATTATTATTAAGGATTACAGAGATGATTATCCTGATTTGGAAAATAATAAAAATTTTGTGGAAAGCCAGTTACAGGAGGAGGAAAAAAAATTTCAGCGGGCACTGGGAAACGGCTTAAAAGAATTTAATAAAATAAAAATAGCCGGAAATATTTCCGGCAGACAGGCGTTTGATCTTTATCAGACGCGCGGATTTCCTTTTGAAATTACAGAAGAGCTTGCCAAAGAGAATGGCTTGAAAGTTGATAAAATCGGTTTTGAGGAAGAATTAAAAAAACATCAGGAATTGTCTCGTTCCACGATTGCCGGGAAATTCAAAAGCGGATTGGCGGACGCAAGCGAGGAAACAACTAAATTCCACACAGCGACCCATATTTTATTGGCGGCTTTGAGAGAGGTTTTGGGCGGCTCTGTTTTTCAGAAAGGAAGCAATATTACAGCTGAACGACTGCGGCTTGATTTTTCCTATCCGGAAAAACTTTCATCGGAACAGATAGAAAAAGTCCAAGCCGTCGCCAATAAAATTATTCAAGATGATTTGCCCGTGTCTTTTGAAGAAATGGGGCTAGAAAAAGCTAAAAAGCAGGGGGCTATGGGTGTTTTTGAGACGAGATACGGCGAAAAGGTAAGGGTATATACCATAGGTAAAGGGAAAAATATTTTTTCAGAAGAAATTTGCGCCGGACCTCATGTTAAAAGAACAGGCGAATTAGGCAAAATAAAAATAATCAAAGAAGAGTCGTCTTCGGCAAGAACAAGGAGAATCAAAGCGATTTTTGCAAGTTGACAGAGACCGGGTCTCTGATATCTTTTTTATTGTAATATAATATAATTAAAGTATGGTTATGAGAAAAACAAAACAAATACTGTCTGATTTTTTCAAGGAAATTTTTTGGTATCGCGATTATTAAAAAATAGATATTAAAAAAGACATGGAAACGATTATAACACAGACAATAAATTATGGAAATTGGCAACAATGGCAAGGGGTATTTAGGTATTATGGGGTAAATAGGGCAAAAAATATAGTTTAAAATATTCCGTTTTCCTCTTTTCGAGCAGGATCATTAAAGCTGGCCTCGCTTATTCTTGGTATAAAAAAATTAAAATATGCATTTAGAAGCGATAGAATCAGGGCAGAAAAAAATATTCTTGAAACTCAAAGAGTTTCCTGATTTTTATTAGTTGGTGGAACTGGATTAGCTTTACAAATAGGCCATATGGTTTCGGTCGATTTTGATATGTTTTCCGATAAAAAAAATTTACGCAATTTATTGCGGAAAGTGGAAATAATTTTTAAAAATTATAAAATTTCGATTGTAATTAACGATCAGGATCAATTAAGCGTAAGAGTTAACGGGATTAAAATAGATTTTGTTAGGTATCCGTTTTCTCCAATTTTAGGATTTATAAATTTTGAAGGAGTTAATATTCTTAAAGTCGCAGAGATAACAGCGATGAAAGCCCAAACATTAGGCAGAAGGCCGGTCCTAAAAGATTACATTGATCTGTATTTTATTTTGAGAGAGAAATATATTGATTTGAACGGCACAATAGATATTGCCGAGAAAAAATACAAGGACGAATTTAATGGCAGATTATTTTTAGAGCAGTTGATTTATTTGCGCGATGTAGGAAAAATTACTTGTGTGCCTACCAGGTAGGCACACAATAGGTAGGCACACAATACGGATAATATAATAATTCAAAAAAATATATGCTAAACAATCCATTGAATAAGCCGGTGTTTTTATTAAATTCAATCTGTCTTGTGGTTGTTTTATTTTTGTTGATTGGCAATGTTTTCTTCGCGGTTAAATATTTTGGTCTGAAAAAGGAATTAAGCCAGACCAAAATAGCCCTGGATGCGCAGAAAACCAATCAGAAAGTCCTTGACTTTACT
This sequence comes from Candidatus Nealsonbacteria bacterium RIFCSPLOWO2_01_FULL_38_120, assembly GCA_001821475.1. Lineage (GTDB taxonomy): Bacteria > Patescibacteriota > Minisyncoccia > Minisyncoccales > GWA2-38-27 > GWA2-38-27. The sequence goes on from MHMF01000017.1 coordinate 10,258, forward strand.
AAGATTTTCATAAGAGAGGTCTTAAAGTCAGAAACAGAGATTGATTTTGACACAAGATTGAAATTAAAAACCGCTGTAAAGGGGGCTGAACGACGAGGACATTCTAATCCAATGGAAGAAATTCACTGACAGCGAGACAGAAACAGAAGCCCAGCGGGAAGTGAAGAATCTTTTGGAACTGCTTATACATAAAATTAAAATCTGACAATGTGAAAAATGGCGTCAATTCTGATTTTTATTTTCCGTAAAAATCAGAGTTGACGCCATTTTTCACCAAACCGATATTTAAATTCCTATGATTATGGGAATTTGGATGTCGGTTGTTCTGGACGCAAAACATAAAGAAACAAAAATTCCGCTATTCAGCGGAGTTTTTGTTTTGAGGTTTACCTCTGGAACCTGTCAGTTCTCTTCGCGGCCCAGCAATCCCTGCAATAAATCGGCCTGTCTGGGGCTGGTTCAAATGGGAGCTCGGTGATTTCTTTCGCGCATTCAGAACATTTCCAGTTTCCTTTGATCATCTCCCTTGGAGGAAAATTTCTTCTTGGCCTGTCGCCAAAATCTCTATTGAAAGCCATACTTTTGAGCTTTATACTTACTTTATTTAATAAATAAGCGACCGTTTACTCA
>MHMF01000018.1 GCA_001821475.1 Candidatus Nealsonbacteria bacterium RIFCSPLOWO2_01_FULL_38_120
ACATCACTTAGTCTTTTATAATTTTCCATAGAAATCTAACTTAGCATTTTTGGCGCTTCGCGCCAAATATGTTGCGTTAGATTCTGGAATCAAACTTATTTCATATTAAACCTTTTTTATAAAAAAATCCAACACTTTAGAAAATTCCCCTCATGATTATTTCTCTTTTTATCTTATCTGTATTCCCATGACTCAAAAGCCCAAAATAAGAACTCAATGTTGATGGGATTGAATTTTCTTTTGCTCTTCTGAACATTCTCTTTTTTGTGGAAGTTCTTAATACTCTATGATTTGAAAAATTAACCCAGCCGAGAAAATCCTGCCCGGAATTCAAGGTCTTGATTGAGACCTTATTAGGATGTAAATTTAATTTTAATTTATCTTTTAAGAAATTACCAATTTGAAAAACTATTTCTTTCAGCCATTTTTTGTTTTGAGAGAAAATAACAAAATCGTCTGAATACCTGACATAGAATTTAGCTCTGAGTTCGCGCCTTACGAATTGATCTAATTTATTAAGATAAATATTGGCAAATAACTGAGATGTTAAATTCCCCAAGGGGAGGCCTATGTTTGAGGTTGTATTAAAGCTATAAATTATTTCTTTCAATAGCCAAATTATTCTTTCGTCGGGGATATATTCTCTCAAAATATTTAATAATATTTCGTGATTAACGCTTGCAAAGAATTTTCTAATGTCGCATTTTAATATCCAGCAAGTTATTGTATTATTTTTGCTAACTTTATTGCCAAAATTACGAAACCTATTGATTGCTCTATGGGTTCCCTTATTTATCCTACAAGAATAAGAATCCGAAATAAAAGTTTTATCAAAGAAAGGATATAATATCCTGTAAACAGCGCGGTGAAGCAATCTGTCTCTTACAGTTGCTTTATGAATATCTCTTGGCTTTGGATCACAAATCTTAAAAGCTTGATAACCGCCGTGTTTATAGGTATTATCAGATAGATCTTGATGCAAAGATAAAATATTGTCCATCAATCTAAATTCAAATTCTTGAACATCTATTTTATTCTTTTTTCCCTTAATAAACTCTTTCCAAGCCAATAATAAATTATCAACACTAATAATATCTTCAAATTTATGGATCAATCGAATTTTAGCCATACATTTAATTATAATCTTTCCCGGCTTCTGCCACTGCTTCAAAAAACAAAAATTGCCTATCTTCTTTGGTATGATTACTACCAAATTATGCCTAAAAATCACAGACATTCCCTCGGCAAAAGAATTGACACATTTTTTGTAGAGATCATAGAAGCGCTGGCAACCGCCAGTTTTCTTAGTCGAGAGAAAAAACTCCCTTATGTTTGTCTATCAATAAGAAAAGTTGATACGCTCAAAATATTCTTAATGATACTTTGGGAGACCAAGTCAATTGATAATAAAAAATATATTGTTTTATCAGAAAAGATTGATGAAATTGGAAAAATGTTAGGTGGCTGGAGCGGACAGCTTCAAAAACAAAACTCTTCCGGGAAAAAACCGGAAGAGAAATGAAGAGAATTGCGAACCGGGCGGCAGGACTATTGTCATTCCAGTCGTTACCGAGCCAATTGTAGTTCGAGTACCAGCGCCCGCCACTCCGGTAAAGGTAGCGAACGTAAGAATTGCCACCCGAAAGATAAAATATATAAAGCGCCATCTATGCCACCGCCTTTTGAATCTTTCGCGATCTCAAGGTTGAATATTATTCGGCATCGCAATGCCCTAGCGCTTTATACCAAGTATCTTCATTTTTGAAGTTTCTGCGCAAGTCCTCTGCCTGAAACCTTAGTCGCAGGCACTCTCAGCTTACGGATACTGGATTCGGCAGCGGAAAACCGTAATCTCCCGCGTATTCGCCTACTACCGTTTTCATTATATCAATTTTATGCCAAAAAGAAAAGGCCTTGTGCGAACACAAAGCCTTATGAGCCCTAAGGGCTGATCGTCCAAGGGACAGAACAAAAAAATTAAGCCCCAAGAACAAATCAACTTGCGAACCGGGCGGCAGGACTAGCGTCATCCCAGTCGTCACCGAGCCAAGCGTAGTCCGAGGACCAGCGCCCGCCACCCCGGTAAAGGCAGCGAACGTAAGAAGAGCCACCCGAAAGAAATTTGGTCCCCCAAAAATAGGTGACCACTCCTTCGCACTCAGGAGGGATGATTTCTTGGTGAGCCAGGAAGTAATCCAGGACATTGGCATTGAGTATACCGGAAACATCTGCCAATTCCCTACCAAGACCCTTTCCAGCGATGATTTTGCCGCTTCTCTGTCTTTCAGACAGATAGAGTTGGAATTTTGTCGGATCCCATACTATCTGACCGCCTTTACGGTGTGACATAAGGGTAAAACCTGACGGAACGAACGGATCGGCGTCGCAGTCGATGATGTATTGGACGACAACGATTTTTGAACACCCCGTGAGGACGCCCTTAAAATCATTCAAATTCGAGTAAACTCTCAACTTTGTCACTTCGTCAGGAGTATACTTCGCGGCTTCCAAAGCATCCCCCAACTGATTCATTAATCCAATCGAATACAAATTAGACATAGCATTACTCCTTTTTTTTAGACATGTTCTTACGAAGAACTCGTCCTAATATGAATTTCGCTAAAAACCGCCACATTAGCAGTCATAGCCAAGAAACGCCGAATAATATATTAGACCTGTTGCTTAATAAGACTTCAACTGCAATTTTCATATTTGGGCTACAAATTCGTAAAATTTCGTCGGCTTATAGCATGTATAAACCTCCTCAATTTTACGAATTTTCGCCTCCAAATCTGAAAATTTCGTTAATCGTCTTATTAAACAACAGGTTTATTTTTCAAGTATAAAATCAGTATCTTTTGGCTATGACTGCTGTTCGCAAGTATTGTTATATATCAAAGAACTATCCTAATTTTCTATGCTTTAATCATAGCATATCTAAATAATCTTGTCAATAGACATAGCTGAAGATCTTCTCTGCTCCATTGTATCTCTATCCCTAACTGTGACAGTATTATCCTCTAATGTCTGAAAATCAATTGTAATGCAAAAAACCGTGCCGATTTCGTCCTGCCGTCGGTAGCGTCGGCCGATGGAGCCGGATTCGTCGTATTGGCAGACAAAATTCTGTTTCAAAAAACTATAAACCTCTTTCGCTTTTTCAACTATTTCCGGCTTGTTTTTCACCAAAGGCAAAACCGCTACTTTTACCGGCGCTAAATTTTTATGCAATTTTAGAACCGTTTCCAGCTCTTTTTTCGCTTCCGTTGTTTCTGTCCTTCCACCCTCCACTTCTTCATATCCGTCGCATAAAAACATTAAAAGGCATCTATCCACCCCGATTGATGTTTCTATGATGTTCGGAAAGTATTTCTCTTTTGTTTCTTCATTTATGCAACCCAAATCCTCTCCACTGGCTTTTGAATGATTAGACAAATCCCAATCACCCCGATTATGAACTCCTTCAACTTCTTTCCATCCGAATGGAAACTTATACTCAATATCAACCGCTCTTTTGGCGTAATGTGCAAGCTCGTCTTTCCCGACTTCTCTTGTTCTTAAATTTTCTTCTTTTATCCCCAGACCATAATACCAATTCAATCTTTCTTTAAGCCAAAACTCAAACCACTTATCAGGAGTCCATCCGCGTTTATCCGCATCGCTATCAGCGTTAATCTGCGTGACTTTGTCCAGCGAAGCAGGACAAAACCATTGCATTTCCATCTGCTCAAACTCCCTTACCCTGTAAATAAAATCCTTGGGTGTAATTTCATTGCGAAATGATTTTCCTATTTGGCATATCCCAAAAGGAATTTTCAGGCGCGTTGATTGCGCCACATTTTTGAAATTAACATAAATTCCCTGGCAGGTTTCAGCCCTTAAATATGTTTCCTCCGCCTCGTCTTCAACAGGTCCAACATAAGTTTTCATCATTAAATTAAACTTTCGGGATTCGCTCAACTCTCCATTGCATTCCGGACATTTTTTTCCTTCAATAAAATCTTTCCTGAATCGTTTACGGCATTTTTTGCACTCAACCAGCTCATCGGCAAAGCCAGCCGTTAAATGGCCCGACGCTTGCCAAACTTTTGGCGACATTAAAATTGACGCATCCAAGCCGACAATATTTTCCTGTTTTTTCGTCATCTCATCCCACCACGATTTCTTGATATTATTTTTCAGCTCAACGCCCAAGGGCCCAAAATCATAACAAGAACCAAAACCGCCGTAAATTTCAGACGACGGATACACAAATCCCCGCCTCTTGGCAAGAGACACAATTTTATTCATTAAATCCTCCATATATTTTATATTAAACTTTTTTCAAAAAAAATCCAATAGTATGACGGGAATATCTCCCGCCACAATTGGCGGGAAATGTTCCCGTCCCGTCATAATTGATAATATAAAATGCCTGAACAGGGTTCAGGCATTTTGCGCGCGCAAAGAACTAATACTATATGGCTACGGCCTCCGTAAAATGAAACACCCTCTTCTCCCCCCTGCTCTTGGAAAGCGTTCTGATCGCCCTCATAACCAAAGGTATAATCAGATGACAGCTTCCCGGACGCACATTTGGCACGATAGCGACCGGCACTTTCGCTTTTCGGAGGATAAGAGACCTGTCCTCTCCTGCCACAAGACGAATTCCGCGCTCGCAGTACAATGCGACATTATCCCTAAACCGCATTATCTCCGCTCGCGGAGTAAAGTCAACTGCCACATCCGGACAGAACTCCGCCAGCTTTTGCTTGCGCAAGCGCGACTCAATCTGGACAATTTCGCTTCCGTTGGCCCTGAACCTCTCTGGCTTATTGCCCAAAGTAAAGCCCAGCAACTCCATATCATCTTGCCTCGAGACCTCTTCCGCCACCATAGAAATCGCCCTCCCTGGCAGCCCCACAACCATTACCTTAATTCTTCCCACTTGTGATTCCTTTCCAAAAACCATTCTAAAAACAATATCTGCTTTGAATTACGAAATTCAAAGCGTATTACAACAAAAAGAACAACATTTTATGTATAGCACAATCCTAAAATAAAAGTCAAATTATAAACAAAACAGGGGAAAACTTCCCCTGTTTTGTTTAAATTTCCGGCAACTAATTAACCCAAAAGCTCTCCGATTTCTTTTCTTCCATTTTCGGTTTCTTTGACCTGCTCCTCGTCAAAATGGAATAAAAGTTCAGCGAATTCTCCTATATGTGTTTTCTCCTCCCTCGCTATATCCAATAAGACCTTTTTAAGCCCCTCGTTTTCCGTGAAAGCCGCCAACTGCTCATATAAAGAAACAGCGTCTAACTCGGCTATCATCCCGACTCTGACTATCTCCTTGTCAATATCTTCTTTTCCAACCTTTGATAAATTTATCGGCAATGAAGACATCATATCATTTTTATTTTTTAAAAAAATACTCTATAGACCTTTTACTTAATATAACACGACCATTTTTAAAAAACAAATGGGGAAATTATTCATTAAGCCAAAACCAAAATTGATTTTTTAATTCCTGGCCAAATTTATAAGTGTTGGCATGAGAAAAAACACCAAGGTATGATTGCAATGACCGTTCCAATTAGAAAATGGTGTCAACTCTGAATTTTTATCTAAATTTTTATTTGATTTAATCATACCATCATATCACAAAAATTCAGAGTTGACACCATTTGCGCTGGCCACTGGTATACTTTACAGTATGAGGTTTAAAAAAACATGTTGCAAAATGAATCGGTTAATGATTGGCTAAAATTAGTAAAAACTAACTCGGCCAACATTATGCAAACACTCGCAGAAAAAAAGTTGAATCCAAACAATTACTATCTATCGCAAGAAGCAAAGAAGCGTTTACGGTGGCTGTATATTCTGTATCACGACCAAAAAGGAAACGTATCGGCATCTGCCAGGAAAGTAGGAATTTCAAGAATGTGGATGTCGCATTTAAAACAAACATTCGAACACAATAACAAAGATCTGAGATGTCTGGAACCGGAATCGAAGGCTCCAAAAAATACAGGAAACAGAATTACGATATCTAAAAAGATTGAAAATCTCATCCTGCGAATCGGAGATGATTCGCTAAATGTCTGGGGCAAGAAGAAAATATCGGAAACATTGAGGATAGAGCATAAAATTAGCGTGAGTCCGAACACGGTCAACAAATATCTGCATAAGCGCAAAAGAATCTGCCCGAAATTGTCGTTAAAAAACATAAAAGCATTTGAAGATAAAAAAATCCGTGATTCTGAAAATATATTACTAAAAGTGAAGTTCCGTCCGCCGAAGATACTCAAAGATTACGCGCCAGGAGCGTTGATTGAAAAGGATATGAAATACATAGGCAAAACAAGCAAAGACCACGTTGGCAAGCATCAGGAAAACTTCTGGCGCCAACACACAGAAGAAGACTCTTTCACAAGAATCGGGAAGCTGGGAATATCTGACGGACAAACCACGGAAATAGCAATTGCCCCGCGCAAATCTGCGAAGAAAAGATTCCCATTTGCCATAGCTTGCGAAAACACAGACAATGGATTTGAAAACAATAATGATTTTTCAAAAGAATTAAAAAAGGAGAATACATTCCATTTCTATTCCAACAGAAGCGCCCCGACAGACAATCCAAGAGTTGAGAGATCGCGCCTTACAGATGATGCAGAATTTTACAGCAGGGGTGGAAATGTCGCAGACAACTTGCAAAAACAGAAAGAGATTACACAAAGACGGGAAGACTTCTACAACTTCAAACGCAGACATCAGGCATTGGCATATCTGACACCGATGGAGTTCTACGTTTTATGGAAAAAGAATCCAGCAGAAGCTTACACCATTACAGCCAAATGGCAGGAATATTTAAAGAAACAAAGATTGCGCTTGGCAACCAGCGGAAGAATTAAAAAGAAAGAACAAATCGAGACTTTAATGAAATTCATCGATGCTAAATTAAAACACAAAAAAGAGGAGGTCGAAGATGCTAAAAATCAATTGATCAACTGTAAACTATGTTCGGTGGCTTGAACACTTTTGGACGACACCATTTTGTACTGAATACTCGGAAAGGATAAAAATCTACGGATTGCCGACTAAAAATGTTATCGTTTTACAAACCTAATGGTGTATCATATGTATCTGAACCTTTACATAGTCATAGGTAATGCACACAGACATATTGCTTAAAAAACTATATTTTTCCGGTTTTTATTTTTTTTCTTATGCCCTCCACAAAGCTATTAAAAAAATAAATGTTATGGAAGGTTAAAAGCGCCAAGCCAGTGATTTCTTTCGCCTTCATCAAGTGCGAGATATAGTTTCTCTTGTAATTCCAACAGACAGAGCAGGAGCAGGTCAAGTCAAGCGGTTTTTCATCATTAAGAAACTTTGCCTGGCTTAAATTTAATTTCCCTGTTTTTGTAAAAGCGATTCCCCTTCTGGCGTAATGAGTCGGGACAGTGCAATCAAAAAAATCCACCCCGGATCTTATAATATTTTCTATATCCTCCAAGTGGCCTATGCCAAGAAGATGGCGCGGTCTTTCTTGAGGCAGATTATTCACGACTCTCGCAATCATATTTTTCATTATTTTTTTATCGTCCCCAAATTCTCCGCCAATGCCAAATCCGTCAAAATCCAAGCTAGCGATAAATCTGGCACTCTCCTCCCTTAAATCATAATATTTCCCGCCTTGGACAATGCCAAAAATAGATTGCTCTGATTCTTTCGTTTTTATGCATATCTCCGCCCATTTATGGGTTTTAAGCAAAGACTTTTTAGTATAATCATAATCAGCATTAGGCGGAGTACACTCGTCAAAAGAAAAAATAATATCAGCTCCCAGCGCTTCCTGTATTTTTATTGACTCTCTAGGTCCCAAAAATATCTCCCGGCCGTCAATTGGGGACTTAAAAAATACTCCGTCGTTATTTATCCTTAACGACTTAGGATGGCCGCCTTCCTTAATTAAAGGAAGATCCCCTGCCCGCGTCGCTACGCGAAGCGATGCGGGCAGGGGAGCAAGCGAGCTTGCTCGCTTGCGAAATGTTGCAGGCGGGGCCATAATTTTCCCGATATTAAAATCCCTGCCAAACCCCAAGCTGAAAACTTGAAAACCGCCGGAATCAGTCATTAATGGTTTCGGCCAATTCATAAATTTATGAAGCCCCTTGCTTTTTTCAACAATTTTTTCTCCAGGCTTCAAATGCAAATGAAACGAATTAGCAATCAGAATTTGCGTTTTGGTCTTCAAAACCTCTTCGCTATTTAATGTTTTTACAACCGCTTGCGTGGCAACTGGAACCAAACAAGGCGTTTCCACAACGCCATGTTTAGTTCTTAAAATACCCAACCGCGCTTTGCTTTTTTTTGACTTTTTCAAAATCTTAAAATCAATCATAAATTCAATAACATTACAAACTATTCCCCGTATTTTCTACTTACTCATTTTTTATACGATCGTATTAATTCTGAATAGATATACTTTTTATGAAAACACTTTTGCTATATTGTTTTGCTTGTTGAATGATGGGCATATTTCCTGGAAATCGCAATGGTCGCATAATCTAGTCGGCATTGGAAAAAATCCTTTGGTTTTTTTTATGTCATCAATTTTTTTCAGTATGCTGATTTTAATTTCAGAAGAATCCTTTTCCGCCACATCAAAATCCTTTATCCTTCCGCTGTCAAGAAAATAGAAAGAAACATGGCTTACCTTATTGTTAAAATTTAATTCTGCCAGAAGCTTATAAAATTCCAGCTGAAAAAAACTCCCGTTTTCTTTACCGGTCTTGAAATCAATAACCCTTAAAGAGCCGTCTTCCAGCCGGTCTATCCTGTCAAACTTTCCGGAAATCATAATGCCTTCTCCCAATGGCTTTATCATATCTTCGTAATCCCCAAACGATTCCCAGATATTTTTCGCCGGAACATAAAATAAAGAAGGATTTTTTTCTATTTTCAATAAATTTTTAAGCTGGCGCAAAGAATCTTTATAAACGCGCCTTTCGTGTTCTAAGTCAAAAAATCCGCCCGATTTTCCGAGGGGCGGAGCTTTGGTTGCGTCTATCTCTGAAAACCACGCCTTTTCCAAACACTTCTTAATCCCCTCAAAAGTTCTTTTCTTTTTAGGCAGATGATAAAATAAAGTAATCGCCCCATGCACCGCCTGGCCTTTTGTTTTATAATCCCTTGGCTTAAAAAATTGCTTTTTAATTGGAGAAATTACAGGGTCAAGATAACTGAAATGATATTGCTTCTTGCATTTCTTGAAAAGCCCTAATTTTGAGTAAGAATAAATTTTAGAAAAATCAATCTTT
>MHMF01000019.1 GCA_001821475.1 Candidatus Nealsonbacteria bacterium RIFCSPLOWO2_01_FULL_38_120
TAATCTTTTATTATTTTAATTTTCATTTTTTTATCTTTGGCTAAAAGATTTATTGCGTCGGTAATTTCATATTCTCCCCGAGACGATTTCTTAATCAGAGAGACCTTCTCAAAAATTTCCGGAGTAAATTTGTAAAGCCCGGCGTTAATAATATTGCCAAAATATTCCTTGAATTTTTCAACGACTTTTTCTAAAAATCCGTTTTTTTCAACTAAAACTCCGTATTTTTCAGGATTTTTATGTTCAAGCCCGGCAATATAGCTGTAATCATTGTCAATATTCATTATCCTCAAGTCCCTTGCCGAATAAAGATTGTCTCCGCAAAGATAAACAAATTGACTATTTTTAATAATGTCTTTAACACACATTAAAGGGCAAGCGGTGCCGTAAATTTTTTCTTTGGGCCCTAAAATTTCAAACTGATTGATCAGTTCAACTTTATCCCCACACCTTCCAGAATACCCCGCCCCCGCACCTGAATTTGGGCGTAGGGAGCCCGCGGAAAGATGTGGGGATTTATAACCGTATTCTTTCAAAAATCGGCGCATCAATTCATCGCCATATCCGACGACTAAAATAATTTCTTTGTATCCCGCTTCTAAAATATTGTCTAAAAGATATGACAAAAAAGGTTTTTGGCAAACATTTATTAGATGCTTTGATTTATTTTTTGTTAAATGCAACATCCGGGTCCCCTGCCCGGCCGCCGCAATCACCACTTTTTTAATTGCCATAAAATATATCTTACAAAACGAAAAAGCAAAAACGCAATCTGTTTTGATTGCGCTAAGAATTTTTCAAATCCTCCAATATTTTTAAAATCTGCTCCTTAAGATTGGGCAAATCATTTTTTGCCGTATTCCAAACTCTTTCCAAGACAACGCCGAAATATTCATGAATAAGAATATCTCTCATCCCTGCAATTTTCTTCCAAGAAATATCAGAATATTCATCTTTAAAACTATTTGGAATACCCTTTACAGCTTCCCCTATAATTTCCAATCTTCTCATGATAGCGTCTTTCATTTCAATATTGTCCCCGCTTTTACTTAAAAAATCATCTTCGGAAAGATCTCCTATGTATTTTTCAATCAATTCGATACTCTCTAAAATATCATATATATAAAGGTTTATATCTCTCTTCATAGTATTGAAATTTGTTCTTCTAAAATCCTGCTTCTTATTATCGGTTTTATTGCAGGATATTCAACAATGTCTACTTTTTTACTCAAGGCCTCTTCTAAATCAATCTTTAAGCCAACCAAATCCAGTAAGCTTTTATTATTAGCATTTTTAAACTCTATTAAAATATCAACATCGCTTTTTTCTGTCTCTTCGCCTCTTGCAAAAGAACCGAAAACTGCCGCTTTTTTGACATCGTGGCTTTTAAGAATAAAAATTACTTTTCTTTTTATTTCTAAAATACTCTTTCCCATCTACTTGATCTTAACCTAAATCACCTTCAAAATCAATCTTGCTTAATTTGATTGCGCTAATTCAAACGCTTTTTTGTTTAATTCAAAGCGCTTTGACGGCACGACTTTCTCAATGGCTTTCAAAATTAAATCCGGTTTCAATGGAATTAAATTTTTATGCGCCGCATAGCCCAAAAGATAAATTCCGCTTACAACTTCGGCGCCAAGCTCCTCTTGGCATATTTTGGAAGCCGGAATAATATGCTTCTCGTTTTTAACTAAACCATTTATCTTTAATAAAATTTCTTCCTCCGGCAAACCTCCGGCAAAAGGAAAAATATATTTATTAACTAAAAAAATGGTTTTAGGATTGATATAGCGAATCATTCTTAACCCCTCCAACAATTCTAATCCCAAAACCAAATCAGCCCCTGCCAATGGAACCAAGGGAGAATACACCCCCCCACTAAAACAAGGGTAAATTTTATTATTTTGGGCGGAACGCGATGATTTTTTAGTGGGGGGGTAAACTTTCTGCCCAAACCGGACATAGGCCTCCACGCTTCCTCCTCTTTGGGAAAGCCCGTGGAGTTCCGATGTTTTTACATCATAGCCCTCTAACAAAGACGCTTCAGCTAAAATCTGAATTAGAGTTATAAGCCCCTGTCCGCCGGTCCCTGATATTACAATGTTAAAAATTTTCATAAATATATAATAACGCTTATTTCTTGTTTAATCTTTTTGCCAGCAAAGCGCATACTTGCTTGGCGATAATTATGGAAACCCCTTCTTTGGATAAAAATTCTTTAATAACGCTCTCAAATTCACTCACAACTCCGCCTTCTATGGTTTTTATATTTTCCACCCCGCAGGCTCTTGCGATTTTCTCAATGCTTATTTCAGGAACCGTCTCCCCCATTCCCGTCTTGCCCATTCCGGGATTTGGCTGATGACCGGTCATAGCGGTAATCCGGTTATCCATAATAATAATCAGTTGGTTTGATTTGTTAAAAACAGCATTTATTAAAGCCGGAATTCCGGAATGAAAAAAAGTTGAGTCGCCCATAAAAGAAATTATCTTTTTTTTGCCCTCCGGCTTGTCCGCCGAAGCTTTAGCAAAGGAGGAAGCCTTCTCAATACCATGAGCTACGCTCACTGAAGAACCCATGCACAAAAGATAATCTTGCAAGTTATGCGGAGCAAATCCGGCCATCATATAACAGCCGATATCTCCCCCAAAAATCGTTCCTGCCGGAGCCGCCCTTTTCACCGCCCCGAAAACAACCCAATAGGGACAATTAGGGCAAAGCCGAGGAGAACGATTGGGCAAATCAACAGAGATCGCTTTCGATAAAACATATTTTTTTCCAACTATTTTTGAAACAGCAAAAGCAACTTTTTCAAAATTCAACTCCCCTATTTCCGGCAGAAAATCTTTCCCGAAAATTTCAAGTTTGCAATTGCCGGATTTTGCCAATATTTTTATTTCTTTTTCCAAATACGGGTCCAATTCTTCAACCACTAAGACCTTTTTCAAATTTTTAATAAAATTTTCGATTTTCTTCGTTGGCAATGGATAAAAAAACCCCAACTTTAAAATCGGCAAATCAAGATTAAGTTTTTCCATGGCCTCTTTGACATATAAATAAGAAACGCCGGAAACAATAATGCCCACCTTCGCCCCTTGCGGGCTTCGGCGAGACAAGCCCATCTTTCCCGAAGCTTTTTCAATTTTATTAATATTGCTTTTCTCGGCAAATTTTCTAATGCTTTCTATTTTTTCCAGAAGTTTCTTTTTCATTTCCAAAACCCTGTTCGGCATTACGCAAAACTGCTCCGGATTCTTGATAAAGCCACTTCCAAATTCATAATTCTTAATTCCCCCGCCCGCATCGCTACGCGAAGCGTTGCTGGCAAGTAATTCATAATTCACATCCACTGGCATTCTCTGATGCGATACCCTTGTGGTTGTCCTTAATATTACCGGCGAATTGAATTGTTCGGAAATTTCAAAAGCCAATATAGTAAAATCCTTTGCCTCTTGGGCGTCTGACGGTTCAAGTATAGGAATATGCGCCAGATAGGCAAAAGCCCGAGAATTTTGTTCTGATTGACCTGAACTCCAGCAAGAAGGATCGTCCGCCACAACTATCACCATCGGTCCCTTCGTTCCAGTATAGCAAAGAGGCAATAAAGCGTCTGACGCCACATTCAAACCGAAACTTTTCATAGCCACCAAACATTTTAACCCGGAAAAACTGGCGCCAATAGCCGCTTCCAAAGCCACTTTCTCGTTTGTGGAAAATTCAAAATACACCCTGTTAAATTGCTCCGCCTGTGGCGGAGCGCCGGCTACGCCGGATTTAACAGGGTAAACTCCTTGTTCTTTAGCGATTTTCGCAAATGTATTTCCTATTTCCGAAGCCGGCGTTCCCGGATAAGTGGAAACAAAATTCACCCCTGCTTCCATGGCACCCTGAACAATCGCCTCATTTCCCAATAATATCTTTTTCATAGTAGTTAATCTTCAAAAAATTATATCAATAAATATTAAACTCTCTTTTTATTAGGCATTTAATAACTCAAAATAATTATATATTAAATCCAAAAAAAAGTCTAAATAAAAAAACTGCGAACAACGCAGTAAAAAATTATCGTTTTTTTATTTTATAACACTCCAAGCTTAGCTATTCTGCCTAACTGCTCTTCTGACAATATATTTTTATCTTTCAATGATTTGATTAAAATCGCAAAAAACTCTTTCTGCTTATCTTCTTGATAATTCCTGATTTCGTTTTCAGCTATAAGCTTATCTATTTTTTCAATTAGACTGTCTATGTCGGTATAGATTTTATTTTTGAATTCATTAAATTCATATTTGGTCGCTAAATTATCCATTTTACTCTCTAAATTCACAACTTTAATATCCAATCTACTAATTTTATCATCGATTTTATCAAATCTTTCATCAATCTTACCAAATCTAAAATCAATAGCTGGAAGCAATACTCCAGTTGTATATTCCGTTAGTTGCTTCAATGTCGCAGGAAGTAAAACTTCCTTCGTATATTCCGTAAACTGCCTTAATGTTAATGATTTCTCTTCTTCCATAATAGTATATTATATACCTGCAAAACTCCTTGTCAAATAAAAATTTTACATCAAAAAGAAAAGGCCTTGCGCGAGCACAAGGCCTTGTTAGTCCAAAGGGCTGATTATCCAAGGGACAAGAACAAAAAAATGAAGTCCCAAGGACAAATCAACTTGCGAACCGGGCGGCAGGACTATCGCCATCCCAGCCGTAACCGAGCCAATAGGAGTACGAGTACCAGCGCCCGCCACCCCGGCGAAGGTAGCGAACGTAAGAAGTGCCAACCGAAAGATATTCGGTTCCCCAGAAATAGACAAACTTGCCCTCCCACTCTTTGGGGATCAACTCCTGGTGGGCGAGCAAATAGTCCAGGACATTGGCATTGAGTATGCCGGACACATTTGCCAGCTCCTTATCAAGATCGTTGCCGCTGATGACCTTGCCGTTTTTCTGGCCTTTGGACAGATAGAGCTCGGCTTTTCTCGGATCCCATATTATCTGACCGCCCTTACGGTGCGACATGAGGGTGAAACCTGACGGAACGAACGGATCGGCGTCGCAGTCGATGATGCGAACCAAACCGCATATCTTCTGGAAGTCCGCTCGATTCATCTGCTCCGTATTGGCCTTAAGAAGATCGCTGAAATAACCTCCCCTTAAAAGCTTCTGCGCTTGTTCGGCTGGAGTACCCTCCAACATTCCCAAAATCTTTCTGCCTTGTTTTAGGGTTGTCATATTCATGACAAGTCCTTTCTCCGCTTTAAGCGGATTTTGAGCGTCGCTATTCCGTTAACACAACGGATTTACGGGCTCGATTTCCGTGAATTGTATTTTGAAGTGCAACACTTCATAATGGTGGAAAACCACAAATATGAAGTACTCACACTTTACAAAGAACAACAGGACCGAACTCTCGATCCTATTGAAGAAAGGCTATTCTTACAGAGACATCGGAGATGCTCTTAAGAAGTGTCCGTCTTCAATAAGTCGCGAGGTTAAACTTAACAGCGTTAATGGAGTTTACGATCCCGACAAGGCAGACCATAAGGCGTACGTTAAGCGATGGCGGTCAAAATATCAAGGAATGAAAATTAATGGAAACCAGGAATTGGAAAACTATGTAAGGAACGGATTGCTGCATTATTGGACGCCGGAGGAAATTACAGGCAGGTTGGAACACGAACTTGGAAAATCAGTAATCGGTTTTAAAACAATTTACAAATGGCTGTACAGTCCGCACGGACAACTATTGTGTGATTATCTGCCTTCTAAAAGATATTATCGGCATCGCAGGCGGGGCAAGAAGAACAAGGATAGAACATTAATTCCGAATAAGGTTTCCATAGAATTAAGACCGGAAATCATAAATAGCAGACAGCGGTTCGGCGACTTTGAGGCAGACGCGCTGGGTGTGCCGAAAGACAGTTCTGAAAATCTTGTGGGTGTTGTTGATAGAAAATCGCGTTACTTTAAAGCAAGGAAGATTAGCAGGATCAAATATGCAATCAGCGAATTTAAGAAATTATCAACGCTGCTGGATGCCAGCTCATTCACCTTTGATAACGGAGTTGAAAACATTCGACACCAAGAGCTGGGAATCCCGACTTACTTCTGTCATGCCTACTCGCCGTGGGAAAAAGGAACGATTGAAAACACTTTCAAACGGATGCGCAGGTTTATTCCGAAAAAATCCAGGCTGGAAAACTATTCAGAGGAGGAAATTACAAATATCTGTGATATTATGAATAACACGCCAAGAAAATGTTTAGGATACAGAACGCCAAATGAAGTTTTACAAGAACATCGCGCAAATATTTACAATCCAGCCATGTCAGAGTGTTGCACTTCGGGGTAAAATGTACCTTCAATGAGCGATGTTCATATATACCATTAACATTATTTTTTGTCAATAGCAAAGTTAACAAGCTTATCCGGGACAAAAATAATTTTCTTTATTTTATTCCCTGCAAGATATTTTAGCGCCTTTTTGCTTTTTTCGGAAATTTTCCGGGCTTCGTCTTCTGAAATTCCAGGAACAACCTCTACTCGGTCTCTTACTTTTCCATTTACCTGAATTACTAAATTTATTTTTTCTTCTTTCACTAATTTTGGATTATATTTTGGCCATTCTTGCTGACAGCACAAACCCTTAAAGCCACTCTCAAACCAAAGCTCCTCGCTGATATGCGGCGCGAAAGGGCTTAATAGAATTAAAAATTGGGAATAATAATTCTTAGGAATTTCTTTTTCTTTATCCATCTCATTCGCCAAAATCATCAAGGCAGACACCGCTGTATTAAGCTTCAAACCCTCAATATCCTCCCCCACTTTTTTAATCGTTTTGTGCGCCAAAGCGTCCAGTTTTGAATTTTGAATTTTGCCTGCCTGCAACGGCTTCAGCCCGCCAGACACGCTGACGCGAGTCATGCGGGCTGGCGTAGCCGATGCGGGCAGGGATTTTGGATTTATTTGGGATTTGTAATTTTGAATTTGTAATTTTCGAGAAAGATTCCATACTCTTTCCAAAAACCTCCTTGCTCCGATTATTCCATTTTCGTCCCAAGAAATCGCCTGATCAAAGGGTCCCATAAACATTTCGTAAATCCTCATCGTATCCGCTCCGTATTTTTTAATCACTTCATCGGGATTAATAACATTTCCTTTTGATTTTGACATTTTTATTCCACCCTCGCCCAAAACCATTCCGTGAGAAGTTCTTTTTTTATAGGGCTCCGGTCCGATTTCTTTCGGCGCAGCGCCAATATCCCACAAAAATTTATAAATAAAACGAGAGTAAAGCAAGTGCAATGTCGTGTGCTCCATTCCCCCGTTATACCAATCCACGGGCAACCATTGTTTTATTTTATTTTTATCCCAAACATAATTTTGAATTTTGAATTTTGAATTTTGAATTTGTTTGGAATTTGGGATTTGGGATTTAGGATTTCTTGGCATAGTATATGCCAAGTAATACCAATTTGAACCAGCCCAGTTGGGCATAACATCTGTCTCTCTCCTCGCTGTTCCTTTACATTTCGGACATTTTGTTTCCACCCATTTTTTATCTTTTGCCAAAGGCGACTCGCCTTTATCTGTCGGTTTGTAGTCCTTTATATCGGGCAATTCCACTGGCAAGTCGTTTTCCGACGCAGCAACCCACCCCGGATTCAAAATTTCACCTATATTTATTCCTTCCTTATTTTTGATTTTTGATTTTTGATTTTTGATTTTGACCGCGCAGTTTTCGCAGAAAACAAGCGGGATCGGCTCCCCCCAGTACCTTTGCCGAGAAAAAATCCAATCCCTTAATTTATAATTTACCTTTTTAGCCCCCAAGCCCTTGCGTTCAAGCGTATCAATAATCCCATTATCAAGTTTGTTATCTATTATCGGCAAATTATATTTTTTCGCAAAATCAAAATCCCTTTCATCATACGCCGGAACCGCCATTATAGCTCCCGCTCCATATTGCGCCAAAACATAGTTTGCCGCGAAAATAGGAATTTTCTGGTTGTTGGCGGGATTTGTCGCTTTTATCCCTTTTAATTCAATGCCCGCCTTGTCCGCCGCAGCTTTAGCGGAGGCGGAAGTTTTATTTTCCAAATCTTTAATAAACTCTTGAACCTCGCTGTAATTCAAAATTCTATCTTTCAATTTTTCAATTAAAAAATGTTCCGGCGCTAAGGCCAAATAAGTGCAGCTGAATAAAGTATCAGGCCTTGTGGTAAACACAGGAATTCGCAGATCGGACTCGTAAATTTTAAAAATAATTTCTACTCCTTCGCTTCTGCCAATCCAGTCCTTTTGAGAAATTTTAACCCGCTCCGGGTAGTCAACCAAATCTAAATCATTTATCAGCCGTTCCGCGTAGTCGGTTATCTTCAGCATCCATTGCTCTTTCTCTTTTTTTTCAACTTCGGCTCCGCATCGCTCGCATTTTCCGCCAACCGCTTCTTCGTTTGCCAATCCGATTTTGCAAGAGGGGCACCAATTAATAGGCATTTTTCCCTTATAAGCCAAGCCATTTTTAAATAACTGAATAAAAATCCACTGCGTCCATTTATAATATTCCGTGTCAGAAGTATTAATCTCCCTTAACCAATCAAAAGAGAGGCCGATCATTTTTTGCTGTCTTTTGAAATTTTCGCTGTTTTGTTTCGTTGCAATTACCGGATGAATTCCGGTTTTAATGGCATAGTTTTCCGCAGGCAAACCAAAAGCGTCCCAGCCCATTGGAAATAAAACATTAAAACCAGCCATTCTTTTTTTTCTTGCCAAAATATCCAAAGCAACATAACTACGGCAATGACCAACATGAAGCCCGTCGCCCGAAGGATAGGGAAACTCAACCAAAAGATAAAACTTCGGCTTCTTAGATTTATCTAATGC
>MHMF01000020.1 GCA_001821475.1 Candidatus Nealsonbacteria bacterium RIFCSPLOWO2_01_FULL_38_120
ATAAAAGAAGCGAAAAACAGGGGATGCAAATCATATAATTTTTGGGGCATTACAGATGGAAACATTAAGAACCACCCTTGGGCTGGCTTAAGTTTATTTAAAATGGGGTTTGGCGGTTATCGCAAAGAGTATGTGAAAACGCAGGATTTACCGCTCTCAAAAAGATATTGGCTTATCTGTATTTTTGAAAAAATAAGGAAAATAAAAAGAAGATTATAATAAGCGGTTGAGATATGTGGAAATAAATTGAGATAATGAGAAAAAGGTATAAAAAACAATACAAAGTAAGAAGGAAGGGCGGAATATTCCGGTCCAAGTTTTTTTGGTTTTGTTTTTTGGCTTTGATTTTTTTTGGAACCGGCGTTGATGTTTTCTTTTTTTCTTCTATTTTTCAGGTCGGAAATATTAAAATAGAAGGCAACCAAAAGGTCTCTTTAGAGGAAATAGAAAATATAATTTCAAAAAATACTGATAAAAAATTCGTTTTTATGGAAACAAAAAGCATTTTCTTAACGGAATTAAGCGAGATGAGCGAAGAAATTTTAAGAGAAATACCGAAAATAGCGAAAATTAATTTAACAAGAGATTTTCCCAACACTATTTTTGCCCAAGTCGTGGAAAGAATCCCAATTGCGATTTTTTGCGATTTAAAAAAATGTTTTTTTATTGATAATGGGGGAGTGGCGTTTGAGGAGGCGAGGGAAGTTGCTTCAGATATGTTGAAAATAATAAAAGCGGATTTTAGCGGAGAAATGAAGTTAGGAGAAGCGCCTATTAAAAAAGAACAAATAGCTGATATTTTTGAAATTTTTTCAAAGCTTAAAAATTTAAAATTATCGGCCGGTGAATTTTTAATCAAATCAGACGCAAGATTTAATATTAAAATATCAGAGGGCTGGGAAATATTTTTAAATCCTCAAAAAGACATAGACAAACAGCTGAAAAATTTAGGAATTATATTAAAAGAAAAACTCCCGATTGAGCGGAGAAAAAATCTCCAATACATTGACCTCCGCTTTGACAGAATTTATATTTACCCCGAGGGATTGTAAAAAAGCATTCAATAAATGTGGCGTTGACAGAAATAGGGATAGGGATATTACCCACCGGAGAACCGCGCATCAAACTGATATGTTACCTTGATGTGGCGGGATACCGAGTGATTGAGCTTGAAAGGATGCAAAAGGGCCGAAGAATCTTACTGGCTATTTTTACCTATATTGCAATAGGTGCATATTTGCAAATAATAAATATTCCAAAGCCATGGTTGAATGCCATTGTGCCAGTGATTGCCTTTATGCTTTCTACCTTAACACTTCCTTTTTTCAAGATAATTTGGGAAAAATATATTAAAAATCTGTGAAAAATTAGATTTATGAATTCAAACTTAGACAAGCTGGAAGAATACTTGAAAGAAAAAATATTACCTGATTTAGAAAAAAGTCGGGGTGGTTTTGATATGATACATACATTAGAGGTAGTTGATTGGTTAAAACAAATTATTAAACAAAATCCTGATCTTAATTTGGATGAAACCGTTTTACTAATTGCGGCGTATGCCCATGACTGGGGCTATTCGGAAATATTCACAGAAAGACAGGTTATGAATTTTGAGCTCGTAGAAAATGCCAAGTCATTACATATGGAATTAGGCGCTAAAAAAGTAGAAAAATTATTAAAAGATGACTTCTTTTCATTTCTGTCCGATAAACAAAAAATTCGTTGCATTCATCTTGTGGCGGCTCATGACAAAAAATTTGAAATTAAAGATACGGATGAATTAGCCCTAATGGAAGCTGATATGTTGAGTGGTTTAGATATAAATAACAATAAACCAATATACGATGCCGAATCTAATAAGAAATTTATGGAAGCGATAATCACAACCAGAATTCCCAAGTTTATTACAAAATTTAGCAAAGATGAAGTGCAAAAATTAATTCAGAAAAGAGAGGAGTATTATAAAGGTAAATAAAACGGGGCTAATGGAAACAACCATTAGCCCCTTGCTGTTGCGCCTCTGTTATACTCTTGGAAATAATTTTTGGAGCCCTTTTATATTTTGATTTTTAATCCTTAAGCTATTGCGCAGAGCATTGGGCAAATCCGTCGCTGTCAAAGCCGGTTATGTGATAGACAAATATGGAATAGCTGATTCTGATGGGTTCGCATTTGCCAAGCCATCTATAATAGCCAGTTGTTCCATTAAATCCCGGCGCTGGTTCGCCTTTGCCTCCCTGCAAAAATGTGGCTGACACTGCCAAATAACTGTTTAACGGAATTTCATACTGATTTTTATTGCCCCACCAAGAAAGGAATTTATCTTTTAAGTAATATTTTGCGTCAGCTCCTCCGAAGTAATCAACATAGATTTTATCTATATTATTTTTTTCCGTCCAAGCCACGAGCCGTTTCAAATCCTGGCCCCAATCATAATTTGAATCAACTGCGTAAATATATCCGTTTGCCGGACCGCCTGCCAATTCATTGTAGTAGGAAATAAAATGCGGATAAGCGGCTATAATTCCTATCGCTTGCCAGATAAGTAAAATAGATAGGAAAATTCTTTTCAACCGAAACAAGGGCGGTTTCAGCCATTGGCTTGTCGCGCCAGCCACTAATAAAATAGTAAAAGGGAAAATCGGCAAAAGATGGCGGATTCCGATATTAAGATTGCCGCTTATACTGGTTAGCCAATAAATCGCTATAAACAAAAGCATTGCGAATTCCGGAAAATGGGAGAGAAGCCAGTTCTTTATTCTTAGCCAAAATCCTTGCCAGAAGGGCCCGCCGTTTGTCCAGATAAAATATAATATAGCTATTATTAGGAGGATATGGAAAGACAGTGGTTCTTTTATCGCATAGATAACCGGAAAATAATTTTTCCACGCCGTGGAAGATATTTCTCCTAAAAAGAAAGTGGTGTTTCCACCTGAAGTTCTTTGCAAAACCATACACACGCCCAAAAAATATTGAGCAAAAGGCCTTAATATCGGTTTGTCTGCCATCCAGACAACAGCGTTAACTATTGTTCCACTGCCGAAAGACGACAAAATTGTTTGAGTGTCGTTTGCCTGTTTTTCCGGCGGTAGATTCCATGTGTGATATTGGTAGACAACCCAAATCAAAACAAAACAGACGGCTATTATTAAAATAAAGCCCTGCAAAGCGCGAAAAAAATCTATTATGAATTTTTTGAAATAGGACGAGCGGACGGCAGTCCAGATCAGCAGTAGAATCCCGAAAGCCGGGAAAAGCAGAATCAGTGAAAATTTTAACATTTCGGCAATACCCAGAACAATGCCTGCTATAATTAAATTTTTCCAAGAATTATTTTTTAAAAATTTTACAAAATAATAAGTCGCGATAAACGCGCCGGCGGCGGCCCCCACATCTGTTGTCACAAGCCGAGAATGGGCGAGTAGGGTAGGGGAGAAACAAAATAAAAATAAAGATAAAATAGCCGCTTTATTTCCGAAAAGCTCGCGACTCCAGCGAAAAACATAATATCCGAGCAGGATTAAAATAAAAATCATTGGGATTCTTGCCCAGAAAATCATCTGGTCTGCCGGATTGTTGCTTTGAAAAAGAAAACTATTTCCAAAATCCCATTGACCGTTAATGTCTTGATTCCAGCTTTTTATTTCTGATGGAAAATTTATGCCATTGATGAATAATAAGGGAATAGCGGAAAGATCTTTTATTAGAGGAGGATGCTCTGGATTAAGACGCATATCTTTTTGCGTCAGATAAGAATACCCTGCTGGCAAATGGGCGAGCTCGTCCATAGTAAGGGAATCGCCGACCATACTGAAAAGAGCTATCAAAAATGTGAATATTAAAAGCCCTGCGGCTAAAATGTTGGTTGCTTTGTTAGACATAAGTTTGAATTGCGAATTATAAATTATGTAAAAAATAACCAATAACCAATAACCAAACCGTTTGAGGTTTGAATTTTGGTTATTGTATCTTGGTTATTGAGATTTCGTAGACATAGATTCCGTTTTGTTGAATGATTTTTCCGTTTGGAAATTTTTCTGATAATTCTTCAAATAAATTTTTTTCGTAATGCAGGGGAATAATAACCGCCTTTTTATTATTTATCTCAATTTTGTTTATATCCGTCGGCAATAAATATTCTGAACGAAGCTGTCCAAATTCAGCTCTTTCAATAAACATTGTTGTTTGGCTGGAAACAGGAATGCCGTCGGGAAAAGGAATAGGCGTGCCTTCTTGATTAACTATTACATATTTATTGGTTTCTTCGGGCAGAGAATTTAGATATTCTCCTATTCTAACATAATTTTCCGAAAAAGCGTCTTTGATATTTTGATTTTCTCCCCATTGCATGAAATATTTACTCCATTCAGCGCATAAAACTGAAAAAAGAAAAACAGAAACGCAAAGGGCTAAAAGCGCTTTCTGGTTTTTTGTTTTGAATAAGGGCTTTATTTTTTCGTAAGTCCAAAACGCGCCGATGCCGGCAAAAATAAAAATAGGAGGAATCATGCCAATAATGCGCAAATTATGAGGAATTCCTTCGTAAGTTAAAGCGCTTGGCAAAAGCATAGCGAAAAACCAGGCGAACAGAAAAATTGGAACATAAAACCTGGAGCTTGGAATATGGAATTCGTTTATGTTTTTTTTACGGATTATTATTTCTTTAATTAATAAGATAAAACCAATTAAAAAGAAAATACCGACGGGCCATAAAAGCTGGGGGGAGCGGGGAATATTGTGGCGCCAATTGCCGTCGCCATAGAAATTAAATATTCCAAGATTCACAACAAATGATTCTAAAAATTTTAATGTCGGATTTGGTTGAGAAAATATTGAAACGGCATTTGCTCTGCCAAAAAAATCAGCCGGATTTTGCAAAAAATAAATTCCAATTGGAAGGGCGACAACAAGAACGAGAATTATGAATAATGAATTAAAAATTAGGAATTTTTTCTGGAGACCTTGTTTTCTATAAATTAAAAACCAATAAACCAAAACAACTGTCAATGGAATTATTACAAATCTATAAGCAATGTATGTGTAAAACCCTAAACCAAAAAAAATGCTGGAAATCAAAATTGGCAAGATTTCTGCCTTTCTGAATCCCCTAAAAAGAAAATAAAATCCAAATACCAAAAAGAAAGGAACCATTATTGCCCGAAAGCCAATTCTGGAAAACATAGTATGCCAAAAAGAAATTGCTAAAAAAAAGCTTGCCAACAAAGCAATATAACTGGAATAATTTGTTGTGTGCCTATCTGTTGTGTGCCTATCTGGTAGGCACACAAACGATGTGCCTACCAGATAGGCACACAATTCTTTTGTTAATAAATATACCCCGAAAACAGTTAAGATTCCGATTGTTGCCGCTACGATTTTAATTGCCCAGACACTTGTTCCGAAGATTGAAAATGAAATCGCTATCAGCCACATAAAAAGTCCTTCTCTGCCATTATTCGCCTGATAAAATAATTTCCATTGTCCTGTTTCAATGGTATTTAAAGCGTCGTTGCCGTTTATCGCCACATCCGGATAAAGCCCAGGCGGAATAATATCTAATTGCCAGAGCCGAAAAAAAATAGAAATTGCCAACAT
The DNA here is from genome assembly GCA_001821475.1 of Candidatus Nealsonbacteria bacterium RIFCSPLOWO2_01_FULL_38_120. Taxonomy (GTDB): domain Bacteria; phylum Patescibacteriota; class Minisyncoccia; order Minisyncoccales; family GWA2-38-27; genus GWA2-38-27. The sequence goes on from MHMF01000020.1 coordinate 5,596, forward strand.
AATCGCTAAAATAAAAATTGTCTTATGTTTCAAAACAATTTTCGCAATTACGTCGATAATTTTTCTAATTTTTTTATATAAATTCTCCATATTAAAATATTTTACCACATTTATAAGAAAACAGACAAATATTAAAAATGAAAGCGGAGTATATCAGCCACGATCGTGGCTGATATACTCCGCTTTTGATAAATATTTTAAGATAATAAAGAAAGTATCCCTTCTTCGTTTTTGCGAAAGAGGATAAAAAAAGACATGGATTTAACTTTCGTTGAACACAGGCCACTTTCGTTGAGCACAGGCCTTGATTGTTATCTGGATTATCACTCTGGGGGCTTGACTGCTAATTTTGGTATAGCTATAATGAAATATAAAATTCTCCCCATCCTCTTAATCATCCCATCCGATGACCATCGGAGGGGAGAAAGGGTGGGGGAATTCCTGATTTATTATGGTTATAACTGAAAGGCAGGAAAAAATTTTGGATTGCCTGACTAGGCAATATATCGCTACGGCAAAGCCAATCGGCTCAGAATTTTTGGTTGAAAAAAATAACTTTGGCATTTGCCCCGCCACAATCAGGAATGAAATGCAAAAATTGGCGGAGGATGGATATCTTTGTCAACCCCATACTTCAGCTGGGCGGATTCCAACCAGTAAAGCGTATAGATTTTTTGTTGATAAAGCGCTTGAATTTAATTTTGAAGAAAATTTTTTTCCTTGTGATTTTGAGGATATTGAAAAAGAGAAAAACGATATTTATAAATTTTCCGGATCCGTTGCGAGAGAGTTAGCTGAAAATACTACATGTCTGGCATTGGCATATCTTTTTGAGGATGATTTTTTGTGGAAAGACGGCTGGAAAGTGGTCTTCCAAAATCCGGAATTCAGAGAAACGGATTATTTAGAAGAATTTGTCAGCGCGGTTGATTGCTTTGAAAAAAAAGCCGGAGATTTTTTCAGCAGCCAAGAAGAACGAAATGAGGCTCACCCTGTTAGAAGCCAGACGCAAAAGGCGTCCGCCGACTCGCGAGCGAGGCGGATTTTTAACGGGGTAAATGTTTTTATCGGAGAAGAGGGGGGGTTCTTTGATTCAAATAATTTCGGGCTGATTATGTCGCAAGCCGATTTTCCGAAAAATAAAAAAGGCCTGGTAGCGATTTTAGGGCCCAAAAGAATGGATTATGACAAAAACATCAAAACAATATATTATTTAATAAATAGTCTAAAACATATATAATCTTATGAACGGACAAAAAGAGAAGCAAAAACAATCCGAAGAAAAAGAGCTCAAAAAAGAAGGCGAAGAAATAAAAGAAGAAAAAAGGGGAAATTTAGAGACAATAGGGGAGTCAGAGGGAACAAAAAAGAAGCTAAGCGAATGTCTTTGCAAAAGAGAGGAATATTTAGACGGCTGGAAAAGAGAAAGAGCTGGATTTTTGAATTATAAAAAAGAAGAACTGGAACGACTTGGAGGCCTAATGAAATACGCCAATGAGGGCTTGATATTAAAATTTTTGCCAATTTTGGATAACTTTCATATCGCGGAAAAAGAAATTCAGGAGGAATTAAGGAAAGACAAATGCGTTGAAGGGCTGTTAAGCATAAAATCCCAGATTATGGATTTTTTGAAAAAACAGGGAGTTGAAGAAATAAAATCCATCGGCGAAAAATTTGATCCGAATTTTATGGAAGCGGTTGGAGAAATTGAAACGAAAGAGAAAGAGAATGGGGTTGTCGCAGAAGAAGTCAAAAAAGGATATTTATTTCAAGGAAAAATAATAAGGCCAGTTAAAGTCAAGGTCGCGAAGTGACCGCAGACCCTGAATAAAATTTATTTTATGAATGGTCAAAATTAGCAAATAAAGTTATAAAAAAATAATTAAATTCACCCCGTTAAATAATCCAGCCATCTAATCATATTAATTAACAAATTCAAACAAGATTAGATGGTTGGGTTGCCGTATATCGGTATTTAACAGGGTAAAAACTTATGAGCAAAATTGTAGGCATTGATCTCGGAACAACTTTTTCTGCGGCTGCCGTGATGGAAAACGGCGAGCCGAAAATAGTTGAAAATAAGGAAGGAGGCAGAACTACTCCTTCAATTGTGGCTATGAATAAAACAGGGGAGCGGACAGTCGGGACTATTGCTCGGCGCCAGCAAATCACAAATCCCCAAAATACGATCTTTTCCGTAAAGCGGCTGATCGGAAGAAGGTTTAGCGACGCGGAAGTGCAGAAAGATAGAAAGTTTTTGCCCTACGCTATCAAAGAAGCGTCTGACGGAGGCGTGGAGGTAAAAATGGGGGATAAATGGTACAAACCGGCTGAAATATCGGCTATGATTTTGCAGAAAATAAAGCAAGATGTGGAAGAAAAAATAGGAGAAAAAATAACAGACGCCGTAATCACCTGCCCGGCTTATTTTGACGATTCCCAGAGAAAAGCGACGAAAGTGGCTGGAGAAATAGCCGGTTTTAATGTGCGGATTGTGCTTAACGAGCCGACTGCGGCTGCTTTGGCTTACGGGCTTACAAAAAAAACCAATCAGCAAATTTTGGTTTACGATTTCGGCGGAGGAACTTTTGATGTTTCAGTTTTGGATGTCAGGAAAGACCCGGATACGGTTGAAGTTGTCGGAGTCGGAGGAGACACGCATTTGGGCGGAGACGATTTTGACCAGAAAATAATGAGCTGGATAATCGGCGAATTCAAAAAAGACCAAGGCATTGATTTGTCAAAAGACCAGCTCGCCCTGCAAAGAATTAAAGAAGTTGGCGAGAAAGCGAAAATTGAGCTTTCAACGGCAATGGAGACAGAAATAAATCTACCGTTTATAACCTCTGATTCTTCAGGGCCTAAGCATCTTTATCTGAAATTTACCCGTTCAAAACTTGAAAATTTGGTAGGGGATTATATTGAAAAATCAATTGAGCTGGTAAAAGAAACATTAAAAACAGCAAAAATTGAAATTAAAGATATTGAGGAAATTGTTTTAGTCGGAGGCCAAACAAGAATGCCGGCAATGCAGGAAGCGGTCCGAAAATTTTTTGGAAAAGAGCCAAGCAGGTCAATAAATCCTGACGAAGTCGTAGCGCTGGGAGCGGCTATTGAAGGCGCTATTATCGGAGGAGAGGCAAAAGAAGTTCTTTTGCTTGACGCCACGCCGCTTTCGCTGGGCATTGAAACATTGGGAAGCGTGAACACAATTTTAATTCCGAAAAATACCATATATCCCACTGCGAAAAGCCAGATTTTTTCTACAGCCGGGGAAGGACAGACATCGGTTGAAATTCATGTTTTGCAGGGAGAAAGGCCTATGGCGTCGGACAATAAGACATTAGGCAGGTTTATACTTGACGGCATACCGCCGGCTCCGCGGGGAATTCCCCAGATTGAGGTCTCTTTTGATGTGGACACTAATGGCATTCTGAATGTTTCCGCCAAAGACAAGGCAACTGGAAAAAGCCAGTCCATAAGGATTGAGAGCTCAATGGGAATGTCAAAAGAAGAAGTGGAAAAAATGAAAAAAGAAGCTGAGATTTATAACGAAGAAGATAAAAAGAAAAAAGAGCTGATAGAAGCGCGCAACTTAGCGGAGAATTTGGTTTACACTTGCCAAAAAACATTGAAAGACGCCGGGGATAAAATAGATAAGGGGATAAAAGCGGATATTGAGGAGAGAATAAAAGGGCTTGAAAAAGCAAAGGATAGTGATAACATTGAAGATATTAAGGCAAAAACATTAGAACTTTCCAATGTAATTCAGAAAGCCGGAGCTGAAATGTACAAAAACGCCAAACCGGAAGAAAAACCGGAGCAAAAAAAGGAAAAACCGAAAGAAGAGGGCGGAACCCAAGAGGGAGAGTATAAGGAAAAATAACTCAAAACTCAAAGTTCAAAACTAAAAACCACAACCTTTACAATGCTTGTATCCCAACTCTGTTTTAAGTTTTAAGCTGTGGTTTTGCGCTTTGAGTTTTGAGCTTTGAACTTATTTTCATTATGAAAAATTATTACGAAATTTTAGGGATTCAAAAAACCGCTTCTTCTGAAGAAATAAAGCGGGCGTTTCATCAATTAGCGCATAAACACCATCCTCATAAAGGCGGCGATGAAAAAAAATTCAAAGAAATAAATGAAGCGTATCAGGTCTTGTCTAACAAAGAAAAAAGAGCGCAATATGATAAATTCGGCAGAGTGTTTGAAAGCGCCGCAGGTCCTGGATTTGAAGGATTTTCCGGCGCCGCTGGTCCGGGATGGGGTTTTAATTGGGGCAATGGAGGAGCTTCGGGCGGCGAAGAGGGAGCCGAGCCGGAATTTGATTTTGGAAATTTAGGGGATATATTTGAAGATTTTTTCGGGTTTGGAAACAAAGGCGCTGACCAAAAAAAGAATATTAAAAAGGGGAAAGATATCGGTGTTGATATGGAAATCTCTCTGGAAGAGGCCTTGAAAAATTCTGAGAAAGAGATTATCCTTTCAAAGTATGTTGTTTGCGGCCGTTGCAGAGGGATAGGAGCTGAGCCTGGAACATCTTTAAATGAATGTTTTTCATGCAGAGGCGCTGGCGAAGTTCAGCAAATGAAAAGGACATTTTTGGGTTCTTTTACCCAATGGACGATTTGTCCTGAATGCGGAGGAGACGGCCAAAAACCAGCAAAACCATGCAATGTCTGCAGAGGGGAAGGAAGGGTTAAAAATGACGAAATCGTTAAAATTTTTATTCCAGTCGGAGTTGATTCCAACCAGACAATAAAAATGGCTGGCAAAGGAGACGCAGGCAAAAAAGGAGGAACGGCAGGGGACTTGTTTGTAAGAATTTTAGTAAAAGAGCATCCATTTTTTGAAAGAAAAGGAGATGATTTATTCGCAACAGCGGAAATTGGTTTTTCCCAAGCGGTTCTGGGTGGAGAAATAGAAATATCTATTCTTGAAAGGACAAAGATTTTGCTTAAAATTCCATCAGGTATTGAATCGGGAAAGGTCTTAAGGATTTCAGGCAAAGGGATTCCAAGATTTTCAAGAATAGGTAGAGGAGATTTGTTCGTCAAACTCGTTGTTAAAACTCCAAAGAAGCTTACAAAAAGACAAAAAGAATTATTAGAAGACTTAAGAAGAGAAGGAATGTAACTACGAATTTTTAATTTTATAATTTTTAATTTTTAAATAATTTCTTAATGATTTAATTTTTAATTACGACCGATTTCGTTTTTAAAATTATAAAATTTAGCCATTATTTAGAAATTAAAAATTAGAAATTAGAAATTCCGAGCCGAGCGAACGCTCGGCTCGGCTCGCCCCCATAACTCAATGGTAGAGTAACTGCCTTTTAAGCAGCAAATCCCCGTCCGACTCGGGGTGGGGGCACCACGTAATAAATTCGCTTTGCGAATTTAAACGTGGTTAGGAACGTTAAAATTGCAAAAGCAATTTTTTACGTTCCACCACAATAATACGTTCTTTTTTTATGGTTCTTTTGACTAACTATTAACGATCTGAAGGGAGATTGATATGGCGAAACTGAAAGAAAGAGTGGCGATCTTGTTAGTCGTTTATCCTGTTGGAGCTTTTTTAGCTATTTTGTTTTTTGCCTTCAGGGCTCTGGCTTGGATTAAGATTTGGCATTGGGAAAAATTCCCGATATACAAGCGAAATCCAGGCCTGTACGAGAATGGTCTGATTGTAGTTTCAAACCATCCTCATTTGTTGGGATGTATGTTTGAGGTTTGGCTTCCGGTTCTGTTTTATCGGGACTATTTAAGATATCCTTTCCGCCTAAGACCGTTCAGCGTGCCGGATAAAAGTAATTTTCCGGATAAATGGTATTGGCGCTGGATAAAACCAGTAGCAGTGCCTATTAACAGGAATGGGAAGGCCGAAGATGCAAGGCATGAGATGAAGAGGTTGATAGAAATTCTCAAATCCGGAGGCATATGCGTTATTTTCGCCGAAGGAGGAAGAACTTTCAAAGGCACTAAATTCCAGCGTAGCGCGAAAGGAAAAAGAGTAAGAATACTAGATCGTGGTGTGGCGTTGTTGGCGCAGAAAACCGGAGCAGCGATTTTGCCTATCTGGGTTGAAGATGTAAATAAAACATCATCTGTGGATAATGCGGACAACCTAGATCCTAAAAAGTTATATCATCGTTTCCCAAAATTCTGGGAGGGAGTTATTGTCAAGGTCGGCGATATTACAAGGTTTGAGGGCATACAGTTTAAGGGAAAACCCGGAGGAGAAAAGATTGTCCAAGACCTCACCAACGCTCTTTTGGAATTAGCCGACAAAGACCAGGAAGAGTAGCTTTCCTTGCGAAAGGATCGCTACTCTTCATTTTTGGGCCCATAGTAAATCGGCATTACGCATCCATGGCATGGATGAGGGCGGGGTTCAATTCCCCGTGGGTCCACCAAAAATAAAAGCGGGAAAATATCCCCGCTTTTATTTTTAAATGTCAATTTTAGAATATTTGTGATTTCAGGTCAAAATAGGTCGGTTAAGAAAATCCGCGATCGCGGATTTTATTAACCGACCTAATAATTATT
>MHMF01000021.1 GCA_001821475.1 Candidatus Nealsonbacteria bacterium RIFCSPLOWO2_01_FULL_38_120
AAAAATATGAAAAAAATATTAACAGGTCTGGCTTCAGCGGCTATTTTGGCTTCTCCGTTGGTAGTTTTTGCGGCTATGCTCCCCGGAACCGCAGTTATTTGTTGCGGCGCCGGCACCGTAGTAGACAATATCACGAATTGGCTTTTCGCTATTTTAATAGCGGTGGCTGTTATTTTTATTTTGATAGCGGCATTCCATTTCATAACAGCGGCTGGCGATCCGGCGAAAACAGAAAAAGCAAGAAATTATGTTCTTTACGCTTTGATCGGCGTGGTGGTGGCTTTTGTAGCCAAAGCGTTGGTAATGTTCGCAGGGTCAATAGTTAGCCCCGGAGCATAATATTATAAATTTGGCTTTCTATATTGATGTCTGGGAAAAATAAATTATCCCGCTCTGATGTTCATCGGAGCGGGATTGATTTTTTAATCAGGGAATATAGAATAAAAAATAAGAAATTAGTGTATGACCTCAAGCACTATGAAAACAGATCATAATAATTACGCCTTTATAGACAGCCAAAATTTAAATCTTGGAGTTAAAAGCCAAGGATGGATTTTGAATTTTTTAAGATTCAGGAAATTTCTAAAAGACAAGTATAGAGTTGAAAAAGCATACTTATTTATAGGATATATTTCCGGGAATCAAGCGCTTTATACCAAGTTGCAAGAATCTGGTTATGTCTGTATTTTTAAGCCCACATTGGCGATAAAAGAGAATGGCGCTGCAAAAATTAAAGGTAATGTTGATGCTGAATTAGTTTTACATGCGATGATTCAATATCCTAATTATAGTAAAGCCGTTATTGTTTCCGGAGACGGGGATTTTTATTGTTTGGTGGAGTATCTAACCGAACAAAATAAGTTGGCTAAAATAATTGTTCCAAATGTTCGCTTCTCATCTTTATTGAGAAAATTTAGCGGTTTTGTTGTTAATATCCAGTTATTCAAGGAAAAATTAAAGAAATAAAAAAAGAGGCATTCCCTCGGGACGAAACCCTTTGGTAGTCCTCTCATCGTGATATTTTAATTGTAGCAAAAAGTAATTCTTTATGTCAATAGCCGTATAGATGCGCTATGTAAAAAAAATAATCTGCGGGTATGGCGAAACAGCAGACGCGCCAGGTTTAGGACCTGGCGGGAGAAATCCCGTGGGGGTGCAAATCCCTCTACCCGCACTATATAATTTTATAAAGTTTGGTAATATAGAATGTATGACAATACAACAAAAAGAGATTATTATAACTGAACAGCTTGCGGTAAAAAAAGAGGGCTTGAAACAAGAATCATTAAAACACAAAAGCATTATTTTTGAAATTTTGGATAATCCGGATATTCGCGACCAATTTATATTAAAACTTACTTATAATAGCAATCGCATAGAAGGCAGCACTCTTACCGAGCCAGACACGGCAGCTATTTTGTTTGATAATGTCGCCTTGTCAAACAAAAGCTTGAGCGAACAGTTTGAGGCAAAAAATCATCAAACAGCTTTAAATTATTTATTTGACTGCGTAGTCAAAAAAGAAAAAATCAGCGAAAATTTAATTCTTAAATTTCATAGCATTCTGATGAACGGCGTTCGTTCAGATGCCGGCCTATATCGCAACCACGCCGTAAGAATTGTTGGCGTTAATTTGCCGACTGCCAATTTTATGAGCGTTCCGAAATTGATGTCGGAAATTATTGATCTCGCTAATAAAAAATCAGATGATATTATTGCTTTATCTGCCAGCGCCCACAGCGTTTTTGAAAAAATACATCCTTTTTCGGACGGCAACGGTCGTGTTGGTCGTTTGATTATGAATTTTATGCTTCTTCGCGCTAATTTCGCGCCGGCCATTATCCGCCAGGAACAAAAACGGGCTTATTATGCTTATTTATACAAAGCTCAAACTAACGGCGATCACAGTCAGTTGGAAGATTTTTTCTGTGGCGCCATATCCGACGGCTTCAAAATTTTAGATCGCAAAGATGTTGAGCAGTAAAATTGGGAACTGGTCTCAATTGCAATAGGGGCGTGTAAATTTTTCCGTAGCAAAATTTATTACGCTCCCATTGACAGGCGGGGATTGTTTTGATAAGTTGAAATAAAGTTAAGGAGATTAAGAATGTATTTGTCCGTTGGAAAACGGACATTTTTTTTAGAAGCTCAAAACTCAAAACTCAAAACTATAACCTTAAAGTTTAAAACTACCCCCTCCTCAATCCTCCCCTCCGATGGTCATCGGATGGAAGGAAGCGCGGGGAAGAAAATGGTTTTAAGGTTTTAAGTTATGGTTTTGCGCTTTGAATTTTAAGTTTTGAGTTTAATTTTTATGGATCTAAAAAATTTTGCGTCGGCAATATCCCAAATATGCGAAGAAAAAGGCATTTCAAGGGAAAAAGTGATTGAAAGCATTGAGACGGCCTTAGCCGCAGCTTACAAAAAAGATTATGGCGAAAAGGGCCAGATGGTCAAAGCTAAATTAAGCCCTGAAACAGGAGAGGCTAAATTTTGGCAGGTCAAAACAGCGGTTGATGGCAGTATGATTTATTCAGAGGAGGAATTAGAAGCGCTGAAAGAAAAAAAAGTCTCTTTGGCTGGCGAGGGGTTAGAGAAAAAAACAGAAGAGGAAGGAGGCGGGGAAGAGATTAGGAAAGTCCGTTTTAATCAGGAAAGGCATATTATGATGGAGGATGCTTTAAAAATAAATCCTAAAATCAAAGCAGGGGAAGATATGGAATTTGCTTTAGTCCAAAAAAAGGACTACGGCAGAATTGCCGCTCAGACAGCTAAGCAGGTAATTTTGCAGAAAATAAGAGAAGCGGAAAGGGAAACGATTTTCGGAGAATACAAATCAAAGGAGGGTCAGATAGTGTCCGGGGTTGTTCAGCGGATTGAGGGCGATAATATTTTTATTGACATAGGTAAAACATTAGCCGTTCTGCCGAGAGAGGAGCAGGTCTACGGCGAATTTTACAAACCTGGCCAGCGCCTTAAATTTTATATCTTATCTGTTGACGACAATCCGAGAGGCCCGGCCGTGATTTTGTCGCGCGCTTATCCAAAGTTGATTTCAAGACTTTTTGAGTTAGAGGTCCCAGAAATCTCGGCCGGGCAAGTTGTTGTCCGTTCAATAGCCAGAGAACCGGGCGCTCGTTCTAAAATAGCGGTTGAATCAACAGAGCAAGGTATTGACCCCATAGGAAGCGCGGTAGGACAACGGGGGACAAGGGTTATGGCAGTTATCAGCGAGTTGGGTGGGGAGAAAATTGATATTATTGAATACTCGGAAAAGCCGGAGGAATTTATCGCCAACGCTCTTTCCCCGGCAAAGGTGGTTGATGTTAAATTGCTGGAAAAAAATAAAGCGCTTTGTCTTGTTCCCGACGACCAGTTGTCCTTGGCTATCGGTAAAGATGGGCAGAATGTCCGGCTGGCGGCAAAGCTTACTGGCTGGAAAATAAATGTTAAATCCGTGAATGAAGAAGAAGCGGAAAAGGGGAAGGAAAAGAGTGTTGAGGATGGAGATTCTGCGCCATTGTCGGATGATCACACAGAAAATCACACGAAGGAGAAACCAGAAGAGAAAAAAATAGAAATAAAAGAAGAAAAACCTAAAAAAGAGAAAAAAGTTAAAAAGGAAAAGCCGAAAAAAAACAAGGAAAAAAAGAAGCAAAAAAAGAATCAAAAAATAATAACTAATTTGCAATAATCGAGGGGTAGGGGGGAGATAAAATCTTTAATTTTCATAAATTGATCGTAGTAAATTTCCCACGATCGTAGGAAATTTACCACGATGAAATTTATCTCTCCGGTGTTTCCGATTATCGCTTGATTGTTTTTTTATGCAAAGTTTTTTACCGATATTAGCGCCGATTTTGGGAGCGTTTTTCGTTCTTTATGTTATGTTTGAAATTAAAAAGAGCCCGGCCGGCGAGGGGAAAATGGTTGAAATCGCAGAGGCTATAAAAGAGGGAGCGATTTCTTATCTTAAAAGGCAATACAGAACAATAGCAGTTGTTTTAGTCGCGTTATTTGTTATTTTATATTTTATTTTCGGAATTAAAACAGGAATCGGATTTTTAGTCGGAGCGGCGCTTTCCGCTTTATCCGGCTTTGTCGGGATGATGATTTCAACTCAGGCAAATGTTAAAGTGGCGGAAGCGGCCAAAAAGGGAATGAAGCAGGCTTTTAATTTGTCTTTCAAGGGCGGATTGGTAACAGGTCTTTTAGTTGTAAGTCTGGGATTGCTTGCTGTGGCAAGTTTTTATTTTTTAACAAAGGATTTTGGTTCTTTGATTGCCTTGGGATTTGGCGCAAGCTTGATTTCTGTTTTCAGCCGGTTGGGAGGGGGTATTTATACTAAGGCGGCTGATGTCGGAGCTGACATAGTGGGCAAAGTTGAAAAAGGAATTCCTGAAGACGATCCGAGAAATCCGGCCGTGATAGCCGACCAGGTTGGAGATAATGTCGGCGATTGCGCGGGAATGGCGGCTGATATTTTTGAAACATACACTGTGGCGATAATCGCGACGATGATTTTGGGAAATCTGCTTTTTCCGCTGTATCCCCAATTAGTTCTTTTACCGTTGACAATATCCGCTGTGGCGATAATCGCTTCAATTATCGGAAGTTTTTTTGTGAAATTAGGAGTAAAAAAAAATATTATGGGAGCGCTTTATAAGGGAATAATCGCTTCCGCAATCTTGGCGGCAATAGGATTTTATTTCGTTTTAATTTTAATATCAGGAGTGAGAAACAATGTTTTACGAGTGGATATTATTAATAGTTTTTATCCTCCGCTTCTGATAGGGCTTTTGGTCGCGCTCGGGATGTTTACGATTTCAGAGTATTACACTTCCAGAAAAAGCAAAGCGGTAAAAGGCATTGCCGAAGCGTCTCAGACAGGCCATGCGACGAATATGATCGCCGGTTTGGCGCTTGGAATGAAGTCAACCGCTTTGCCCATTCTTTTAATTTCAGCCGGGATTATTTTCAGCTATAATTTTGCGGGAATCTACGGCATTGCTTTAGCCGTGACATCAATGCTTTCTCTTGCCGGCATAATCGTCGCGGTTGACGCTTATGGGCCCATAACAGATAACGCCGGAGGCATCGCGGAAATGTCCGGCTTGCCCGGAGAAGTAAGGGAAATCACTGATTCTTTAGACGCGGTTGGGAATACCACAAAAGCAGTGACAAAGTCCTATGCAATTGCTTCAGCCGGTTTGGCCGCCTTGGTTCTTTTTTCCGCTTACGCCCAAGAGCTGTCCGGAAAAACCAGTTTTTCTTTGGAAAACCCGAAGGTTGTTGTCGGTTTATTTATTGGCGGGCTTCTGCCTTATTTATTCGCTTCTTTTGCTATGTCGGCGGTGGGCAATGCGGCAGGGAAAGTGGTTGACGAGGTAAGGCGGCAATTCAAAGAAATTTCAGGGCTGATGGAAGGAACAGCCAGGGCTGATTACGGAAAATGTGTTGATATTGTCACAAGAGCGTCTATAAAAGAAATGGTGGCTCCAGCTTTACTGCCTGTCCTTGCTCCTATTTTAGTTGGGATTTTTCTTGGCAAAGAAGCGCTGGGAGGGCTTTTAATGGGCAGTATTATTACCGGGCTTTTTGTCGCCATCTCAATGACAACCGGAGGCGCGGCATGGGACAACGCTAAAAAATATATTGAAGCGGGCGCTTTTGGCGGAAAAGGTTCATTCGCCCACCAGGCGGCTGTCACAGGCGACACTGTCGGAGATCCGTACAAAGACACTGCTGGGCCCGCTATAAATCCCATGATAAAGGTCTTGAATATTGTCGCGCTTTTAATTGTTTCTTTTTTGGCTTGACAAATGATCACCCCCTCCTCACCCCCCGATGACCATCGGAGGGGAGGAGTGGTGGGGGTTTAGAATTCATAAATCACAACTACGGGATATGCTCCCGTAGTTACATAGTTATTAATATGAAATCATCTTTGAGCAAGCTTCCGGAATCGCAATTGGAGATATTGGCGGAATTTTCCCCTGAAGAATTTAATGCGTTTTACGATAAAGCTGTTTTGCTTTTATCTAATGGTCTCAAAATTGACGGATTCAGGGAAGGTAAGATTCCAAAAGAAATTGCAACGCAACGGCTTGGCGAAGAAAAAATTTTAACTCAAGCGGCGGAAATGGCTGTCCATGATGGCTATGAAAAAATTATTTCAGAAAGCAAAATAGAGCCGATTTCTCGGCCAGAAATAGGAATTAAGAAATTGGCAAAATCAAACCCTTTTGTTTTTTCTGTTAAGGTTGCGACAATGCCTGATGTTGTTTTGCCGGATTATAAAAAAATAGCGGCGGAAGTTGGAATAAAAACCGCAATTATAAGCTCTAAAGATATTGAGGAATCATTAAAATGGCTTCAGAAATCCAGGGGAAAATTTACAGCTAAAAACGGGCCGGCGGAAAAAGGCGATTTTGTCGCGATAGAATATTGGCTTTCAGGGCTCAATGATTTTTTCGGCTCTAATAATCAAAAAGATAATTTCATACTCGGAGAAGGAGGTTTGTTCCCTGGTCTGGAGGATAGTTTGGCTGGGATGACAGCCGGCGGAGAAAAAGATAAAATTCAAATATCTATTCCAGAAAATCACCCGTTGAGAAAATTCGGAAAAAATGTAGAGGTGAAGGTAAGGGTGGTTTCCGTTCAGAAGGCGGAATTCCCGGAAATTAACGACCAATTCGCGCTCTCACTCGGCAATTTCAAGGATTTAGACGCTCTTAAAAAAGAATTGGAAAAAGGAATTTTACTGGATAAAAATCAGGAAGAGGTGATAGCCGCCAGAAGCGAGATTGTGGAAAAAATAAGCAAAGAATCTGTTTGCGAAATTCCTTTGCCGTTAATTGACAGTCAGCAAAAAAAAATGCTTGAACGGATGAAAGCGGATATTCAAAACTCTCTAAAAATGTCTTACGATGATTATTTGGAAAAAACCGGGAAAACAGAAAAAGACATTTTAACCGCCATTCTTCCTCAAGCGGAAAGATCGGTTAAAAACTCTCTTGTTTTGCGGGAAATCGGGAAAAAAGAAAATATCGCTGTTTCGGAAAAAGAAATTGAAGAAGAAGTGAATAAAACATTAAAGCGCTATTCCAGCCAAGAAGAATTTGAAAAAAAGGTGGGACTTGATAAAATGATAGAATACGTCAGAGAATATTTATGGACGGAGAAAGTGTTTAAATCGATAAAAAATTTAACATAGCTACGAAATACGAATTACTTGCAAATATACGGATACGTTTTCGTATGTTCGTACAAAATTCGTAATTCGTAGATAAATTATGAATCTTGTTCCAACAGTTTTAGAAAAAACGCAATACGGGGAGCGGGCTTATGATATTTATTCCAGATTGCTGAAAGAAAGGATTGTTTTTTTAGTGGGCCAGATAAACGACCCTTCGGCGAATTCTGTAATCGCCCAGCTTCTTTTTTTGGCGAGCAAAGACCCGAAAAAAGACATCCAGCTTTATATAAACACTCCGGGAGGGTCTGTTACGGCCGGGCTAGCGATTTACGACACAATGCAATATATTAAATGCCCTGTGGCAACTATTTGTTTCGGATTAGCCGGTTCAATGGGTGCTGTTTTGTTGGCTGCCGGTGAAAAAGGAAAGCGCTACGCCTTGCCCAATTCCGAGGTTTTGCTTCATCAGGTGGCGGGCGGAGCAACGGGCCCGGCCGCTGACATTGAAATCACGGCAAAGCAGATTATGAAAATAAAAAATAAGCTCAATAACATAATCGCAAGGCATACAGGCCAGCCGCTTGATAAAGTTGAAAAAGATACTGACAGGGATTTTTATCTTTCAGCTGAAGAGTCGCAACAATACGGCATCATTGACGAAGTAATTAAAACGAAGTAATGGCAATTGTTGAAATAAAAAAAAGAAAGGCGATGGTCCGATGGTTATCGGACGATCGCCTTTTATGTTGATTTTCAGGAATATAATATCTTTGAATTGCGAAATGCTTTCTTGGTCCTTTCTTCAAATTTGCAGCTGAAATTTGGAGAAAAGACCAGGAAATTCTTTTTTTATTTGGCATTTCGTAATTAAAAGTAATATTGAAATTTTAGTTTGACAGGAATTTGAATTTTTGATAATATAAAAAAATAGAAATTAACCCTGAATTTTGGCTATTATTAAATGGAAAAAAAAATTAAAAATATAACAAACCAAATTGTGAAAAGATATAAGCCCGAAAAGGTTTTTCTTTTCGGGAGTTTTGCTACCGGGAGAGCAAAAAAAAACAGCGATGTTGATTTGTTGGTTATTAAAAAAACCAAAGAAAGATTTACAAAAAGGCTTCTTCAAGTCTCGGGCTTAGTGAATTCTCCTATGGGAACCGATATTTTAGTTTATACCCCCAAGGAATGGAAGTCTGCGTTAAAAGAGGAAAATTATTTTGTAAGAGAAATAGCGCAAACAGGCAAATTGCTCTATGACAGAGAAAATAAAAAATAAAAGCGTTGTGTATGGTTGGCTGATGAAAGCGGATGATGATTTTTCTTTGGCTAAAAATCTTTTTGAGGAGTCGGAATATTACGATCACGTTTGTTTTTTAAGCCAGCAGGCGGTAGAAAAGTATCTGAAGGTTCTTGTTATAATCTCAAAAGGGAAACTAAAAAAGGAGGAGAGAACGCATAATCTTATTTATCTATCTCAATTAGGCGGTTTGGATTTTAGCGCGTTTGAATCTGATTTGAGAAAATTAAGCAACGCCTATGTTCCCGCTAGATATCCGGGAGATGGATATGTGAAATTTAACAAAGAAGAAGCTAAAGAATGTTTAAGGGCGGCGGAGAGGATAATTGATTTTATCAAAAGCGAGAATAATTTAGCTGTTTATTGCGACCAATTTTAAATAAATAAAAAAGAAAGGCGATGGTCCGATGGTTATCGGACGATCGCCTTTTATGTTGATTTTCAGGAATATAATATCTTTGAATTGCGAAATGCTTTCTTGGTATTTTTTCCAAATTTCAGAGCGAAAATTTGATAGAACGAGGAAGCATATCCGATGGATATGCTT